>DATFRN010000355.1:0-27124 GCA_035263165.1 Acidimicrobiales bacterium | reverse complement strand
CCAGTGGTACGGCGCTACGACGTGAGTCCCTCACCTGGCGAGTCGCCCGACCGCCCTCATCATCTGAAGATCTGGCCGGGCCCCGCCCGGCCAGATGGCGGCCTCATTTGTCGTTGTCGTTAGAAAGCCGCGCCTCGATGGTCCGGTCCGCGGACAGGTCGAGCTGCGACCACCGCGACCGCGGCGTACGCAGGAGCACAGCCTCCGGCACCAAACCCACGAGCTCGGCCCCCGCCACGTCGACCAACGCGGCGACCCGGTCCCAAGCCTCCGCCGGCCCCACGACGTCGGGCGCAACGAGGTTGAGCGACACCTGCACGCGGTCCCCGACGGCCAGACCGAGCGCCCGCACCTCCGCCGACCGCGCCGCGGCCGCGACCTCCCTCGCCCGCGCCAGATCGGGCGACGCGAGCCACAGGTTCCACGCCACCAGCACCGGCCGCGCCCCCACGGCCACGGCCCCGGCGGTCGGGTGGGGCACGGTCGGGCCGAAGTCCGGCGCCAGGCCGGCGAATGCCGACCTCCGCACCGACGGCAGCGACCGCTCGGGCCCGTAGAGGAACGCCGGCACCCCGAGCGACGAAGCGATCCACTCAGCGAACGCGTCCCGCGCCGCGACAGCATCCGCGAACGGCTGATCGAGCGGGACGAAGGGCACCACGTCCACCACCCCGAACCGCGGGTGCACCCCGACATGCGCCCCGAGGTCCAGCAACGAGACCGCAGCTTCCGCCACTCTTCGTGGTGCCTCGGTGCCCACCATCGTCAGCACCGAGCGGTTGTGATGCGGGTCCGAGTGCACGTCCAGCAGGTCGTCGCCGGCCGCGGCGGCCAGCGATCCGACCAGGTCAGGGTGCGCGCCCTCGCTCACGTTGACCACGCACTCGAGCGTCACGCGGTCACCCGCCGGGGCCTGGGGTCCCGATCACCGATAGACTCCCCGGCGTGAACCTTGGAGCACCTGAACTTCTCATCGTCCTGCTGGTGATCCTGGTCCTCTTTGGCGGCGCGAAGCTCCCCAAGCTTGCCCGTTCGATGGGCCAGGCGCAGTCCGAGTTCAAGCGCGGGCTGAACGAGAGCGGCAACAAGGCCGACAAGGACGACGAGTCCGACAAGGCCTGAGCGCCAGCAGCGAGCAGCTAGTCACCGACGCCTAGAGCCGCCCGGCCCCGGCCGAGCGGCTGTTGCGTCACCCGGCGCGGGGCGGCCTGTCAGGCCGCCGGACAGGTGGGCGTCCGGTCCAGATCGGGACCGGCGTCTCCATCACCGCGCCCCGGCGCCGCCGGGACCGCCGCGGTCGTGGCCAGAGCCGCCACCCGCCGCCGCTTCAGGATCCTCCGCCGTTCCCGCTCGGATGCGCCGCCCCAGACCCCGTGGTCGATGCGGTTCGCCAGGGCGTGCTCCAGGCACGGCTCCTTGACCGGGCAGGTGGCGCAGATGCGCCGGGCAATCTCGACTCCCACACCGTCGCTGGGGAAGAACATGGCGGGGGGCTCTTGGGCGCAGTTCCCCCGGGCCATCCATTCGGTGTCCATCCGTCCTCCAGGTTGCTAGCGACGTCCGCCGTCGCGCGTCACATGCATTCGACTATCCAACCCACCTGAATGTTCCCTGAGAGTTGCCTCGGCGTCATGGGGGATTTCCCCTCACCGCGAGTCGGGCGCTGCGCTGTCGACCGCACCCATCGGGTATGCATGGGGCGGTGACGACGGACGCTCCCCAGGAGCACGCCCGCGACGCGGAACAGAGTACGCCCCCTGGCCAGGCCCCTGGACCACCCCCGTTCGCGGTCCCCCGTCCGGTGCTCCCGGCCGAGCCCGCCGGGCCCGGGCACGGCCACGCCGAGCCGGTCGCCGACACCGGCGAGGCGGCCTCCCGGCGCCGCACCCTGTGGACCGTAGCGGTGGTATCCGCCCTGGTCGGAGCGCTCGTCGGGGCGGGCGTGGCGCTCGGCGCCGGCGCCGGGCGGCCCGACCAGGTCCACCGCATCGTCGCCCGGCCCCCGGTCACCACCGAGGACGGGGTCATGGACGTGCAGTCGATCCTCGACCACGTCGAGGAGTCGGTCGTGACCATCGAGACCCGGGCGCCCGGCCAGGGCGACGTGTTCGGCGGCGCCGGCACCGGCGTCGTCCTGACCGCCGACGGCCTGGTCATGACCAACGCCCACGTCATCGAGCAGTCCGACCGCATCACCGTGCGCACCTTCGACGGCGCCACCTTCCGCGCGGCCCTGGTGGGCAGCGAGCCCGACCGGGACCTGGCCGTCATCCGCATGGACGGGGCCAGGCGCCTCCATCCCGCCGACCTGGGCTCGTCGGAGGCGTTGCTGGTGGGCGAGCCGGTGATCGCCATCGGGAACGCTCTAAACCTGGGGGGTCAGCCCAGCGTCACCACGGGCATCGTCTCGGCCGTCAACCGCACGATCGACGGTTCCGACGGGCGGCTGTCCGACCTGATCCAGACCGACGCCGCCATCAACCCCGGCAACTCCGGCGGTCCCCTCGTCGACGCCAGCGGCCAGGTGGTGGGCATCAACACCGCGCTGATCGAGAACAGCCAGAACATCGGGTTCGCCATCGCCATCGACTCGGCCCGGCCGATCGTCGACCGGCTGCAGCGGGGCGACGCCACCGTGACGCCCGACACGCCCCGGCTGGGGGTGAGCACGGTGCCGGTCGAGTCGGTGGCGCCGGCGGTCAAGCAACGGCTGCGGATCACGGCCGACGAGGGGGCGTTCGTGTCCGAGGTGCTCGCGGGCAGCGGGGCCGAGCGGGCGGGGCTGAGGGAGGGCGACGTGATCGTGGCCGTCGACGGCAGGCGCATCACCTCCGGCGCCCCGCTGGGCGACGTCATCCGGGACCACGAGCCGGGCGACACGGTGAAGCTGACGATCGAGCGCCGGGGCGACGAGCGCACGCTCCAGGCCACGATCGGCCGGCGCGGGGGCTGAGGCATGCGGAACCTGATCGCGAAATCGGGACCCCCCACCGGCTCCCGGTAGGCTGGTCCGCCATGTCCGACGTCGCACCCGAAGTCGAGCCGCCCCGCGGCCACGCCCGTGTCGTCTACCTCGGGCCGGTGGCGCCGCACTGGGACGTCCAGTCCGACTTCGGCGACCGGCAGATGATCGAGGACTTCCGGGCCCGGGTCATGGCCCGCCTCGTCCTCCTCCCGCCCCACGACCCCCAGTTCCGCCGCAACCGCGAGCGGGTCGTGCGCGACGCCGAGCGCGAGCACATCCTGCTCGAGTGGGACCTCGGCTACCCCGAGGACGACGACGCCTGAGCGGCCCCGCGGCCGCCCCCGCGCCCCGTCACCGAACGTTCATCACTTCGCCCGAGCCCCGCGCGCCGCGCGCCAGTAGCCTCGCGGCGTGGCCGAACCCGCGGACGTAGCCGACCTCACGGGCGCTGACAGCGAGTCCCCCGTTCGCTACCGCAACCGCGAGCTGTCCTGGCTCGACTTCAACGCCCGCGTGCTGGCCCTGGCCGACGACGAGCGGGTGCCGCTGCTCGAGCGGGCCAAGTTCCTCGCCATCTTCAGCCAGAACCTCGACGAGTTCTTCCAGGTCCGGGTGGCGGCGCTGAAGGACCAGGTGGCGGCGGGCGTGGGCGGCTCCACCCCCGACGGCCTGACCGCCGCCCAGCAGCTGCTGGAGATCCGCGACAAGCTCGAGCTGCAGCTTCCCCACCTCCAGGCCACCTTCCTCGACCGGGTGGCGCCCGGGCTGGCCGATGCCGGCATCAAGCTGTCGTCCTGGGGCGACCTCGACGAGAGCGACGAGAAGTTCCTGGTCGAGTTCTTCGAGGAGCGCATCTTCCCGGTCCTCACCCCCCTGGCCGTCGACCCCGGGCACCCGTTCCCCTACATCTCCAACCTGTCGCTCAACCTGGCCGTGATCGTCGGCGACCCCGACGCCGAGGTGCGGCGGTTCGCCCGGGTCAAGGTGCCCAACCTGCTGCCCCGGTTCGTGGTGCTGCCCGACGGCGAGCGCTACGTGCCCCTCGAGCAGGTCATCGCCGCCCACCTCGACCAGCTGTTCCCGGGCATGGAGATCGAGCAGCACCACGCCTTCCGGGTCACCCGCAACACCGACCTCACCCTCGAGGAGGAGGAGGCCGACGACCTGCTGGCGGCGGTCGAGGTCGAGCTGCGGCGGCGGCGGTTCGGACGTGCCGTGCGGCTGGAGATCGACGCCGCCATGTCCGACGAGGTGCTCGAGCTGCTCCAGCGCGAGCTCGACGTGGCCGACGAGGACGTCTACGTCAGCGTCGGGCCCCTCGACCTCGGGGGCCTGTGGGCGGTGCACGGCCTCGACCGCTCCGACCTCAAGGACCCGCCCTACCAGCGGGTCACGCCGACCCGCCTGGCGCCGACCGAGGGTGAGCGGGTCGACGTCTTCGCCGCCATGCGCCGGGGCGACGTGCTGGTCCACCACCCGTACGAGAGCTTCCGCACCACGGTCGAGGAGTTCGTCCGCCAGGCGGCCACCGACCCCCAGGTGCTGGCCATCAAGATGACGCTCTACCGCACGTCCGGCGACAGCCCCATCGCCCGCTCGCTCATCCGGGCCGCCGAGCGGGGCAAGCAGGTGGCGGTGATCGTCGAGCTCAAGGCCCGCTTCGACGAGAGCGCGAACATCGAGTGGGCCCGCCAGCTGGAGGAGGCGGGGGTCCACGTGACCTACGGGCTCATCGGGCTCAAGGTGCACTCGAAGGCGGCGCTGGTGATCCGGGACGAGGCCGACGGGCTGCGCCGGTACTGCCACCTCGGCACGGGCAACTACAACTCGAGGACCGCCCGGATCTACGAGGACCTGGGCCTGCTGACCTGCGACCCGGCCATCGGGTCCGACCTCACCCAGCTGTTCAACGAGCTCACGGGGTACGGGCGCAACATCACCTACAGGCGGTTGCTGGTGGCGCCCCGGCTGATGCGGGACGGCCTGGTGGCGCTGATCTCGCGGGAGATCGAGGCCGGGCCGGGGCGGGGCCGCATCACGATGAAGATGAACAGCCTGGTCGACGAGGGGATGGTCGAGGAGCTGTACCGGGCCTCGCAGGCGGGGGTGCGGATCGACCTGCTGGTGCGGGGCATCTGCTGCCTGACGCCGGGGGTGCCGGGGCTGTCGGAGAACATCCGGGTGCGGTCGCTGGTGGGGCGGTATCTGGAGCACTCGCGGATCTACCGGTTCGCCAACGGGGCGGGGCCGGGGCTGCCGCGGCACCTGATCGGGTCGGCCGACCTGATGCCCCGCAACCTCGACCGGCGGGTCGAGGTGCTGACGCCGGTGGCCGACCCCGAGCTGCAGGCGCGGCTGGACGAGGTGCTGGAGGTCGAGCTGGCCGACGACGTGCTGTCGTGGACGCTCGGGTCGGACGGGGTGTGGGCCCGGGCGCCCGAGGGCGGCAGCAACGAGTCGCACCTGCGGCTGCAGGCGCTGACCGCGGCGCGGGCCGCCGAGGGCCCCGCCACCCCCTCCACGCTGGTCTGACGCCCAAACTGTCGTACCCCGTTCGTATGTTCGGGGCATGGACACCGCAGTGCTCCTCGTCGGCATCGCCCTCGGCCTCGGCGCCGGGCTCGTCGTCGCGTGGCTGGCTGCCCGAGGGCGCCTGGCCGGGCTGCCTGCTGCGCCTGGCGCCGGGCGTGGTTCGGCCGGCCCCTCGGACCCGTCCGCCCCTGTGCTCGGGTCGCCGGCCCACGAGGCGACGGTGCGGGCGGCGGTCGACGCCGCGGTCGACACGATGGTCAAGGTGGCGGGCGAGCGGCTGGGCGCCCAGGCCGAGGCGGGGGCGCGCGAGCTGGCGGCCCGGTCGGCGGCGTTCGAGCAGCGGGTGGGCGAGATGCGGGGGCGCATGGTCGACGAGCTGGCGCTGCGCAACTCGGCGGTCGAGGCGGGCATGGGCGACGTGCGGGCCGAGGTCGCCCGGGTGGCCGAGATGGTGGCCACGCTGGCCCGCGAGCGGGCCGAGCAGTCGGGTCGGGTCGAGGCCCGGCTGGCCGACGTGGCGGCGTCGAGCGCCCGGCTGGCCGACACCACCCAGTCGCTGCGCCAGGCGCTGGCCAACCCCCAGGCCAGGGGCCAGTGGGGCGAGCGCATGGCCGACGACGTGCTGCGGGCGGCGGGGCTGGTCGAGGGCATCAGCTACCGCAAGCAGTCGGCCACCGCGGCCGGCACCATCCCCGACTTCACGTTCCTGCTGCCGGGCGGCCGGGTGCTGCACATGGACGTCAAGTTCCCGGTCGACAACTACCTCCGGTACCTCGAGGCGGCGTCCGACCGCGAGCGCGACCAGCACGCCATCGCCTTCGTCCGCGACGTGCGGGCCCGGGTGCGCGAGCTGTCGGGGCGGGTCTACATCGACCCCGACGACACGCTCGACGAGGTGCTGCTGTTCATCCCCAACGAGGCGGTCTACGCCTTCGTCCACACCCACGACCGCGACCTGGTGGAGGTGGCGCTGAACCAGAAGGTGGTCCTGTGCTCCCCGTGCACGCTGTTCTCGGTGCTGGCGGTGATCCGCCAGGCGGTGGAACAGACGCAGCTCCAGCGCACCTCCGACGAGATCTTGGCCTGCCTGGCGGCGTTCGAGCGCCAGTGGGCCAAGTTCGCCGACGCCATGGACAAGGTGGGCCGCAGCCTCGACACGGTCCGCCGCAGCTGGGACGACCTGAGCGGCCCCCGCCGCCGCCAACTGGAGCGCCACCTGGACCGGGTGGACGAGCTCCGCACCCGCGGCGCAGTCGGCTCCGCCGACCGCCCGGCGGGTGCGGAGCTCGTGGCCCTACCCGAACCGCCCGAGTCTGCGGCCGGCTGACGGTGCGGCTGCGGGCCCAGCCACACCCGTCGCCGGTCGGCGCGGCGGGCCCAACTGGCGCTGTCGCCGGTCTCCCCAGTGTCGCCACGATGCCGCTGGGGCGGCCTTGACTGCCCTGGCCGGCGGTGCGGTCGGCGGGAGTCGCCTGGTGTTGCGGTCGGCGTGGCCAGGTTCGTCGGTGCGGCGCTTCCTCGCCGCCTGCGGATGGGTGCTACCGGGGCGCGAGCGGTGCGGTGTCGAGTGGCCCCAAACGGTGCCGCCACGAGGCCGCCGGGGCGGCCTCGACTGCCCTCGCCGGCGGTGCGGTCAGGCACCTTGGGTCCTACAACGGACGTTTCTGGTTGACTCCCAACCAGAAACGTCCACGGAACCGGTCAGGTGAGCCCGGCTGGCCGGATCCTTCCTTGCCACCGGCCCGGTTGGGCCCTTGCGTGCCCTCAGCCACACCCCGCGTGCTCGGATTCACACGGGGGTGAGGTCGCTTCCTCTGGCCGGTCGGGGTATGAACATCCTCGAGATGTCCCCCTCTCGCTCCCGGAAGGCGTCCCGGCCGCAGGTGCGCGCGGCCGGAGGTGTCGTGTGGCGTGCCGCCGGCGACGGTGGTGGGTACGAGATCGTGCTCGTGTACCGGTCCCGGTACGACGACTGGTCCTTCCCCAAGGGCAAGCTCGACCGGGGCGAGTCCTACCAGCAGGCCGCCCTGCGGGAGGTCACCGAGGAGACCGGCCTGCTCTGCGCCCTCGGCGACGAGCTGACCTCCACCCGGTACCGGGACGGCAAGGGCCGCGACAAGCTCGTCCGGTACTGGGCCATGCGGGTCGTCGACCTGCGACCTTGGGCGCCCAACCACGAGATCACCGGGCGGCTGTGGGTCCCGTTCGACGAGGTCGCCGACATGCTCACCTACGACCGTGACCGCAAGGTCCTCGTCGGCGCCGAGGACGCCATGGGTCGCCTCTGACCCCAGGCCTCCGGCGGGACCGGCCGTAGGCCCGGGCTGGCGGACCGTGGAAATCGGGGTCCGGCGGCCGGGCGTTATGGGAACGTTCCCACCTCGTTCACCCCTGGTTCACCTCTCCGCTCGCCGTCCGTTCACCTGCCCTTCGTACCGTGCTCACCGAGTGCGAGCGTCTCTGCGCTCCAGCGACAGCAGAGCCCAAGGGAGGGCATCAGTGAAGTCTTTCAAGCAACGCCGCCTGGCGGTGCTGGCGACAATCCTCGCCTTCGGGCTGGTCGCCGCGGCGTGCGGTGGCGATGACAACAACGACAACGCCGCCAGCGGCAGCGGCGGCGGCAGCGGCTCGTCCAACTGCACCGGCGACATCACCGGTTCCGGGGCCAGCTTCCCCGACGCCTTCTACCAGGAGGCCATCACCAAGTTCGCCGACAAGGAGCCCGACCTGACGGTCACCTACAACGCCGTCGGCTCCGGCACCGGCAAGCAGGACTTCGGCAAGAACCTCAACGACTTCGCCGGCTCCGACAGCCTCGTCAAGGACGGCGACGGGCCGACGGCTGGGTCCTACCTCTACGTCCCGACCACGGCTTCGGCCATCACGGTCTCCTACAACCTGCCCGACGTCGACAAGCTCCAGCTGTCGCCGGACACGCTGGCGGGCATCTTCCAGGGCGACATCAAGAAGTGGGACGACGCCGCCATCAAGGCCGACAACCCCGATGCCACCCTGCCGAGCACGAACGTCATCATCGCCCACCGCTCGGACGGCTCCGGCACCACCAACAACTTCACCAAGTACCTCGATGCCGCGTCCGACAAGTGGACCCTCGGCTCGGGCGACACGGTGAAGTGGCCCGGGAACTCCCAGGCCGGCGCGCAGAACACCGGCGTCGCCCAGATCGTCAAGGGCAACGAGGGCGCCATCGGCTACGTCGACCTCAGCGACGCCACCGAGAGCGACCTGACCTGGGCGTCCATCAAGAACCAGGACGGCACGTTCGTCGAGCCGACCGTCGAGGGCGTGCAGGCGGCCCTGTCCGGGGCCACGGTCGAGAGCGACCTGACCTACAACCCGCTGAACGCCCCGGGTGCGGACAGCTACCCGATCACCGCTCCCACCTA
Organism: Acidimicrobiales bacterium; assembly: GCA_035263165.1. Taxonomy (GTDB): domain Bacteria; phylum Actinomycetota; class Acidimicrobiia; order Acidimicrobiales; family VFJN01; genus ZC4RG19. The sequence continues at coordinate 18,220 of DATFRN010000355.1, read as the reverse complement.
CATCCTGGTGCGGACCAAGTACACCGACGCCAAGAAGGCCGACGGGGTCAAGTGCTTCGTCAACTACCTGGTCAAGGACACGGCCAGCATCAGCAAGGACCTCGGCTTCGCCTCGCTGCCGTCCGACCTCCAGTCGAAGGCGGTGGCCCAGCTGGACAAGATCCAGACGTCGTGACCGACGGTCGGCGCACGACTCGTGCACCGCGACGTGAGGGGACGGGCCTCGGGCCCGTCCCCCGCCGTCGTTGCGGGGCCCAGCCACAGGGAGGCAGGGACTGACCATGGCCGCCGTCGCCCCCCCGGCGCCGATCGAGAGCGACCCCACCGTCATCGAGGGGAGTCGCGGCGCCCGGATGGACACCGCCTTCCGGGTCGTGACCATCGTCGCCGCCCTCGCGGTGCTGGTGATCCTCGCCTTCATCGCGGTCAGCACCGTGGCCGAGGCGTGGCCCGTGTTCCGCGAGGCGGGGCTCAGCTTCGTCACCGAGGACAACTGGAACCCGGCCGACAACCAGTTCGGCGGCCTGGCCTTCATCTACGGCACCGCGGTCGTGTCGGCGATCGCCATCCTCATCGCCGTCCCGGTCAGCGTCGGGATCGCCCTGTTCACCACCGAGCTGGCGCCCCGGAGGATGCGGACGGGCATCACCATGGTCGTCGACCTCCTGGCCGCCGTCCCGTCGGTGGTCTACGGCCTCTGGGGCATCGCCGTCCTGGCCCCCAACATCACCCCGCTCTACAAGAACATCGGCTCGGCCGTGTCGAGCATCCCCGTCCTCAACACGATCTTCGCCGAGGGCGGCACGGGTCGCAGCTACATGACGGCGGGGCTGATCGTGGCCCTCATGATCGTGCCGATCATCACTTCGATCACCCGCGAGGTCTTCGCCACGGTGCCCCAGGGCGAGAAGGACGCCGCGCTGGCCCTCGGCGCCACCCGCTGGGAGATGATCCGGGGCGCGGTCTTCCCCCACAGCTTCGGCGGCGTCGTCGGCGCGGTGATGCTCGGCCTCGGCCGGGCCATGGGCGAGACGATCGCCATCGCCCTGACCATCGGCTCGGCCATCCGGATCAGCGGCAGCGTCCTCAACTCCGGCACGGCGGTCCCCGAGGTCATCGTCCTCCAGTGGGGCGAGTCGTCCGGCACCTACCGGGCGGCGCTCGTCGGGCTCGGCGTGCTGCTGTTCGCGCTCACGATCTTCATCAACACCCTGGCCCGGGCGGTCGTCGCCCGCGCCGAACTGCGGATGCGGGGGGCCTGATGGCGGCGCAGACGATCGACCTCGGGACGTCCCGGCCGAACTTCCGGCGCCGGGCCACCAACTTCGTCGCCTCGACCGGCATGGTGCTCGCCTTCATCATCGCCTCGATCCCGCTCGCCTTCATCATCGGCTACGTGATCAAGCGGGGCGCCTCGATCGTCTCGCTCGACTTCCTCACCGCCGACATCCCCCGCTCCTACCGGGCCGACGGGCCGGGCATGGGCCCGGCCGTGCTCGGCACGCTGATCGTGACCGGCTTCGCCGCCCTCCTGGCGATCCCGCTCGGGATCCTCGGCGCCATCTATCTCAACGAGTACGGCAAGCAGAACGTGTTCGCCCGCTTCGTGCGGTTCATGGCCGACGTCATGACCGGCGTGCCCTCGATCGTGCTCGGCCTGTTCATCTACACGGCCTACGTCATCCGCACCGAGCAGCAGACCGGCTTCGCCGCCGCCCTGGCCATCGCCTGCCTGATGCTGCCGATCGTGATCCGCTCGACCGAGGAGATGCTGCGCCTCGTGCCCGACGAGCTGCGCCAGGCCAGCCAGGCCCTCGGGGCGCGGACGTGGCGGACGACCTTCGGCGTGGTGATCCCCGCGGCGCTGGCCGGCATCGTCAGCGGCTGCATGCTGGCCATCGCCCGCGCCGCCGGCGAGACGGCGCCGATCGTCATCGTGGCCGGCATCACCTTCGAGTCGAACCGCAACCTGTTCGAGGGCCAGAACACCACGCTGGCCGCCCAGATCTTCCGCAACGCGGCCCGCCCGTTCGAGGGAGCCCAGGACCGGGCGTTCGGGGCTGCGCTCACCCTGATCGTCCTCGTCTTCATCTTCACCATCGCCGCTCGCCTCATCGCCAGCCGCTTCTCCCTTGCCCGCAGCGCGTGAAAGGCCGCCCACCATGTCGTCGCCCGAGATCACCTCGACCGTGAGCACCACCGCCCCGCGCCCCGAGGTCAGCCCGGACGGACAGCCGTCGTCCGCCGACTCCACCCCGGCCGAGGTCGTCTTCGACGTGGGCGACCTGGCCGTCCGCTACGGCGACGCCCTGGCGGTCAAGGACGTCACGATGACGATCGCGCGCCGCCGCATCACCGCGTTCATCGGGCCGTCCGGCTGCGGCAAGTCGACGGTGCTGCGCTGCTTCAACCGCATGAACGACCCGATCCCGGGCGCCAAGGTCTCGGGCAAGCTGACCTACCACGGCGTCGACCTCTACGGGTCCGACGTCCAGCCGGTGGAGGTCCGGCGGCGGATCGGGATGGTGTTCCAGAAGCCCAACCCGTTCCCCAAGTCGATCTACGACAACATCGCCTACGGCCCCCGCCTCGGCGGCATCCGCTCGCGCTCTGAGCTCGACGGCATCGTCGAGGAGGCGCTCAAGGGCGCGGCGCTGTGGGACGAGGTCCACAACCGGCTCAAGCGCTCGGCGTTCGGCCTGTCGGGCGGCCAGCAGCAGCGGCTGTGCATCGCCCGGGCCATCGCCATCCGGCCCGACGTCCTGCTGATGGACGAGCCCTGCTCGGCCCTCGACCCCATCGCCACGGCCCGCATCGAGGACCTGATGCAGGAGTTGAAGTCCGAGTACACGATCGTCATCGTGACCCACAACATGCAGCAGGCCGCCCGCGTGTCCGACGCCACCGCGTTCTTCTCCACCGAGGTCAACCCGACCTCCGACCACCGGTCGGGCCTGCTGGTCGAGTTCGCCAGCACCGAGTCGATCTTCACCAGCCCCGACGACGAGCGGACCGAGAACTACATCACCGGAAGGTTCGGGTGACGATGTGACCGACGCCCCCGTCCCCCTGCGCCAGGCCTTCCACGACGAGCTCGACCAGATCCGCATGCAGGTCGAGCTCATGGGCGTGCGCGTCGACCAGAACCTCGAGCGCATGCGCCAGGTGATCGACCACGGCGACGACGGCTCGATCGTCACCGCCGCCCTGGCCGCCGACGACGAGATCGACGCCATGCACGTGTCGCTGGTCGAGCGCTGCTACGACCTGCTCAACCGCGAGGCCCCCATGGCCACCGACCTGCGCTACCTGGTGTCGGTGATCCGCATCCTGTCCGAGCTGGAGCGGGTGGGCGACCTGGCGCTGCGGGTCATCAAGCTGGCCCCCGACGTCGACGAGCTGGCCAAGGCCGGCCCGTCGTGGGACATCGTCCGCACGCTGGTGACCGTGGCCGTGGAGCAGTACCGGCTGGCGCTGCGGGCCTGGTCGGCCCAGGACCTGCCCCTCGCCACCCAGCTGGTCGAGAGCCCGCCGCCGCTCGACACCATCCACGAGCGGCTGATCGACGAGCTGCGCCGGCTCGAGGGCCCCGACGCCGTGGCCATCGCCATGCACCTGTTCGTCGCCGGCCAGGCGGCCGACCGGATCGCCGACCACGCCGCCATCATCGGCGCCCGGCTGCGCTACCTGCTCACCGGCGAACCCGCCCATCTGGTCGCCGAAGTCCGATGACGAGGCCGCCGGCGGCACACTGGCAGGCATGAACGTGCTGGTCACCAACGACGACGGGGTCGACTCGCCGGGGCTCCACGCCCTGGCCCGGGCGCTGGTGGACGACGGCCACGAGGTGATCGTGGTGGCGCCCGCCCAGGACACCAGCGGCGCGGGGGCGTCGCTCGGCGTGCTCCACGCCGACGGCCACATCGACACCGAGCGGGTCGAGCTCCCGGGCCTGCCCGGCGTCCCCGCCTACGCCGTCGACGGCCCGCCCGGGCGGTGCGTGATCACCGCCCTGCGGGGGGCGTTCGGGCCCCGGCCCGACCTGGTGGTATCCGGCATCAACCCCGGCGCCAACACCGGTCGGGCGATCCTCCACTCGGGCACGGTGGGCGGCGCCCTCACCGCCGCCAACTTCGGCATGCGGGGCCTGGCCGTGAGCATCGACGCCCACTCGTCCCAGGTCGACGCGGCCGACATCCTGTGGGACACGGCGGCCGAGGCCGCGGTCGCGGCCGTCGGCTGGCTCGCCGGCACCGCGGCCGGCACCGTCGTCAACGTCAACGTGCCCAACCTGCCGCCCGAGCGGGTGCTCGGGGCCCGGGAGGCGACGCTGGCCGGGTTCGGCACGGTGCAGGCCGCGGTGGCCGAGCCGGCGCCCGACGGCGGGCGCATCCAGATGGCATTCACCCCGGCCGCCGCCGAGAGCCTGCCGCCCGACTCCGACACCGCCCTGGTCAAGGCGGGCTACGTGGCGGTCTCGGCCATCACCGGGATCCGGCTCGACCCCGACGTCGACGTGCGGGGCGTGCTGGAGGCCGTCGACCCGGAGGCCCGGAGGAGCGCGTGACGGGGCGGGCGCACGCCGGGAGGAGGCCCCGGTGGTCGTCGTGACGGTCGTGCTGGGGCTCCTGCTGCTCGGCGCGCTGGCCGCGCTCGTGTCGGCCACGATCGCCCGGCGGACGGCCGCCGCCCGGGTGGCGGCGGTGACCCGGGCGCTCGACACGAGCGGCGGGAGCGCCGGGGCCGGCGTCGCCCCGGGCGCGCGGCCGTCGCTCGACGACGCCCTCGACGAGCTGGAGCGGGCGTCGGTGGCGGAGCGGGCCCGACGGGCCCGGGCGGCCAAGGCCGAGAACCGCCTGGCCTGGGCGCTGGGCGCCATCGCCAACGGGGTCGTGATCTTCGACGACCGGGGCGAGATCGTCTACCGCAACGACCCGGCCGCCTCGTTCCTGGCCGCCCGGCACAGTGACGCGCTGGTCGAGGAGGCGATCACGACGATGGCCACCGACGCCCTCCAGGGCCGGTCGGCCGAGCGGGAGCTGGAGCTGTTCGGCCCGCCCCGGCGCATGCTCAACGTCCGGGCGGTGCCGCTGGAGAGCGCCACCCGGCCCTCCGGGGTGCTGGTGGTGGTGGAGGACACGTCGGAGCGGCGCCGGCTGGAGAACGTGCGGCGCGACTTCGTGGCCAACATCAGCCACGAGCTCAAGACCCCGGTCGGCGCGCTGGCGCTGCTGGCCGAGACCCTGCTCGACGAGGACGACCCGGTGGTCACCAAGCGGTTGGTCGAGCGGCTCACCACCGAGGCGTTCCGGGTCGGCAACACGATCGACGACCTGCTGGAGCTGTCCCGGCTGGAGGTGGCGACCGGGCTGGCCACCGACGAGGTGTCGGTCGCCTCGTTCCTGGCCGCCGCCACCGACCGGGTGCTGCCGGCCGCCGAGCAGCGGGCCATCGAGATCGCCGTCGAGGAGCCGCCGGGCCGCCTCACCGTGGTGGGCGACCGGCGCCAGCTCGTGTCCGCGGTGACCAACCTGCTCGACAACGCCGTGAAGTACAGCGAGCCGGGAAGCGAGATCGACGTCCGGGCCCGCACCGACGGCACCTGGGTCGACGTCACCGTGCGCGACCACGGGATCGGCATCCCCCGCCGCGACCTCGAGCGCATCTTCGAGCGCTTCTACCGGGTCGACCGGGCCCGCAGCCGGGAGACCGGCGGCACCGGCCTCGGCCTGGCCATCGTCCGCCACGTCGCCTCCAACCACCGGGGCGAGGTCCGGGTCGAGTCCCGCGAGGGCGTGGGCTCGACGTTCACTCTGCGACTGCCCGCTGGTCCCGGGCCGGTCGCCGTCACGAAGGAGGCCGGATGACGACGCCGGACGCCACGGTCCTGCTGGTCGAGGACGAGGACAGCTTCGTGGAGGCCCTGACCGTGGGGCTGAAGCGGGAGGGGTTCCGGGTGCAGACCGCGCACGACGGCGCCGAGGCCCTCGAGCTGTTCGACGCGGTCAAGCCCGACCTCGTCCTGCTGGACGTCATGCTGCCCAAGATCTCGGGCGTCGACGTCTGCCGCGAGCTGCGGCGGCGGTCGGCGGTGCCGATCATCATGGTCACCGCCAAGGGGTCGGAGATCGACACGGTCGTGGGCCTCGAGGTCGGGGCCGACGACTACGTGACCAAGCCCTACCGGCTGCGCGAGCTTGTGGCCCGCATGCGGGCGGTGCTGCGGCGGCGGCCGGCCGACCCGGCGGTGCGGACGAGCGGGGGCGAGGTGCTGGAGGTGGGCGACGTCCGCCTCGACGCCGAGCGCCACGAGGTCGAGATCCGGGGCGAGCAGGTGAAGCTGCCGCTCAAGGAGTTCGAGCTGCTGGAGATCCTGCTGTCCAACGCCGGCCGGGTGCTGCCCCGGGAGACGCTGATCGACCGGGTGTGGGGCACCGACTATGTGGGCGACACCAAGACGCTGGACGTCCACGTGAAGCGGCTGCGGGCCAAGGTCGAGCGCGACCCGTCGGTGCCGACGCGCATCGTCACCATCCGGGGCCTGGGCTACAAGTACGACACGCCGAGGTGAACCTGGGGCCGGCGGCGCCCTTGTACCCTCGCTCTCGATGCCCCACGACAACGGTTGGGAACCGCTGTCCAAGCCGCGGCGGCGCAGTGGGGCCGCCGCTTTCGCCGTCACGCCCTTCACCCGGCTGGCGCGGACGCACGCGGCCGCGGTGGCCGCCGACACGCTGGTCGCGCTGGCGCTGGCCAACTCGCTGTTCTTCGACATCAGCCCCGACGCGGCCCGCTCGAAGGTGGCGCTCTACCTGGCGCTGACGATGGCGCCGTTCGCGGTGGTGGCGCCGCTGATCGGCCCGGCGCTCGACCGGGCCCGGGGCGGCCGGCGGTTCGTGGTCATCGGGGCCAACGCCGGGCGGGCGATCATCTGCCTGTTCCTCATGCGGGACCTCGACACGCTGCTGCTGTTCCCCGAGGCGTTCCTGCTGCTGGTCCTGTCCAAGAGCTACTCGGTGGCCCGCTCCGCGCTGGTGCCGACCGTGGTGGGCTCCGACGACGAACTGGTCGAGGCCAACTCGCGCCTCCAGTTCCTGTCGGGCGTCGTCGGCTTCGCCGCCGCCATCCCCGGCGGCATCGCCTTCGCCGTCAAGGGCAGCGAGGCGGTGCTGGTGGTGGCGGCGACCGTGTCGGCGGTGGCGGCGGTCCTGGCGCTGCGCATCCCCGCCACCCGGGTGGCCGAGGACCACACGTCGCCGACCGAGCGCCACGAGCTGCGGGGCGGCGGGATCCTGCTGGCCGCGTCGGCCATGGGGCTGCTGCGGGGGATGGTCGGGTTCATGACCTTCCTGATCGCCTTCTCGCTGCGGTCGTCCGACGCCCCGACGTGGCACTTCGCGCTGATCCTGGCGGCCAGCGGCGTCGGCGCCCTGCTGGGTTCCCTGCTGGCCCCGGCGCTGCGCAACGGCGGCATGGGCGAGGAGCGCATCCTCGAGATCGTGCTGGGCGGCACCGCGGCCGCCGGCCTGGTGGCGGCGTGGGCCGGCGGGCTCCAGGCGGCGGCGGGCCTGGCCCTGTGCGTGGGGATGGCGGCCAGCACCGGCAAGCTGGCGTTCGACTCGCTGGTCCAGCGGGACGCCCCCGACGCCAACCGGGGCCGGTCCTTCGCCAAGTTCGAGACCCGCTTCCAGCTGACGTGGGTGGTGGGCGCGTTCCTGCCGGTGGTGATCCCGATCCCCCGCTCGGTGGGGTTCCTCATCATCGCCCTCGCCGCGACGTTCGCCCTGGTCTCCTACCTCGCCGGCCAGCGGGCCCTGTCCCGCGGCGAGGTCCCGGCCCGGCGCAACCCGACGGAGGCCATCACCAACGCCTGGACCCGCCGCCGCCGCCAGGGCTTCCGCGTCGACCACCCCGAGGCCGCCCACGCCCAACCGCCGATCGAGACGGGGGCGAGGGAGGAGGCGCCACCCGAGCCCGAGCCCGAGCCCGAGCCGGCACCGCCCGAGCCGGCACCGCCCGAGCGGGACACCACGGGCCCGGGAGAGCTACCGCCACTGCCGCCGCCGGACCGCCGGGTGGTGATCGACCCGACGGACCTCTAGCCGAGGTCGTCCGGCAGCTCGATGCGGGCCAGCCACAGGCCCGGGGCGTCGACCTCCGGGGGGTTGGGGAGCATCTTGTCGCTCTCCCACAGCCGGGCCAGGCCCTCCTCGCCCGCGCGCTCGACCACGCCGTCGACGAAGTTGGCGCCGCGGTCGTAGACCGCCTGGGTCAGCTCCAGGCCCAGCAGGCGCTCCACGAACCGGTCGGACTCCGCCGTCTCGACCCGGCGGCGCCGGAGGGCCTCGGTGAGCATGCCGTAGCTGCCGATCAGCTTGCCGCCCACCTGGTCCATCACGTGGTCGACCACGCCGGCCACCACCGCCACCGTCGCCTCCAGGCGGGGCAGCAGCGCCCGCTGGGCGTCCGACTGGATGGCGCCCAGCAGCGCCCCCGGCTCGCCCAGCGCCTCCTGGATGCGGGCGATCGACTCGGGGCCGCCGCTGAGGTCGAGGTCGCCCAGCTGGTCCTCCAGCGCCCCGGGGTCGTTGCGGAACTTGGTCGTGTACTCCGACAGCAGCCCTGTCAGCCGGGCCCGTACGTGCGGCACGCCCAGCACGGCGTGGTGGGCGATCTCGTGCACGCAGATCCACAGCCGCAGGTCGTCGGCCGGCAGGCTCCACTCGGCGCCGAAGGCGTCGAGGTTGCGCACCAGGATCATCAGCTCGTCGGACGGCGGCCGGGGGATGGGCAGGTCGTACTGGCCGAGCGACCGCCGGGCCAGGTGGCCCACCATCGACCCTGCGGTCATGGCCACCATCATCGGCTGCATGGCCTGGATCATCGGCCCGAGCATGGCGGCGAACTGGTCCTCGGGGCCGGGCTCGTCGAGCCCGAAACCGATCTCGTCCTCGTCCTCCTCGTCCTCGCCGGGGGCACCGAGGGAGCCGGCGAGGTTCTCGAGGAGGGGCCGGTAGTCCTCGAGGGTCCGCTGGGCCCAGTGCCCCCGGTTGACCGGCAGGACGGTCAGCTCCCGGCCGGTGACCGAGGTCGACAGGCCGGTGACGTTGGCCACGTGCAGCTCGGCCACCCGGGCCAGCTGCTCGAGCTTGATGCGCTCCAGCGGGTCGACGTTGGGCTCGCTCGTGTTGTCGGTGGCCACCGCCAGGGCCAGGTTGCGGGCCGCGTCCCAGGGAACGCCACCGCCGCCCTGGCCGAACAGCTTGGCGATGTCGCCGAAGAGGGGAAAGCCCTCGAACGGGTTGGGGGAACCCGGCTCGTCGCTCACCTCCCGCACCCTATCGCCGGGCCGGTCCCCGGCCACCTCGCCCCGCGATCCGACCGCATGGTGTTTCGGAGGGTCGTTCCTGGCAAGGTAGGACGTATGGGGAAGATCGTCGTCTCCGGGGTCGAGAGCCCGCTGGGTCGCCGGGTGGCCGGGCTCCTGGCCGACCTGCCCGACGCCGAGGTCGTCGGCCTGGCCGGGGGGCCGGTGGTCGGCCTGCCGGACGGCGTGGCGGTCCGCCGCGTCGACCTCGCCGCCGACGACGTCAAGCCCCACGTCGAGCACGCCGAGGCCGTCGTCCACCTGGTGTCGTCCGAGCCGGCCACCCCGGCGGCCGCCACCGACGACGTCGTCGCCGCCCGCCGGGTCCTCGACGCCGCCGGCGACGCCGGGGCCGCCCACCTGGTCGTCCTGTCCAGCGCCACGGTCTACGGCGCCTGGCCCGACAACCCGGTCCCGCTCACCGAGGCCGCCACGCTCCGCCCCAACCCCGGCTTCCCGTTCGCCGCCGAGCGGGCCGAGATCGAGCGGCTGACCGCCGAGTGGCGCGAGGCCCACCCCGGGGCGACCGCCGCCGTGCTCCGCCCCGCCCGGGCCGCCGGCCCTGACCACCGCGACTGGCTGGTGCGGGCGCTGAGGCCCGGCCCGGCCACGCCGGGCGACGGCGAGGAGCCGCCGGTCCAGTTCGTGGCCCTCGACGACCTGGCCGCCGCCGTCGAGGTGGCGGTGCGGGAGCGGCTCGACGGGGCCTACAACGTCGCCCCCGAGGGCTCGGTCCCCGGCGAGGAGGTGCGGGCCCTGGTGGGGGCGCCGCCCAAGGTGCCGCTGCCCACCCGGCTCGTCCGCTGGGCGCTGCGGAGCGGCCTCGGGCCGACCCCGCCCGGGCTGGTCCCCTACGCACTGCACCCCTGGGTGGTGGCCAGCGACCGGCTGCGGGCCCGGGGCTGGCAGCCGGCGGTGACCAACGAGGAGGCGTGCGTCGAGGCCCACGAGGTGGGCGCCTGGGCCACGCTCAGCCCGCAGCGCCGCCAGGAGATCGCCCTCGGCGTCGCCGGCGCCGGCATCGTGGCGGCGATCGCCGCCGCGGTGGTGGTCGTTCGGCGGGCGCTCCGGGGCCGCTGAGGGAGGCTACGCCGGTAGGCGTCGCCGTGGCCCGAGCGGCCGCTGCGAAAGCAGCAAGAGCGGGAGACACAGACCACGGTGGCCGTGACGACGTGCCTGTCCGCGCGCGCTGGTGAGAGAGGCCGGCCGAGGTCAGCCGGCGAGCGCCTGGGCCTTCGGCACCTCGCCCAGGGTGATGACCAGCGTGACCCGGCTGCCGCCGGCGCGGACGACGTCGACGTCCACCCGGTCGCCGGGCGAGTACGACCGCAGGGCCACGTTGAGGTCGGGCATCCGGGTCACCGGCCGGTCGTCGAGGCCGACCACGACGTCGCCCACCGCCACGCCGCCGAGCGCGGCGGGCGAGTCGTCGATCACCGACGTCACCGACGTGCCCCCGCCGTCCACCGAGCCCGCCTGGGCCGGGTCGGGCGTGTCGGCGCCCTCGATGCCCAGCCAGCAGCCGTGGACCGTCCCGTCGGTCAGCAGGTCGTCGACCACCTTGTCGACCGCCTCGACCGGCATGACGAACCAGCCGCCGGTCTCGTCCTCGTCGACCGCGGTGGTGATGCCGACCACCGCGCCCCGGGGGTCGGCCAGCGCGCCGCCCAGCGCCAGGGTGGTCGGCTTGCCGGTCACGGCGATGCCGTCGAGCGCGCCGCCGGTCGGGCCCACGTAGCGGACCGCCCGGCCCACGGTGCCGGTGGAGGTGATCGTGCCCCCGCCGGGCCGGGCCGTCACCCCGTAGGACACCTCGCCGGCCATGAGGTCGCCCTCCTGGGCCAGCACGCTGGTGGTGAAGCCGCTGCCCCGCAGGTCGACCAGGCCGATCCCGGTCGTCGGGTCGGAGCCCACCAGCGCACCCCGCACGGACGTGCCATCGGGCAGGCGGGCCCAGACGTCGCCGTGGGTGAGCAGCGCGGCGCTGGTCACCACGATGCCGTCGTCGCGCACCACCACCCCCGAGCCCCGCATCTCGTGCGAGGTGCCCTGGGGGTCGGCGCTCACGGAGCGGCCGATGCCGACCACGCCCGGCGTCACGAGGCGGCGGATGTCGTGGACCGAGGTGCCCTTCAGCCCCGGGGCGGCCGCCACCGGGTCGAGCGCCACCCGCTCGGTGACGGGCCGGTCGACGACCCGCTCGCCGACGCCGAAGGCGACCACGCCCACGCCCGCCAGCACCGCCCCCGCGGTGCCCGCGGCGACCAGGGTGAACCACGGGCGGCCGTGCCCGGCCACCACGCGGCGCCGGGGCGGGCGCCCGGGCGCGCCGACAGGGACGATCGGGTAGTTGCGCAACTCCGATGGATGTCGCCATAACCGATCGTCGGGGTGCGGCGGCGGTCGGAACCCCGGCAGCTCTTCGGCGTCCTCGTCGAAGGGCATCGGCCGTGGAGGATAATGGCGTGCCTGGCGTCACGGGCCGCGCGGCGCTCCCTACCCGCAGCGGAGTTGCAACGTGCGATGGCGCGGAGGTGGCGTCGTCCCTGCGTACCATGGGCGAGATGGACTCCCCCGAGCCGCTCGCCGCCCCCGAGGGGGACGACACCTGGCTCGGCCTGTCGGCCGCCCCGCTGCCGGTCGATGCGGCGCTGGCATGGGCCGGCCGGCCCGACTGCGGGGGTCTCGTCCTGTTCTCCGGGACCGTCCGCGACCACGCCGAGGGGCGTCCGGGGGTCGAGCAGCTCGAGTACGAGGCCTACGAGAGCCAGGTCGTGCCCCGCATGGCCGAGGTGGCCGGCGAGGCCCGGTCCCGCTGGCCGGTCGTGGGGCGCATCGCGCTGCTCCACCGGGTCGGGGTGCTCGACGTGGGCGACAGCGCGGTGGTGGTCGTGGTGGCCGCCCCGCACCGCGACGAGGCCTTCCTGGCCGCCCGGTTCTGCATCGACACGCTCAAGCGCTCGGTCCCGATCTGGAAGCGCGAGACCTGGTCCGGTGGCCGGAGCTGGGGCCTCGAGGCGCAGCACATCACCGACGCGGGAGCGGGGTGACGCCGTGGGCGCCGTCGCCTTCCTCATGATCGCCGTGGTCATCTCCGTCGTCGGGGGCCTCGTGCTGTACCTGCGCAACCGCGCGCCGACCGGGCTCGACTCCGGCATCGACAACTTCCGGCGCGAGATGCAGGCGCTCGCGCCCCGCGACGAGCAGGTGCCCGCCCGGCGCTGGTGGAGGCGCTGAGCGGGTGGCCCGGGACCTGGCCATCGACCTCGGCACCGCCAACACCCTCGTCTACGAGCGTGGCAAGGGCATCGTGCTCAACGAGCCCACGGTCATCGCCCTCAACACCCGCACCCGCGAGGTGCTGGCCATGGGCCACGACGCCTGGCAGATGATCGGCCGCACGCCCAGCGACATCGTGGCCGAGCGGCCGCTGCGCCAGGGGGCGATCACCGACTTCGAGGTGACCCAGCGGATGATCCGGCTGTTGCTGCACCGGGTGCGGGTGGGGCGGTTCAACCGGCCCCGGGTCGTGGTGTGCGTGCCGTCGGCCATCACCGAGGTCGAGCGGCGGGCCGTGGCCGAGGCCGCCCGCCGGGCCGGCGCCACCGACGCCTTCCTCATCGACCAGCCGATGGCGGCCGCCATCGGGTCGGGCCTGCCCATCCACGAGCCACTGGCCAACCTGGTCATCGACGTGGGCGGGGGCACGACCGAGACCGCCCTGATCAGCCTGGGCGGCGTGGTCGCCCTCGACGCCGTGCGGGTGGGCAGCTTCGACATCGACGCGGCCGTCCAGTCCTACGTGCGGCGCGAGTACGGCATCGCGGTGGGCGAGCGCACGGCCGAGGAGATCAAGGTGGCGATCGGCTCGGCGTGGCCGGTGCGCGACGAGCTCAAGGCCGAGGTCCGGGGTCGCGACCTGGCGTCGGGGCTGCCCAAGACCGTGATCCTCACGCCGGCCGAGATCCGGGCCGCCATCGACGACGTGATCGCCGCCATCGTCGACTCGGTCATCGCCTGCCTGGGCAACGCCCCACCCGAACTGGCCCACGACCTGATCTCGCAGGGGATGGTGCTGGTGGGCGGGGGCGGCATGCTGGCCGGCCTCGACCAGCGCATCGCCCACGAGACCGAGATCGACGTCCACCTGGTCGAGAACGCGCTCGAGTCGGTCGTGCTGGGCGCCGGCCGCTGCATCGAGGACCCGGCGGCCCTGCGGGTCGCATTCCAGGCGAGCCGCTGAGGCCGCGCCGAGAGGCGCGGCCGTGGCCCGAGCGGCCCGCTGCGAAGCAGCAAGAGCGGGAAGCGCGGAGCGGTGGCCGTGACGACGTCTTGTCCGCGCACGGCCTGGGGCCACTAGCGTCGGCGCTCGTGCCCGACGCCCTCGCCGACCCGATCGCCGCGGCCCGCGCCGCCCTCGTCGACGAGCGCCGCCAGCTCACGCTGGACGAGCTCGCCACCCTCGCCGCGCTGCCCGACGCCGACCTGCCGGCCCTGGCCGAGGCCGCCCACGCCGTGCGCCTGGCCTGGTGCGGGTCCACGGTCGAGATCGAGGGCATCCTGTCGGCCAAGACCGGCGGCTGCCCTGAGGACTGCCACTTCTGCTCCCAGTCGTCCCGCTTCGAGTCCCCGGTCAAGGCGCTGCCGCTGCTCACCCACGACGAGGTGCTGGCCGCCGCCCGCGAGACCGCCGAGCTGGGGGCCAGCGAGTTCTGCCTGGTCTACGCCGTGCGGGGGCCCGACGAGCGGCTGATGGCCCACCTGGAGGACGTCGTCGGGCTGGTCCGGGGGGCGACGGGGCTCAACGTGGCCGTCAGTGCCGGCATCCTCACGGCCGCCCAGGCGACCCGGCTGGCCGCGGCCGGCACCCACCGCTACAACCACAACCTGGAGACGGCCCGGTCGTTCTTCGGCGAGATCGTGACCACCCACAGCTGGGAGGAGCGGTTCGCCACCTGCCGCCTGGTCCGGGACGAGGGCATGGAGCTGTGCTGCGGCGTGCTGCTGGGCATGGGGGAGAGCGACGCCCAGCGCATCGAGCTGATCGGCCAGCTGCGGGAGGTGGGGCCGGCCGAGGTGCCGGTCAACTTCCTCGACCCCCGGCCGGGCACGCCGCTGGCCGACCGGCCGCTGATGGCGGCCCGGGAGGCGCTGCGGTGGATCGCCCTGTTCCGCCTGGCCCTGCCCGACGTCATCCTGCGCTACGCAGGCGGTCGGGAGGTCACGTTGGGCGACCTGCAGGAGCTGGGCATGACCGGCGGCATCAACGCCCTGATCACCGGCAACTACCTGACGACCCTGGGCCGCTCGCCGCAGGAGGACGTGGTCATGCTGCGGGGCCTCAAGATGCCCATCGGGACGCTGTCGAAGGTGATCTGAACCCGGTGGCGGAGGGCGCCCACTGCACCGGCTGCGGCCGCCCGGCGGCCGAGTGCGACGGCTGCGGCCGGGCGTCCGACCCGTGGCACTACTGCCCGGCCTGCGGCCGCTGGCTGGCGGTCCAGGTCACCCCTGCCGGCTGGACCGCAACCTGCCGCACCTGCGCGACGACGCACCGGGGTGGCCACCGCACCTGAGAGGCGGCGGGGAGCGGGGGCCTGCCAGGATGCCCCGCCATGGGGCGGCGGATGCGGGGGCGAGCGCGGTCTGGCTGGGCACGGCCCTCCTGGTGGCGGTGACGGCGTGCTCTGGCGGCTCCGACCCGCCGGCGCCGGTCACCGACGCAGACGCCCGCCAGGGGCTCGCAGCCGTCGCCGCGATCGCGGCCGAGCGGACCCAGCACGCGATGGCCCGGCTCTGCGACCTGTCGCTCGACCACTGCTACGGGCTCTCGAGCGGGCTCGACACGGCGCCCCGCGCTGCCCGGTCCGCGCCCCCGCCCGGCAGCCCGCCCCGGGTGCTGGGCAGCCGCGACGCCGGCGCCGGGGCCTGGATGCTGGTCGTGGACGGCGACGACGGCCTGGGGCGGCACTACGTCTGCTCGACGAGCTGGCAGGCCGCCTACGGCGTGGAGGGCGGGGCCGTCGTCAACGCCCGGAAGATCCTCGACCGCGCCCGGCGGGCCTGCGGGACGGGTCAGTCCTCGTCCAGCAGGTGGGCGTAGCAGGCCGCCTCGCCGCCCTCGTCGGCGGGCCCGGCCAGGTCGTCCAGGGCGATGTCGGGGTCGACCAGGTGGCGGGGGTCCTGCGGGAGGCCGGACTCGACGATCGCCCGCATGCCCTCCGTGGCGTCCCAGACGTTGACGTGCATGGCCGCCGTGACCACGCCCTCGCGCTGCCAGAAGGCGACGAAGGCGAGGCGGTCGACGTCGCCCCGCACCGTGACCACGTCGTCGGGCCGGCCGAAGCCGACGTACTCCATCCCGAGGTCGTACTGGTCGGAGAAGAAGTACGGCGACCGGTCGTAGGTGGCGCCCGGCGCGGGCCCGGCGGCGTTGGCGCCGGCGGTGCGGCCCTCGTGGAGCGCGTTGGCCCAGTGCTCGACCCGCAGGTGGCGGCGGTAGCGGGGGTGCCAGGCGGCGGCCACGTCGCCGGCCGCGTAGATGCCGGGCACCTCGCTGCGCAGCCGCTGGTCGACCACGATCCCGTTGTCCACGGGCAGCCCGGCCGCCTCGGCCAGCGCCACCCGGGGCAGCACGCCGACCCCGGCCACCACCAGGTCGGCCGCCTCGCTGGTGCCGTCGGTCAACTGGACCTCGGCCACCCGGCCGTCGCCCCCGCCCCGCAGCCCGGCGACGCCCGTCCCGAGGCGGAGGACGACGCCGTGGTCAGCGTGGAGGCCGGCGAACACGGCGCCCATCTCGGGCCCGAGCACCCGCTCGAGCGGCACGGGGCGGGGGTCGATCACGACGACGTCGGCGCCCATCTGGCGGGCGGAGGCGGCCACCTCGCAGCCGATCCAGCCGGCGCCGATCACGGCCACCCGGCCCCCGGCGCCGATGGCTGCCGACAACGCCTCGGCGTCCGCCACGGTGCGCAGGTAGTGGACGCCGGCGAGCTCGGCGCCGGGGACCGTGAGGCGGCGGGGCTCGGCCCCGGTGGCGAGCACGGCGGCGTCGAACGCCAGCGCCTCGCCGCCGTCGAGCACCAGGCGGCGGGCGGCGGGGTCGAGCGCCTCGACCGTGCGGCCGGCCAGCAGCTCGATGCCCTGCTCGGCGTAGGTGGACGCGGGGTTGACCTCGGCGCTGGCGGCCGGCTTCTCGCCCCGCAGGACGGCCTTGGACAGCGGCGGGCGCTCGTAGGGGAGGCCGGGCTCGTCGCCGATCAGGACGATGCGCCCGTCCCAACCGGCGGCCCGGGCGGCGGTGGCGGCCGAGGCGCCGGCCACGCTGGCGCCGACCACGGCGATCGTTCGGTTTCTATCGACCATCAAACTTGACTATAGAACCGCGGGGCGGCGGAGTCAACGCCCGACGTCCTCGGCGGCCTGACGCACCTGCCAGTCCCGGTCGTCGGCCGCCCGGGCCAGGGCGGCGTCGACCTCGGGCCCGTCGAACGGGGCCAGGGCCAGCACCGCCCGCCGCCGCACGGCCGGTCGGTCGGCGGTGGCGGCGAGGATGGCCGGCAGGCCCGCCGGGTCGCCGATGGCGCCGAGGGCGGCGACGGCGGCCTCCCGGCACAGCGCGTCCTCGTGGCCGGTGGTGACGGCGGCGAGGGCGGTGATGATCCCTGGCTCGGCCGGTTGGCGCTCGCCGCAGGCCCAGGCGGCCGCCTCGACCACCGTGGCGTCGGGGTCGGCCAGCACGGGGGCCAGCGGGGGCGGCCCGTCGCCGGGCCGGGGCGCGCACAGCTCGGCGGCCCGGGCGCGCACCGTGGCCTCGGCGTCGGCCAGCCCGGCGCCCAGGTCGGCGGCGGTGAGCGCCCCGGCCCGGGCCAGGGCGCCGAGGGCCGTGGCCCGCACCGCGCCCGCCGGGTCCGCCAGGAACGCCCGGGCCGCGGCGGCGTCGCCCCGGTGCCCGGCGAGCGCCGCGTCGCGACGGCGCGCGATGTCGTCGGCTAGCTTGCGCGTCACCGTCCCACCACCGGGGGAGACGACGCTTGACGGTCGATCAGTCCGAGCGCGGCAACATGCGTCACGAGCAGGCGGCCGCCACCCGGCGCCAGCTCCTGGCCGCCGCCGGGGCGGTGTTCGAGGACAAGGGATACCAGGCCACCACCGTCGGAGCCATCACCGATCGGGCCAACACGGCACACGGCACGTTCTACCTCTACTTCCGCAACAAGGAGGATGCCTTCTGCCGGGTGGTCGAGGCGGTGATCGTCGACGAGCTGACGGTGCCGGCCGCGGCGGACGGGTCTCCGCCCCGGGAGACGATCGAGGAGGGCATCCGCAGCTTCCTGGCCGTCTACCACCGGCACGACGGGCTGTGGCGGGCGCTGCTCGAGGGGATGATGCAGTCGCCCCGGGTCCAGCAGATGTGGCTGGAGCTGCGGCGCGACCTGGTGCTGCGGCTGTCGGCCGCCTTCGCCGCCCAGCAGCGGGAGGGGGCGCTGCGGCCGTTCGAGCCGACGATGGCGGCCCACGCGCTGGCGGCGATGACCGAGTGGTCGGCGTTCACCCACCTGGTGCTGGGCGAGCCGGCCACGGGCACGGCCGCCGGGCCCGAGGCGCTGGTCGAGACGCTGGCCGACCTGTGGTACCGGGCCGTGTACGGGCGGGTGCCCGAGGACGGCGACGGCTAGAACCCGGCCAGCGTCTGGATGACGGCGAGGATGGCGACGCCGATCACCACCGCCACCCCGATGCCGAGCATGGTGCTGAGCAGGACCAGGCCGATGCCGGCCTTCAGCCGCGACCGCAGCGGCACCCGCAGCGGCACGACGACGCCCTCGCGGGTCCGCGTGCCGGTCGGCA
>DATFRN010000354.1:0-28489 GCA_035263165.1 Acidimicrobiales bacterium | reverse complement strand
CGCCATCGGCCCGCTCGATCCCGGCTTCGGCCACACCCTCGGCAACTCGCTGCGGCGCACGCTGCTGTCGTCCATCCCCGGCGCCGCCATCACCCAGGTGCGCTTCGACGACGCCCTGCACGAGTTCGACACGATCCCCGGCGTGGTCGAGGACGTCACCGACATCATCCTCAACCTCAAGGACATCGTGCTCGTCAGCCACAGCGACGAGCCCGTCACCCTGCGCCTCGACGTGCGGGGCCCGGCCGACGTGCTGGCCCGCGACATCCAGCTCACCTCCGACATCGAGATCCTCAACGAGGACCTCCACCTGGCCACGCTCAACCGCACCGGGCGCATCGCCGTCGACATCACCGTGTCCAAGGGCCGGGGCTACCGCTCGGCCGAGGCCAACAAGACCTCCGAGACCATCGGCGTGATCCCGGTCGACTCGATCTTCTCGCCGGTGCGCCGGGTCGCCTTCGACGTCGAGCCCACCCGGGTCGAGCAGTCGACCGAGTACGACCGCCTGGTCATCGACATCGAGACCGACGGCTCGATCTCGCCCCGCGACTCGCTCGCCTCGGCCGGCGACACGCTGCGGTCGCTGGTGGCGCTCGTGGCCGACATGAGCGACGAGCCCCAGGGCCTCGAGCTGGGCGAGCTGGCCGTGACCAGCGCCGGGTCGCCCGACCTCGACCTGCCGATCGAGGACCTCGACCTGTCCGAGCGCCCCCGCAACTGCCTCAAGCGCGCCCAGGTCAACACCGTGGGCGAGCTGGTGCAGAAGACGGAAGACGACCTGCTGGCCATCACCAACTTCGGGCAGAAGTCGCTCGACGAGGTGATCGCCAAGCTCGACGAGCGCGGCCTGTCGCTGCGCACCAAGGACTGACGCGCCATGCCCGCCACGCCCAAGAAGGGCCGCCGGTTCGGCGGCAGCGCCGCCCACCAGCGGCTGATGATGGCCAACCTGGCCGCCAGCCTGTTCGCCGCCGAGGGAATCGTCACCACCGAGGCCAAGGCCAAGGCGCTGCGCCCGGTGGCCGAGAAGCTCATCACCAAGGCCCGCAAGGCCGACGCGGACCCCGAGGTCAAGATCCACCAGATCCGCCAGGTCGTCGCCTACCTCGGCGACCGGGAGATGACGCACAAGCTGTTCAACGACATCGGGCCCCGCTACGCCGACCGCAACGGCGGCTACACGCGGATCCTCAAGCTCGGCCCGCGCCAGGGCGACAACGCGCCCATGGCGCGCATCGAACTCGTCTGATCCGACGCGGTTGGCCATGACCGACGTCCCGGCGGCCCCCACGGGGCCGCCGGTGCGCGTCCGGGCCACGGTGGCCTACGACGGGTCGGGGTTCCACGGGTTCGCGCCCCAGCCCGGGGTCGAGACCGTGGGCGGGACCCTGGCCGCGGCGCTGGGCAGGGTGCTGCGCACCGGGGATGTCGAGCTGACCTGCGCCGGGCGGACCGACACCGGCGTGCACGCCTGGGGGCAGGTCGTCAGCTTCGACGCCCCGGCCGAGCGGCTCGACCCGCTGACCCTCCAGCGGTCGCTCAACCGGCTGTGCGGCCCGGCGATCGTGGTGCGGGACGTCCGGACCGTCGGCGACGACTTCGACGCCCGCCGGTCGGCGACCGGGCGCACCTACCGCTACACGATCGTCAACCGGCCCGTGCCCGACCCCTTCCTCGCGCACGTCGCCTGGCACGTGGACGAGCCGCTGGACCTGGCCCTGCTGCGGCTGGGGTGCGACCCGCTGGTGGGCGAGCACGACTTCTCGGCCTTCTGCCGCCGGCCCAAGCGCCGCGACGGGGGCGAGGCGTCGCTGGTCCGCACGGTGCGCCGGGCGGCGTGGACCGAGGAGGGCGACGGCGTGCTGCGGTTCGAGATCGAGGCCAACGCCTTCTGCCACCAGATGATCCGCAGCCTGGTGGGCACGCTGGTCGACGTGGGCCTCGCCCGCCGCCACGCCGGCGAGCTCCTCGGCATCATCGCCGGCCGCGACCGCGCCGCGGCCGGCGCCCTGGCCCCACCCCAGGGCCTGTGCCTCTGGGCGGTCGCCTACCCGGCGTGAACCGAGGGTCCGGCCGGTGCCGGGACCGCCAGATGGCCGCCGAGCTGCGCGCCCTGAGCCACGCCGTCGGCCTGCTGGCCGCCGTCCTCGACAGCAGCGTCGGCCTCCGGCTCGGCGGCGCCGAGCCCCGCACCGCGGCGGCGACCGACGAGTCCTACATGACGGTCAACGATCCGCCGGGCCTGCCGGGTCTGAGCTACAGCTCCTCGCGCGCTGTCATCTGCTGGAACGTGATCCAGCCCGGCAGGATCGGGAGCCAGAACGTGAGCAGCCGGAACGTCAGCACCGTGGCCAGCGCCGGGCCGTCGGGCATGCCGTAGCCGGTCAGCGAGACCTGGAGGGCCGCCTCCACCGCGCCCAGGCCGCCCGGCGTCGGCGCCACCGAGCCCAGGGCCGCGGCGACCAGGTAGGCGGCGCCGATCTGGGGCAGCGACAGCCCGCCGCCGAAGGCGGCGACGCAGGCCGCCAGCGCCGCGATGTACGTGAGCGTCACGCCCGCCGACCCGGCCAGCAGCGCCAGCACCCGGCCCGGATCGGTCATCACGTCGGTCAGCGACCCCCCCGCCTTGCGGGCCTGGGCCAGCAGCTGGGGCACGACCTTGCGGCGCAGCGCCGGCACCAGGCCGAGCACCAGCCCGCTCGCCGACAGGACGACGGCGATCACGAGCAGCACCGTGCTGGTGTCGGGGAGCGAGAACCCGCCCACGCCGCTGGTGCCGGTCCAGGCCACGAACGCGGCCAGCAGCACCAGGTGCATGACCAGCCCGGCCAGCATGTTCAGCCCCACCGACGTGGCGGCGATGGTGGGCGCGACGCCGGCGCGCTGGAGGAAGCGCACGCCGACGGCCAGCGCCCCCGTGTTGGCCGGGGCGATGCGGCTGGCGAACGACGACGCCACCTGGGCCCGCAGCGTGGCCAGGAACGGGATCGGCTGGGGCACCGAGCCCACCATCGCCACCGCCGCGCACAGGTAGGTGCCGGCCGAGGCGACGGCGCCGGGGATGAGCCACCACCAGTCGGCCTGAGAGGCGGCGTCGGCCGAGCGCTGCACGTCGGCCAGCTGGGGCAGGAAGACGTAGAACGCGACCGCGAACGCCACCACCGAGAGCGCCGTCCGGGGCCGCACCCGCTCGAGGCGGGCCAGGGGCGGGGCGGAGCTGCCGGTCAGGTCCTCGATGCGGTCCCGCAGCGCGCCCAGCAGGCCCCGCCCCTGCTCGCCCCGCAGCGCCCGCCGGGTCGACCCCGGCAGCGCCAGCGGCTGGAGGTAGGGCACCGCCGCCACCACGTCGGCCGGGCCCACGGCCTCGACCGCCACCTCGACCGCCTGGTCGGTCCCCACCACCAGGGCCGTCGCCACCAGCAGCTGGGCCGTGTCCCGGGCCAGGTCGCGGGGCGACGCCGCCACCCGGGCGTCGTCGAAGCCGGTCAGCACCGCCTGCCCGTCGCGCGTCACGGTGAACCGTCGTAGGCCGAGCGACCGGTGGGCGATCCCCGCGGCGTGCAGCCGGCCCACCTGACGCCAGGCGTCGACCAGGGCCGCCCGGTCGGGCCCGCCGCCCTCGGCCGTCGCCGGCGAGCCGTCCACCGCGTCGGTGACCAGGCCCACGGCCCCGCCCGGCGACGAGATCACGCTGCGCACGGTCGCCACCCGGGCCCCGCCGGCTGCGGCCAGGGACTGGGCCAGCGCCTCGTGCTCGACCCGGCGCTGGACGGTCACGTGGGGCCGGTCGACCTCGGTGCTGCGCAGCCGGGCGTAGCGCCACAGCCGGCCCAGCAGGTCGGCCGACCGGTCGCGGTCGGTGCGGACGGTCATGGCCAGGGGCGGCTCGCCGGCCACCGCGATGCGGTAGGCCAGGGGGTCGTCGCGGTCGACCTGCTCGATGCGGGTGGCCGGCGCCACCGGCCGCAGCATGGCGACCAACTCGGCGGCCTCGGGGTCGGCGCTCGGGGTGCCGATCACCACCAGCGCGGCGCTGCCCACCACGACGCCGACCGCCAGCGCCAGCACGACGTCGAACGCCGGCTGGCCCGACGACACCATGCGCAGCACGACCAGGACCCCCACGCCCGACCACAGCGCCCGCCGCCAGCGCTGGGACAGCCAGGGCGAGGCGATCACCACCATCGCCACCACCGAGGCGATCAACGGCGAGGTGGCGAAGCGGGGGTCGGTCAGCTCGACGTTGCGCCCCGTGTCGGCCCGTACCCGCTCGACGACCCCCCGGTCGGCCAGCGCCCGGTCGAGGCCCACCAGCGCCCAGGTGGCCACGTAGCCACCGAGCAGCAGGGCCAGCGCCCGCCGGAACCGCCGCCGCAGCAGCAGCACGACGATGGCCAGGAAGGGCAGCCCGGCCGCCAGCAGGTAGGCGAAGGCGGTCAGCACCTCGGCCACCCGGTCGGGGATGCGCTCGTAGGCCTCGACGATGTCGGCCTCGACCCCGCCCACGGTGTTGCGGGCCAACGTGGCCCCGAACAGCCCGACGACCAGCAGCACCAGGCCCAGCAGCAGGCGGAGGACGTCGCCCGGCGCCCGCTGGCGGCGGCGGGGCCGCAGCACCACTTCGGGCCCGGGGCCCTCGCCGCCGGTGTCGGGCGCCTCCGGTCCCGAGCCCGCGGCCAGGACGCCGTGTCGTGCGCTCATGGCGCCCTCAGCGGTCGCGTACCGGGTGGATGGTGCCGAAGATAATCGAGGCCACGAGCCCGCAGAGGACCCCCAGCCCGGCCCCGCCGAGCACGTCGAGCGGCAGGTGGGCCCCGAAGTAGATGCGGGCCAGCCCCACGACGGCCGCCACGGCGAAGGGCACGTAGCGCCAGCGCCCCGGCAGCAGCGGCGTCAGCACGGTGGCGAAGGCGAACGCGGTGGCCGTGTGACCGGACACGTAGCCGTTGCCGTGGATGCCGGCCTCCCGGATGTGCACGTTCACCAGCAGGTCGGCCGGGCGCCCCCGGGCCACGATCTGCTTCACGACCTTGGCTGCGCCCCAGGCCAGCAGCACGGCCGTGGCGGCGGCGGCCGTGGGCCGCCAGCGCCGGGTCAGCACCCACACGAGGGCGCTGCCCGCCGCCACCATCCACAGGTTGCCCAGCTGCATGATCGGCCACAGGGGCGCCTCCAGGAACCCCGGGAGGTCGTTGATCTCCCGGAACAGTCGGGCCTCCCAGCCGGGCACCGTGCTCGTGCCCTCCGCCAGCAGGGCCAGGCTCAGCCCGAGCAGGCCGGCCCCCGCCGCCAGCTCGGTGGCGTGCCGGCCCCAGGGGCGGGCCCCGGCCAGCGTCGCCCGCCACCCCTGCCGGCCCGGCGAGGTGTCGTGGTGGACCGCCATGGTGGATCGCTAGAACGCCTGCCCGCCGATGCGCCCGAGCGGGTCGTCGTCGGTCGGGATCTCCAGCACGGCGGCGGGCTGCACCACCAGGGGGTCGGGGGGGTGGGCGACCGAGGCGTCCTTCTCCTCGTAGTCGAGCGTGTGGAGCACCGTGCGGATCGACTCGACGCGGGCCCGCCGCTTCTCGTTGGAGTTGATCACCGTCCAGGGCGACTCCGGCGTGTCGGTGTAGAAGAACAGGGCGTTGCGGGCCTCGGTGTAGTCGTGGAACCGCCCCAGGCTGGCCTCGTCGATGGGCGACAGCTTCCAGCGCCGGAGCGGGTCGGTGCGCCGGGCCTCGAACCGCCGCATCTGCTCGTCCTCGGCCACGGTGAACCACAGCTTGAACAGGTGGATGCCGCTGTTGACCAGCGAGCGCTCGAAGCCGGGGGCCTGGCGCAGGAACTCCATGTACTCCCGGGGCGTGCAGAAGCCCATGACCCGCTCGACCCCGGCCCGGTTGTACCAGGACCGGTCGAACAGCACGATCTCGCCGGCGGTCGGCAGGTGGGAGACGTAGCGCTGGAAGTACCATTGGCCGTGCTCGGTCTCGTTGGGCTTGGTCAGCGCCACCACCCGGCCGCCCCGGGGGTTGAGGTTCTCGGTGAAGCGCTTGATCGACCCGCCCTTGCCGGCGGCATCGCGGCCCTCGAACAGGACGACGATGCGCCGCCCCTCCTCGCGCACCGTCTTCTGGAGCTTGAGCAGCTCGATCTGGAGGTGACGCAGCTCCCGCTCGTACTCCTTGCGCCCGAGCTGCGCAGGGTACGGGGCCTGGTCCTCCATCTCGGTGATCGACTGGGGCGCGTCGGCCATCGTTCACCCTCCGTTCGCCGTCACGGTACCGGCCCCCGGCGTGCGACTCATCCCGCGCAGCGCGCGCCGACCCCGCACAGAGCGAGGCCGTTGACCCGGCGCACGTGGTCGACCAGCCGCTGGCGGGGCTGGAAGTCGAGGGCCTGCTCGGCGTCGAACAGCAGCTCCGCGCCGGCCGCGGCCCGCAGCGAGTAGCGGTAGGTCACGCAGCCGCCGGGGAACAGGTAGTAGCGGGTGGTGACCAGGTTGGGCTCGAGCCGGCTCGGCCGCTCGTAGCGCCGGGTCCCGACCTCGTCGCTCGGCACCGCCGAGGCTCCCTCGACGCGGCACGACGACCGGGGGACGAGCGCGGCCCGCACCGCGTGGTCGCCACCGCGGTCGGAGTCGAGCCAGAACGACGCCCGGCCCCGCTCGACGTGCACGCCGCCCAGCTCCCAGCCCGACGGCAGCGCGCCGATGCAGGGCACCAGCGTGGCGTCGGGCACGGCCTGGGCCATCAGCACCATCGTCCGGCCGGTGCCGCAGTCGGGCGGGCGCGACACCTCCACGTCGTGGGCGGGCGTGAACAGGTTGAACGCCTGCACGGTCACGAACACGGCCAGCACGGCCAGGCCCACGGCCAGCGCCACCCGGCGCAGGCTCCAGCGCTGGAGGCCGATGCGGTGCCGGGCCGGGGCCATGGTCCGGAACTGGGCCAGCAGGTCGCGGTCGTCGGCCTTCAGCGCCGCCCGCAGCTGTGACGGGCTGGCCACGCCCCGGGCGGCGGCGAACGCCTCGGCGATGTCGTCGGGGGTGAAGAAGGCCAGCGCCCGGTTGTAGACCCGCTCGGGATCGGTGCGCACCGCCAGCACCAGCATCATGTTCCCGAGGTCGACGGCCTGGCGCCACGGCGAGGGCCGCACCTGGGCGAAGGCGGCGTCGATCAGGTAGACGTGCCCGCCGCTGACCATGAGGTTGGCCGGCTTGATGTCCCGGTGGGCCAGGCCGGCGTCCCAGAGCCGGCGCTGGATGCCGAGCGCCTCGTCGATCACCTGGTCGTCGACCTCGGCCTCGCCGATCTCCACCGCACCGTCGATGAAGCTGGCGACCAGCATGTACTCGCGCTCGGGGGTGATCTCGACGATGCCGTAGGGCGTGGCGGTGGGGATGCCGGCGTCCCGCAGCAGCCGCAGGGCGTAGTCCTCGTACTCGACCAGCCGGCGCACGTTGGAGAACCGGGCCTCGTCCTCCAGGCGGCCGTAGAGGATCTGGCGGCCGAGCTTGTACCAGCGGTCGGCCCGCACATGGTTCATGGCGAAGAGCTTGGCGAACAGGTCGATGTCGCCCTCGCCCTCCTCCCCGGCCACCCGCAGCCGCAGCGGCGTCGAGCCGCCCGAGCCCGCCAGCCCCACCGGCTGGGCGTCGAGCACGGTCAGGCCCAGCTGGTCTGCCACAGCCTGCCGGATGGCCTCGCCCCGGCGGCCGGTCACGTCGAGGTGGGCGGTCTTGCCCCCGCCGTAGGTCACCGGGGCGTAGTCGTTGGGGGTGAACAGGCGGAAGGCCATGAGCGGGATGGCCACGCCGAGGATGAGCGCCCCGGCGGCGTCGAAGGGATGGTCGACGCCGAGGTAGAAGCGGCAGAGGACGAAGACCGCGAGGCCGGCGGCGACCGCGGCCTTGGCCCGGCTGCGGGGTCGGCCGGCGGGGACGAGTCCGTAGACGATCCCGATGAGGATGGCGGCCAGGACGACCACCGGCGGCGACGGCGACGAGAACCCGGCCCAGCGCCCGATGGCGGTGACGTCGTAGGGGCGGGGGCGGGAGAAGGCGTCGTAGATGGCCAGGCCGACCAGCTCGACCACGACGATGGCGCCGAGGAACGTGAACAGGTGGCGCCAGCGGCGGAAGACCATCAGGGCGACGATGAGGCCGATGGCCACGAGCGTGACCGTCCAGCCGGTGGCGAGCCGGTCGGCGGCCCGCACGATCGGGGTCAACCACGAGGCCCGGAGGCGCACGACCTGGCGCAGGACGGCGGCGTCGCCCCGGTCGGTGGCCCGCCGGGCGGCCGGCGAGTTGAGCAGGACGACGACCCACACGATGAAGCCGGCCAGCAGGGCCAGCCACACCCGCCCGCTGGTCCCGATCCCCCGGGGCAGCGGCGGCGCCGCCCCGGTCGGCCGCCGCCGGCGGCGGGACAGCCGCAGCCGCCGCCCGCCGGGCGCCTCGACCGGCCCCATCGGCGCGGCCACCGGCCCCGGCGCCAGGATGCCGTCGCCGCGGCCCGTGCCGGTGTCGGGTGTCGTCGTCATGTGAGGCCCTCCGCCCGCAACCAGTTGGTCGCCACCACCGCCGGGGACTCGCCCGCGGCCACCCGGCCGTTGAGCTGGCCGAGCGTGGCCGTCGTGAGGTGGGCCGACACCGCGTCGACGGCTGCGGTCAGCCGGTCGCCCCAGCGGTCGACCACCTCGCGCCGCACCACCGGGGTCACGTTCTCGGCCGGTTGGAGGCCCTTGTCGTCGCGCAGCACGACCAGGCCGTCCCGGGCGATGGCGGGGTCGGTGGTGAACAGCAGGCCGACGTCGACGTGGCCGCCGGTCAGCGCCTGGTGGGTCAGCGGCCCGCCCACGTCGAGCGGCAGGAACCCGGCGAAGCGCAGCCCGTAGGTGCCGGTCAGGCCCCGCAGGCAGAACGGCCGCGCCTCGCACCCGGGCGGGCCGCCGAAGGTCAGCCGGCGGGCGCCGGGGGCGAGGTCGCTGATCGTGCGCAGCCCGTCCCGGTCGGCCCGGGCCCGGGTGACGACCACGGCGTTGGCGTTCGCAGCCGGCGCCGAGGCCAGCGCCACCACCGGCTTGCCGGCCAGCGTCCGGCTCAGCGCGGCCCGGGTGGCGGCCAGGTTGCGGCGGGGCGTCTCGCGGCCGAGGCTGAGGAACTCGACGGCGGTGCCGGCGTACTCGGGGACCAGCTCGACCAGGCCGGCCTCCAGCGCCGGCTCGACCAGCTCGCGGGGCCCCAGGTCGAGGCGGTAGCGGACGTCGATCCCCTTGGCCTCCAGCGCCCGGCCGTACAGCTCGGCCAGCAGGACGCTCTCGGGGAAGTCGAAGCTGGCGACGGTGACCGCGCGGTCTCCCAGCGCGCTGTCCCGCCCGGGCTCGTTGGTGGCGCACGCTGCGAGCGCACACACCGCGGCGAGGGCGATGGCGGTCAGGCTCCTCCGTCGCACGGCGCCCAAAGCCTCGCACAGTGCGGGTTCGACCGCTTAGCGATTGCCAGATCGCCCGCGGCGGCGGAGACTGGCGCCGGGAGGGACGGGCGCGGGAGGGAAGGGCGCGGGAGGAAGGGCATGGCGTCGACAGAGCCAGCGGTGGACGTGGTGGCGAGCGACCCCCCGCCGCCGGCCCCGGCGACCGGGTGGCGCAACCCCCGGGTCCGGCGGGCGCTCCAGCTGGCCGTGTCGTTCCTGCTGGTGGGCGGCATCTTCTGGTACGTCTTCGGCCAGTTCGCCGACATCTCCTCGGTGTGGGCCTCGATGCGCTCGCTCACCTGGCGCGAGTCGGCCGTGCTGCTCGGGGTGGCCGCCTGGAACCTGGTCACCTACTGGATTGTGATCCGCCAGGCGACGCCGGGCATCACCTACCCCCAGGCCGCGGTGCTGACCGAGACCACGACGGCGGTGGCCAACGCCCTGCCCGCCGGCGGGGCCATCGGCGTGGGGCTGACCTTCGGGATCCTCGGGTCGTGGGGCTTCTCCAAGTCCCGGGCCACCCTGTCGGTGGTCGTGACCGGCATCTGGAACAACTTCGTCAAGCTCGGCACGCCGATCGTGGCCATCGCCTGGGTGGCGCTGGCCGGCGAGTCGGGGGCCGGCAGCCTGGTGGCGGCGATGGCGGGGATGGCGGGGCTGATCTCGGCGATCGTGATCTTCGCCCTCATCCTGCGCAGCGAGCCCTTCGCCGGGCGGGTCGGGCTGTTCAGCCAGCGCATCGCCACCGCCCTGCGGCGGCCGTTCGGCAAGGGCCCGGCCACCGGCTGGGACCGGGCCGTGACCCGCTTCCGGGGCCGGGTGATCGGGCTGGTGCACCACCGCTGGGTGGGGCTGACCGCGGCCACCGTCGTCAGCCACCTCTCGCTCTACCTCGTGCTGCTGGTGGCGCTGCGGGAGATGGGCGTGTCCCAGCAGGAGGTGAGCGCCGCCCAGGTGCTGACCGCCTTCGCCTTCGCCCGGCTGCTCACCGCCATCCCGCTGACGCCCGGCGGCGTCGGGGTCGTCGAGTTGGCGCTGATCACCGCCATCACCCACGCCGGCGGGGCCAAGCCCCAGGTGGTGGCGGCGGTGCTGCTGTTCCGGATCCTCACCTACGTGGCGCCGATCCTGCTCGGGGCGTTCACCTACCTCTACTGGCGGCACAACCGGTCGTGGCGGGACTCGGCGCCGCCGTTGCCGCTCGAGCTCTCGCCGGCCTAGAGCGCAGCGGCGATCGTGGCGGCGTAGCCGGCGGCGCCGGCCGGCGACAGGTGGATGCCGTCGGTCCCCAGCCAGTTCCGGTGGCCGTCGGACGCCGCCTTCCAGTCCGCCACCACGACGTTCGGGTGGCGGGCGGGGACCGCCCGGATCAGGGCGTTGTCCGGGGCCTCCCACGGGCGACCGCCGCTGACCTGCACGGTCACGAGCACCACCCGGCGGACGCCGGCCAGGCGACGCAGCAGCGCGTCGAGGTCGCCCGGCGAGATGGTGCCGTTGGTGCCGAGGTGGACGACGACCCTGGCGGGCAGCCGGCGCCGGGCGACCAGGTCGGGGCCGTCCGCGAACTGGCGGCTGACCGTGGCGTCGACCGTGCCGCACATGGTGAGCGTGCCCCGGTACCCCGGCGAGGCGCCGAGCATGACCGAGTCCCCGATGCACAGGGCGCCCCCGCCGCTCCCGGCGGGTGCGGTCGTGGTCGGCGGCGCGGTGGCCGGCGGGCCGGTCGTCGGGGGCGCCTTGGGGCCCGTGGTGGTGGGCGGGGCCGTCGCCGTGCTCGACGGGTGCTCCGCCGACCTGGCCGAGGCCACCAGCGTGCGGTCCGGTTGGCCGCCGGGGCGGGGCGTGAGCGCCCCCGCCGCCAGCACGGCCAGGGCCGCGGCGACGGCGGCGGGCACCGCCCAGCGGGGGCGGTGACGCCGGCCGTCCGGGGGGGCGGGGGCGGGGGTCTCCGTCATGGCGAGATGACCTCAGGTGGTGCCGTCGCGAGCCACGGCGGCCACCACCCTCAACAGGAGGACCGTGCCCGCCAGCAGCCCGCCGTAACCCAGGACCTCGGGCACCGTGGTCCCGTCCGAGGCCGGTGCCACCGTGAGCAGCAGCGCCGCGGCCACCAGGAACGCGGCCCCCGTCGCCACCAGGAGGCCGCGGTTGACCAGCGTGCGCAGCACGCGGTCGTCGTCCTCGGACACCAGCGTCCGCAGCTGCAGGTCGCCCCGGGCCGCCAGCGCCGAGATGCGGTCGATCCGGTCGGGCAGGCGGCGCAGCCGGACCGCGGCGTCGGCCAGGCCCTCCCGCAGCATCTGGTCGGGGTCGACCACCTGGGCCCCGGCCTCCGACCCGACCAGGTCGTGGGCGGCGGCCACGATCGACAGGCCCGGCGACAGCACGCCGAGCGTGCCGTCCAGCGTCACCAGCGCCCGGGACAGCACCACCAGATCGCCGGGCAGGGTGATGCCGAACTCGCCGAGCACCGGCACCAGGTCCTGGAGCGCGCCGGCGTCGACCGCGCCGCCGGCGCCGATGTGGTCGGTGAGCAGGCGGGCGATGGCCCGCTCCAGCCGCTCGGCCGAGATGTTGCCCGCCGTCTCCGCCACCCGCTCGATGGCGTCCCGCAGCAGGCCGACGTCCCGGCGCACCAGCCCGACCATCATGTCGACCACCGCCGCCCGCTGCACCGGGTCGAGCCGGCCCACGGCGCCGAAGTCGATGAGGCCGAGGGACTGGTCGGCCACCACGAAGATGTTGCCGGGGTGGGGGTCGGCGTGGAACAGCCCGTACCGCAGGACCTGGGCCATGAGCGCCGCCATCAGGTCCCGGGCCAGCCCGGCCCGGTCGGCCGTGGAGGCGCCGAGGGCGGCAGCGTCGCTGACCGTGAAGCCCTCGAACCGCTCCTGCACCAGCACCCGGGCGGTGCACAGGTCCTCGTGGACGGCCGGCACCCGCACGTCGCCCGGGCCGGGGTCGGCCGCCATCAGCCCCGCCATCTCGGCCATGTTCTGGGCCTCCCGCCGGAAGTCCAGCTCGGCCCGCAGGCTGGTGGCGAACTGGGCCAGCACCTCGCCCGACCGCACGCTGCGCCCGAGCGGGGTGCGGCGCTCGGCGAAGTCGGCCAGGAGGGCCAGGGCGGCCAGGTCCCGCTCCATCACCCGGGCGATGTCGGGCCGCTGGACCTTCACCACCACGGCGTCACCGGTGGGCAGGCGGGCGGTGTGGGTCTGGCCGATCGACGCCGCCGCCAGCGGTTCCCAGTCGAACTCGGCGAACACGTCCTCGACGGGCCGGCCCAGCTCGTCCTCGATCACCGCGCGGATCGCCTCGGCCGGCTCGGGCGGCACCCGGTTGGCCAGTGTCGCCAGCTCCGCGCACACGTCGGGCGGCAGCAGGTCGATGCGGGTGGCGGCGATCTGGCCGAGCTTGACGTAGACGCCGCCGGCCGCCTCCAGCACCCGGCGCAGGCGCACGCCGGCCGGCTCGGCCTCCCGGGCCGCCTGCCCGGCCGCCGCCGGCCAGGGTCCGAACCCCTCCGCCCGCAGCAGGCCGAGCAGCTCGCGGTAGCGGCGCACCACGTCGACCCGGCGGCGCAGGTCGCGCAGCGGACGGGGGGCGACCAGCAGGCCCGCCTCGGGCGCCCGGGCCAGCGCCCCCGGCCGGGCCAGCAGGTCGAGCGTGACCGCGATGGCCATGGTGGCGGGCACGGCGATGGCCAGGGTCTGGAGCACCAGCCCGTCGGCGCCCCAGTCGCCGTCGTTGAGGTGGAGGGCAAGCAGGCCGCCCAGGATCCAGCCGGCCAGGCCCGCGCCGAGGGCCTTGGCCCAGCCCCGGCGCACCCCCAGCAGCCGGAGCGAGATGGCGGTGGTCACGACGGCCAGGGCCGCCGCCACGACGATGCGGAGCACGACGTCGCCGAAGCTGGCCGCGAGCACCGGGGCGTAGGTGGCGATCACCGTTCCGTCTCCGTCCGTCGGGCCGCTACGTTACCGGGGAGGCCGCCGGCGGGTGCCGGACGGGCTTGCCGTTTTGGCCGCTCAGCCCGTAGGCTTGTCCGTCGCCCTGGGCCCGCGCGGCCCTGTGCATAAACGCAGACTTCCATGAAGGTGGCACGCGTGCCCACGTACACCCCGAAAGCATCTGAGATCCAGCGTGCCTGGTACGTCGTCGACGCCGAGGGCATGGTCCTCGGGCGGCTCGCCACCGAGGTGGCCCGGGTCCTGCGCGGCAAGCACAAGCCGACCTACACGCCCAACCTCGACACCGGCGACCACGTGATCGTGGTCAACGCCGACAAGATCGTCCTCACCGCGGGCAAGGCCGAGCGCAAGAACGTCTACCGCCACTCCGGCTACCCGGGTGGCCTGCGCACCGAGACCTACGCCAGCCTGCACGCCCGCAGGCCCACCGAGGCGGTGCGCCGCAGCATCCGGGGCATGCTCCCCAAGACCCGCCTCGGCCGCCAGCAGCTCACCAAGCTCAAGGTGTACGCGGGCCCCACCCATCCCCACGCCGCCCAGCAGCCGCAGACCCTCGACGTGGCCCACGCCCGTCGCGCCACCGACTGAGGTTCCCGCCATGTCGACCCCGCTCGCGCAGACCACCGGCCGCCGCAAGGGCGCCGTCGCCCGGGTCCGGATCCGCCCCGGCTCCGGCAAGATCACGATCAACGACCGCGACGTCGCCGAGTACTTCCCGTCCAAGGCGCACCAGATGATCCTCACCGAGCCGCTGCGGATCACCAGCACCGACGAGAGCTACGACGTCGATGCCAGCCTCCACGGCGGCGGCGTCTCCGGCCAGGCCGGCGCCCTGCGCCTCGGCATCGCCCGGGCGCTGGTCGACCTCGACCCCGAGATGCGCACCACGCTCAAGCGGGCCGGCTTCCTCACGCGCGACCAGCGCGAGAAGGAGTCCAAGAAGTACGGCCTGAAGAAGGCCCGCAAGGCGCCCCAGTACTCCAAGCGGTGATCGGCGGGCGGCTGCGCCCATGCTGAAGTTCGGCACCGACGGCGTGCGGGGCGTCGCCAACACCGAGTTGACCGCCGACCTGGCGCTGGCCCTCGGCCGCGCCGCGGCGCGGGTGCTCGGTGGGGCGCGCTGCGCCGTCGGGCAGGACACCCGCCTGTCGAGCCCGCTGCTGGCGTCCGCACTCACCGCGGGGCTGGCCAGCGAGGGGCTGGACGTCACCTCCCTCGGCGTGGCGCCCACGCCCGAGGTGGCGTGGTGGTCGGCCCGCGAGGACGCGCCCGCGGCGATGGTGTCGGCCTCGCACAACCCCTTCGCCGACAACGGGATCAAGCTGTTCGCCGCCGGAGGCCGCAAGCTGACCGACGAGGTCGAGGCCCGCATCGAGGCCGAGCTGCGGTCGTTGCCCGCGCCCGCCCGCCGCGGGGCGGATGTGGGCCGGCTCGTGCCGGGCGAGGACGCCGGCCACGCCGGCTACGCCGCCGCCGTGGCGGCGTCGCTGGGCGGGCGCCGGCTCGGGGGGCTGCGGGCGGTCGTCGACTGCGCCAACGGGTCGGCGTCGGTGGTGGCGCCCGACGCACTGGCGGCGCTGGGGGTCGACGTCACGGTGGTCCACGCCGATCCCGACGGCACCAACATCAACGCCGGCTGCGGGTCCACCCACCCCGAGTCGCTGGTCGACGCCGTGGTGGCGGCGGGCGCCGACCTGGGCATCGCCTTCGACGGCGACGCCGACCGCGTGCTGCTGGTCGACGCGGCCGGCGGGCTCGTGGACGGCGACCACATCATCGCCCTGTGCGCCATCGACCGCCACGAGCGGGGCGTGCTGGCCGGCGACAGCGTGGTGGTCACGGTGATGACCAACCTCGGGTTCCGGCTGGCCATGGAGAAGCGGGGCATCCACGTCGTCGAGACGGCGGTGGGCGACCGCTACGTGCTGGAGGCGCTGGAGCAGCACGGCCTCGCCCTGGGCGGCGAGCAGAGCGGGCACGTGATCTTCCGCGACCTGGCGACCACCGGCGACGGCCTGCTCACGGCCGTGCAGGCCCTCGACGTGGTCGTGCGGGCCGGGCGGCCGCTGGCCGAGCTGGCCGCGACCGCGATGACCCGGCTGCCCCAGGTCCTGCGCAGCGTGCAGGTGCCAGAGCGCGACCCGGCCGTGGTCGAGCGGCTGGCCCCGGCGATCGCCGCGGTCGAGGCCCGCCTCGGCGCCGAGGGCCGGGTGCTGGTCCGCCCCAGCGGCACCGAGCCGGTGGTCCGGGTCATGGCCGAGGCCCCCACCGAGCAGGCCGCCGCCGGGGCGGTCGACGAGCTGGTCGCGGCGCTGGTCGCGATCGCCGGCCCGTAAACTCCACGCCCATGTGCGGGATCATCGCTGTCGTCCGCCGTCCCGGTGCGCGTGCGCCGCTGGCCCACGCCGACGTGGCCGGGCCGCTCGGCGAGGCGGTCGACCTGCTGGCCTCCGGCGGCACCCTGGCCGACGCCTGCCGGCGGGCCGCCGAGCGGGTCGAGGCCGCCGACCGGGCCCTGCGGGGCGGCGACGGCGTCCACGCCCTCATCCACGACCGCCGCCTGCTGGCCGAGGTCGAGGGCACCTGCGCCAGCCTGACCGCCGCCGTCGCCGCCCTGGAGTCCGGGCTGGACACCGGCGCGGACGGGGAGGACGTCGAGGCGGTCAATGCGGCACTCACCCGCCTCAAGGACGCGGTGTGGGCGGTCCAGCGCGACCGGGTCCCCACCGCCCGGGCCGTGGCCGACCTGGCCGGCAGCGAGCCGGGCTGGGGCGCCACCGAGGGCTACACGTCGATCCAGCAGGCCCTGTCCGCCATCGACCGGCTCGAGGTCCGGGGCCGCGACTCGGCCGGCATCCACGTCCTCGTGCGCGACCACGGCCTCGACCTGGACGGCCCCGCCGTCGCCGGCCTCATGGCCGACCGGGCGGCCGACCCGCTGTTCCGGTCGGGCAGCGTGCGGGCGGTCGACGGCTGCCTCGCCTTCGTCTACAAGGCGGCGGCCGAGATCGGCGAGCTGGGCGACAACACCCGCGTCCTGCGCGAGGCCGTGCGCGACGACGGGCTGCTGCGCCTGGCCCTCAGCTCGGACGCCGCCGTGGCCGTGGTGGTCGGCCACACCCGGTGGGCGTCGGTCGGCATCATCAGCCAGCCCAACGCCCACCCGGTCGACAGCGCCGAGCTGGGCGCGGCCGACGCCCCCTATGTGGTGGCTGCGCTCAACGGCGACGTCGACAACTTCGCCGACCTCAAGGCGCTCGACGGGCTGCGCATCGCGCCCGAGATCACCACCGACGCCAAGGTCATCCCCACGATCGTCGCCCGGCGGCTCGGCGAGGGTGTGGCCCTGGCCGACGCCTTCCGCTCGACCGTCGCCACCTTCGAGGGGTCGGTCGCCATCGCCGCCGCCGCCAGCAGCGCGCCCGACAAGGTCATGCTGGCTCTGCGGGGCAGCGGGCAGGGCGTCTACGTGGGCCTGGCCGACGGCGCCTACATCGTGGCCAGCGAGCCCTACGGCGTGATCGAGCTCACCAGCCGCTACCTGCGGCTCGACGGCGAGACCCCGGCCAACCCCGACAACCCCACCGCCAGCCGGGGCCAGATCGTGGTGCTCGACGGCGCCCGGGCCGGCACGCTCGAGGGCATCGAGCGCCAGGCCTACGACGGCACCCGCCTGCCGGTGACCGAGGCCGACCTGGCCGACGCCCAGATCACCACCCGCGACATCGACCGGGGCAGCTTCCCCCACTTCCTGCTCAAGGAGATCACCGAGGCGCCGGCCAGCTTCCGCAAGACGCTGCGGGGCAAGCTGGTCGAGCGGGACGGCGGGCTGTCCGTGGCGCTGCCCGACGGCGCCCTGCCCGACGACCTGCGGGCTGCGCTGCGGGCGGGGGACGTCAACCGGGTGCTGGCGATCGGCCAGGGCACGGCGGCCATCGCCGGCCAGGCCCTCGCCGCCGCCCTCGGCCAGTTCGCCCCGCTCGGCTCGCTGGTCGTCGAGGCGCTGCCCGCCACCGAGCTGTCGGGCTTCGGGCTGCGGTCGTCGATGGCCGACACCCTGGTCGTCGCCATCAGCCAGTCGGGCACCACCACCGACACCAACCGCACGGTCGACC
This sequence comes from Acidimicrobiales bacterium, assembly GCA_035263165.1. Lineage (GTDB taxonomy): Bacteria > Actinomycetota > Acidimicrobiia > Acidimicrobiales > VFJN01 > ZC4RG19. The sequence goes on along the minus strand of DATFRN010000354.1, from coordinate 10,942 downwards.
TGGTGCGGGCGCGGGGCGCCCGGGTGGTCGCCATCGTCAACCGGCGCAGCAGCGACCTGACCGAGCGGGCCGACGGGGTGCTCTACACGTCCGACGGCCGCGACGTCGAGATGTCGGTCGCCTCGACCAAGGCGTTCTACAGCCAGATCGCCGCCGGCATCCTGCTGGCCGCCAGCCTCGCCGCCGAGGTGGGCGGTGGGCCCGGCCAGGACCTGCTGGCCGCCCTGCGCGACCTGCCCGAGGCCATGGCCGGCGTGCTCGACCGGCGCGAGGCCATCGCCGAGGCGGCCCACGCCGTCGCCCCGGCCAAGCGCTACTGGGCGGTGGTCGGCAACGGGGTCAACCGCATCGCCGCCGCCGAGGTGCGGATCAAGCTGTCCGAGCTCTGCTACAAGTCGATCGCCAGCGACTCGACCGAGGACAAGAAGCACATCGACCTGTCGGCCGAGCCGCTCATCCTCGTGTGTGCCGCCGGGCTCACCGGCTCGACCGCCGACGACGTGGCCAAGGAGGTGGCGATCTACCGGGCGCACAAGGCGTCGCCGGTGGTCATCGCCAGCGACGGCCAGTCCCGGTTCGCCTCGGCGCTGCACGTGCTGACCGTGCCGGCCACCCACCCGGCGCTGGCGTTCGTGCTGTCGGCCATGGCCGGGCACCTGTTCGGCTACGAGGCCGCGCTGGCCATCGACGGCCTGGCCCGGCCGCTGCGGTCGGCCCGGGCGGCCATCGAGGCGGTGACCGGGGGCGGCCTGTCCACCCCGCCGTCGGCGCTGCGGCCCGACGGTGAGGTCATGCTGCGCCGCCTGGGCGTGCAGCTCGAGCCGGTCGCCCGCCAGTACTTCGAGGGCCTGCGGGGCGGGCACTACGACGGCCAGCTCGAGGCGTCCACGGCCGTGCGGCTGGCGGCGCTGTTCCGCTACGTGCTGGGCGTGGTGCCGCTCGACGCCTACCAGATCGACGAGGGCAAGGTGGGCACGCCGGCCGTGGTCATCGACGACCTGACCGGGGCGCTGACCCGGGCCATCGAGGAGCTGACCCGCCCGGTCGACGCCATCAAGCACCAGGCCAAGACCGTGACCGTGGGGATCTCCCGCAGCGACGAGACGCTGCTGGAGGTGCCGTTGGTGCGGGAGGTCATCGCCACCGGCGCCCACCGCGACCAGCTCACCTACCGCACGCTGCGCACGCTGGCCGACATCAGCCCGATCGTCGAGGACGTGGTCGGGTTCACCCGCTACCGCATCGAGGGGCGGGTGGGGCCCGAGGGCTCGGCCACCATCCGGGTCGTCGACCGGGGCGGCATCGCCCGCGACCTGCCCAGCCGCACCGACCGGTCGCCCGAGCTGCGGGGTACCAAGCACCGGGTGGCCAGCGAGCGCGAGGTGCTGGTGGCCCGGGGCCGGCGCGACGGGCGGACGATCGTCATCGTGCCCGAGGTCAAGGACGGCCAGGCGACGGGCATCGCCCTGCTGCACGTGCGGTTCGCGGACCACCTGCCGGTGGCCACGGCCCGGGGCGTGCTGTCGGGCTACCGCAACCGGTACTCGGTGCTGCGGGACGCCGTGCTGGAGACCGAGCCGACGTTCCACGAGGACCTGCTGGCCGAGATCCCGGTGGTCACGCTGATGACCGAGCCGATCAACCAGCTCGCCGACCGCTGGCGCGCCGGCTGAGCGGTGGGCGGCATCGTGGGGGTGGGCGTCGACCTCTGCGAGGTGGAGCGCATGGCCGGCACGCTGTCCCGGACGCCGGGCTTCGCGGCCCGGGTGTTCACGGAGGCAGAGCGCGAGGTCTGCGACCGCCGCCGCAACGCGGCCGAGTGCTACGCCGCCCGCTTTGCGGCCAAGGAGGCGGCCCTCAAGGCCCTCGGCCGCGGCGTGGGGGCCTGCCCGATGCAGGACATCGAGGTGGTCCGCACGGAGTCCGGCGCCCCCGAGCTGGCCCTCCACGGCAAGGCCGCCACCCTGGCCGCCGACGCCGGCGTCACCCGCTGGCACCTCAGCCTCACCCACACGGCCACCACGGCGGCGGCGATCGCCGTGGCGGAGGGGCCGTAACACAGGCCACGCCGGCGATCCCGTGGCACCCGGCCGCAGATGGTGCGCCGTCGGCCTGGTGCCATGCGGTGTGGCCGGCCCGGTGGCGGCTGGCGGGGTGCACGGCCGCCACGGCGGCGGCGATCGCCGTGGCGGAGGGGCCCTGACGCTGGCCTCGCGCTGCCTCAGTCGGGCCGGCGGGGGCGTGGAGGCGGGTGTGTCCGGGCTCTACGAGGCAGCCATGAGGCCGGCGGGGCCGGCCTCGTAGGTCAGTGTTGGGGGCGGCGCGGGGACCTGCGCATCAGCCCTGTGGGCTGACCCTTGACCGCCCTCGGTCGGAGCGGGCGCGGCAGCCCGGGCGGGCGCTGCGGACCACCCCACTAGCCTGCGTGCGGATGGTCCCGGTCCTCACGCCCGACGAGATGGCGGCCGTCGATGCGGCGGCGCCCGAGCCGACCGAGGTGCTCATCGAGCGGGCCGGGGCCGCCGTGGCCCGGGCGGCGCTCGACATGCTGGGTGGGGCCTACGGCCGGCGGATCGTGGTCGTGGCCGGCAAGGGCAACAACGGCAACGACGGCCGCGCCGCCGCCGGGCGCCTGCGACGCCGGGGGGTGCACGTGACCGTCATCCCCGCGGCCGAGGCACCCGCCCGCCTTGCCGCCGCCGACCTGGTCGTCGACGCCGCCTACGGCACCGGCTTCCGCGGCCGCTACGACCCGCCCGACCCCGGCGGCGCCCCCGTGCTGGCCGTCGACATCCCGAGCGGCGTCGACGGCCTCACCGGCCGGGCCGACGAGGGCGGGGCCGTCGCCGCCGACCGCACCGTCACCTTCGCCGCCTACAAGCCCGGCCTGCTGTTCCCGCCTGGCCGGGGCCTCGCCGGCCGGGTCGAGCTGGCCGACATCGGCCTCGACGTCTCCGGCGCCACCGCCCACGTGGTCGAGGAGGAGGACGTCGCCGCCTGGCTCCCCGCCCGCGCCCTCGACAGCCACAAGTGGCGGGCCGCGCTCATGGTCGTGGCCGGCTCCCCGGGCATGACCGGCGCCGCCCACCTGGCCGCGGGCGCCGCCCAGCGGGCCGGGGCCGGCATGGTCCGGGTGGCCACCCCCGGCCTCCACCCCGACCCCGGCCTGCCGACCGAGGCCGTCGGCATCGCCGTCCCCTCCGCCGGCTGGGACGAGGCCGTGCTGGGGGGCCTCGACCGGATCCACGCCCTGGTCCTCGGCCCCGGCCTGGGCCGCACCGCCCCCACGGTGACCGCCGTCCACCACGTCGCCTCGGGCGCCCCCGTGCCCCTGCTGGTCGACGGCGACGGCCTCGCCGCGCTCGGCGACGCCGCCCCGTCGATCCTCGGCCGCCGCGACGCCCCCACCGTCCTCACCCCCCACGACGGCGAGTACGCCCGCCTGGCCGGCCACCCGCCGGGCGACGACCGCATCGCCGCCGCCCGCCACCTGGCCGCCGCCACCGGCGCCGTCGTCCTGCTCAAGGGCTCGACCACGGTGGTGGCCGACCCCGGCGGCCGGGTGCTGCTGTCGACCGCCGGCGACGCCCGCCTGGCCACCGCCGGCACCGGCGACGTGCTGTCCGGCCTGATCGGCGCCCTCCTCGCCCAGGGGCTGCCGGCGATCCAGGCCGCGGCGGCCGGCGCCTGGATCCACGGCCGGGCCGCCGCCCGCGGCCCCGCCCGGGGCCTGGTGGCGTCCGACCTGGTGACGGCGCTGCCCGCCGTCGCGTCCGGCCTCGCGGGGGAGGACGGCTGATGGCCCGGGCCTGGGCCGAGATCGACCTCGACGCCATCCGCCACAACGTGCGCGTGCTGCGCTCCCACGCCCAGCCGGCCCGGGTCTGCGCGGTGGTGAAGGCCAACGGCTACGGCCACGGCGCCGCCGCCGTCGGCCGGGCCGCGCTGGCGGCCGGCGCCGAGTGGCTGGCCGTCGCCCAGGTGGACGAGGCGGTCGTCCTGCGGGACGCCGGCATCGAGGCCCCCCTGCTGCTGCTGTCCGAGCCCCGCCTCGACGAGATCGACGACGCCGTCGCCACCGGCGCCCGCCTCACCGTCTACAGCCCCGAGACCGTGGCGGCCATCGCCCGCTCGGTCCACGGCTCCCGGACGTCCCGGGTGCCGGTCCACCTCAAGGTCGACACCGGCATGCACCGGGTCGGCGCCGCCCCCGCCGAGGCCGTGGCGCTGGCCCGGGCGATCAACGAGCTGGCCGAGCTGCACCTCGAGGGCGTGCTCACCCACCTGGCCGTGGCCGACGAGCCGGGGAACCCCACCACCGCCGCCCAGCTGGCCGAGTTCGACGCCAGCCGCGCCGCCATGGCCCGGGCCGGCATCGAGCCCGAGCTGGTCCACGCGGCCAACTCGGCCGGGGCGCTGGTCCACCCGGCGTCCCGCTACGACCTGGTCCGTTGCGGCATCGCGATCTACGGCATCCCGCCGGCCCCCGAGCTGGCCGGCCTGGCCGACCTGCGGCCGGCGCTCACGCTGGCGTCCGAGGTGTCGTACGTGAAGCCGGTGGCCGCGGGCGAGGGCATCTCCTACGGCCACCGCCACCGCCTGCCCCGCGACACGATCGTCGCCACCGTGCCGATCGGCTACGCCGACGGCGTGTTCCGGTCGCTGCCGCTGGCCGGCCAGGAGGTGTTGGTCAAGGGCGAGCGGCGGCCGATCGTCGGCGTGGTCACGATGGACCAGCTGATGGTCGACTGCGGCCCCGACGCCGACGTCCGCCGGGGCGACGAGGTGGTGCTGCTGGGCGAGCGGGGCGGCGAGCGCATCACGCCCGACGAGTGGGCGGCCCGGCTGGGCACGATCGCCTACGAGGTGGTGTGCGCCATCGGCACCCGGGTGGCGAGGCGCTACCGGTGAGCCCGGCGGTCACCGACGTCCCCGGGGTGCGGGTCGGCCACTGGACCGACGCCGAGGCCGCCACCGGCTGCACGGTCGTGCTGTTCGCCGAGGGCACGGTGGCGTCGGGCGAGGTGCGGGGCGGGGCGCCGGCGTCGCGCGAGCTGGCGCTGCTCGAGCCCGGGCGCACGGTCGAGCGCATCGACGCCCTGGTGCTGACCGGCGGATCGGCGTTCGGGCTGGCGGCGGCCGACGGGGTGATGCGGTTCTGCGAGGAGCGCGGGATGGGCTTCGTGACCCCGGCCGGACCGGTCCCGATCGTGCCGGCGCTGGCGCTGTTCGACCTCATGGTCGGCGACCCCGCCGTCCGCCCCGGCCCCGACGCCGGCTACGCCGCCTGCGTGGCCGCCCGCGCCGGCCCGCCCGAGGTGGGGCGGGTGGGGGCGGGGACCGGCGCCACGGTCATGGGCCCCGGCGCCGACCTGGCCCGGGTGCCGGGCGGCCTGGCGTCGGCGGGGGTGGCGGCCGGCGACCTGGTGGTGGCCGCCCTGGTGGCGGTCAACGCCGCCGGCCGCCCGGGCGGCGAATCGTCCCTGGCGGTCGACCTGGCCGGCCTGATGGCCGCGGCCGCGCCCGCGCCCGGACCCCCGGGCGGCGCCCCGACCAACACGGTCATCGGCCTGGTGGCCACCAACGCCCGGCTCGACAAGCTCGCCTGCCACCGGGTCGCCCAGGGCGCCCACGACGGGCTGTCCCGGGCCGTGTTCCCGCCCCACACCCGGGCCGACGGCGACGCCTTCGTGGCCGCCGCCACCGGGCCGGTCGAGGCCGACGCCGACGTCGTCCGGGCCCTGGCCGCCCACGTCGTGGCCTCGGCGATCGCGGGGGTCACGGGGGCCTAGTGGGGTGGCCCGCAGCACGGCGCCGCCGGTTACCGGGCGAGCGCTACGGGCCACCCCACGAGGGGCCGGGCGGCGCTCGGTAGTCTCACGGGGTGCCCCTGGCCGCACGCACCGCCTCGGTCGACGAGACCCGCAAGCTCGCGGCCGCGCTGGCCGAGCTGGCCCAGCCGGGCGACCTCGTGGTGCTGGCCGGCGACCTCGGCGCAGGCAAGACCGCGTTCGTGCAGGGGTTCGGCCGGGCCCTCGACGTCACCGAGCCCATCACCAGCCCCACCTTCACCCTCGCCCAGCAGTACGAGGGGCGGCTGCTCGTCCACCACCTCGACGTCTACCGGCTCGAGCAGCTGGGCGAGGTGGCCGAGCTGGGCCTGTCCGAGCTGCTCGACGACGGGGGCGTCACGCTCATCGAGTGGGGCGACGCCATCGCCCCGCTGCTGCCGGGCGACTACCTGGAGGTGCGGTTGACCTACGGCCAGGCCGACGACGACGAGCGCCGCATCGCCCTGCGCCCGGTGGGCCCGGCGTGGGCCAAGCGCCAGGTGTCGCTGCTGCACGCCCTGGCCCCGTGGGCAGAGGCGGCGGGGTAGGGGCGGCGGGCCGTGCTCATCCTCGGGATCACCACCTCGACCGCCCAGGTCGGCTGCGCCATCGGCGGCCACGAGGGCGTGCTGGCCGAGGTCCACTCCAGCCGGGGCCGGCGCCACGCCGAGTCGCTCACGCCGGCCATCGACTTCCTGCGCCAGCAGGCCCGGGTCGAGCTGGACGAGATCGGCTGCGTGGCCGTCGACGTCGGGCCGGGCCTGTTCACCGGGCTGCGGGTCGGCATCTCAGCGGCCAAGGCGATGGCGCACGCGCTGCGGGTGCCGATGATCGGGGTGGCGAGCCTCGACCTGCTGGCGTTCCCGGTGCGGTGGACGCCCCGGCTGGTGGTGGCCGCCATCGACGCCCGCCGCAGCGAGCTGTTCACCGCCACCTACCGGCAGGTGCCCGGCGGGATCCAGCGGCTGGGGCCGTACCGGGTGTCGACGCCCGACGACCTGGCCGGGGACCTGGCGGCCACCCGGGAGGACGTGCTGCTGGTGGGCGACGGGGCGTTGCGCTACCGGGAGGCGTTCGCCGAGTTCGGGCAGGTCGAGCTGGCCGACCAGGGCTCGGCTCACCCGTCGGCGGCGTCGCTGGTGCAGCTGGCCCACGCCCGGGCGCTGCGGGAGGACTTCGTGCAGCCGTGGGACCTGGAGCCGCTGTACCTGCGGCGTCCCGACGCCGAGATCAACTGGTCGACCCGGGACGGCCTGGTGCGGGAGGCGCCGGGCGCCGGGCCCGCCGGTCCCTCCGACCCCGCCCAAGAGGCGGGCTGATGGCCCGCCCGCTGCCCAGCCCCGCGACCGACCCCGACGGTCTGGAGGTGCGCATCTCGCCGATGCGCCGCCGCCACCTGCGCAGCGTGCTGCGCATCGAGGCCCAGGTGTACCCCCGGCCGTGGACGTTCGGCCTGTTCCTGTCCGAGATCGGCCAGAGGGCGACCCGGCTCTACGTGGTGGCCCGGGTGGGCGGCGAGGTGGTGGGCTACAGCGGCATCTTCAAGGCGGTCGACGACGGCCACATCACCACGGTGGCGGTCGACCCGGCCTGGCACCGCCACGGCATCGCCACCCGGATGCTGGTCACGCTGGCCCGCGGCGCCATCCAACGCGGCTGCGTCAACCTGACGCTGGAGGTCAGGATGAGCAACAGCGGCGCCCAGGCCCTCTACCAGCGCTTCGGCTTCGTCCCCGCCGGCGTCCGCAAGGGCTACTACCCCGAGACGGGCGAGGACGCCCTGGTCATGTGGGCCAACGACGTCAACACCACCGCCTACGCCGCCCGCCTGGCGGCCATCGAGCGGGCCATCCCCGGCACGACGATCGTGGACGGGAGTTGGTTGTAGTCCGGCCGTTCCGTGGACGTTTCTGGTTGGGAGTCAGCCAGAAACGTCCACGGAAGTTCCCGACACAAGTAGCCAGCACAAGCCCCGACGCGGGAGGCTAGGGACAGTGACCGACCGGATCCTGGGCATCGAGACCTCGTGCGACGAGACCGCCGCGGCCGTGGTGGAGCGGGCGACGGAGGTGCGGTCGTCCGTCGTGGCCAGCCAGATCGACCGGCATGCCCGGTACGGGGGCGTCGTGCCCGAGATCGCCTCCCGGGCGCACGTCGAGATGCTCACCCCCGTCGTGGCCCAGGCGCTGGTCGAGGCCGGCGTCGCCGACGACGAGATCGACGCCGTGGCCGCCACCGTCGGGCCCGGGCTCGTCGGCAGCCTGCTCGTCGGCGTCAGTGCCGCCAAGGCGCTCGCCCTGGTGTGGGGCGTCCCCTTCGTCGCCGTCAACCACCTCGAGGGCCACCTCTACGCCGCCTTCCTGGAGGAGCCCGACCTCGACCTCCCCCTCGTCGTCCTCCTGGTCTCCGGCGGCCACACCCTCCTCGTCCACATGGAGGACCACGGCCGCTACCACCTCCTCGGCTCGACGATCGACGACGCCGCCGGCGAGGCGTTCGACAAGGTGGCCCGGTTCCTCGGCCTCGGCTACCCCGGCGGCCCGGTCATCGACAAGCTCGCCCAGCAGGGCGACCCCCGGGCCATCGCCTTCCCCCGGGCCATGATCGACCGCACCGGCGAGGGCCGCCACGACTTCAGCTTCAGCGGCCTCAAGACCGCCGTCGTCAACCACGTCCGCCACCACCCCGACGTGGCCACCGCCGACGTCGCCGCCAGCTTCCAGGAGGCGGTCGTCGACGTGCTGGTGACCAAGGCCCGCCGCGCCGCCCGGGAGGTCGGGGCCAAGGGCCTGTGCCTCGGCGGCGGCGTGGCCGCCAACAGCGCGCTCCGCCAGCGGTTCGCCGAGGCCTGCGCCGAGGACGGCATCCGCAGCTTCGTGCCCAGCCGGTCCATGTGCACCGACAACGCGGCGATGATCGCCGCCGCCGGCTGGTGGCGCCTCCAGGCCGACGGCCCCTCGCCGCTCGACACCGGCGCCACCCCCAACCTGCGGCTCCCGCTGGCGGGCTGACGGCCGCTCCGCCCCCCGGGATGGCATCCTTCCCGGGTGGCGAGGCCACCACTCACGCGGGCGATCGTCGTCGAACACACCCGCGCGCAGATCCGAGCCGAGGGCATCCGGGGCACCAGCCTGCGCAGCGTCGCCCGTGAGCTGGGGGTGACGGCGCCCGCCCTCTACGCCTACGTCACCGACTACGACGACCTGCTGGCGGCGGTGGCCGAGTCCGAGTTCCGCACGCTGGAGGATCTGTTCTCCGGCGTCGGCAGCGACGACCCGATCGAGCACCTGCGCGAGCTGGCCCTGGCCTACGTCGCCCACGCCCGGGCCGAGCCCCACCTGCACCGGCTCATGTTCCGCTACACGCCCCGGGTGCCGTCGGTGCCGGTGACGGAGACGTTCGCCCCCGCCACCGAGGCGTTCACCGCCGCCCTGGCCCCGGTCGACCGGGCCATCGCCGCCGGGCGGCTGCGGGTCACCGACCCCGTGCTGGTGGCGTTCACCATCTTCTCCGCCGCCCACGGCGTGGCCGAGTTCCTGCTCATGGGCCTCCAGTTCCCCGAGGAGGTGGCCCAGCGGCTCATCGACACGGTCGTCGACGCCACCCTCCGCGGCCTCACGGTCGACCCCGAGGACGGCGCCCCCCGCCGGTCCCGCTGACCGCCTGGCACTCGGGGGTTGCGACTGCTAACCGCCGCTGCCTAGGGTTAGCAGTCGTATCGGGAGAGTGCTAACCCACCCGGGGTTGGCACGGCAGCGCCAACGGAGGCGACACACATGGCTTTGCAGCCGCTCGACGATCGGATCGTCGTCAGGCCCGGCGAGAGCGAGGAGACCACCGCGAGCGGCCTGGTCATCCCCGACACCGCGAAGGAGAAGCCCCAGCAGGGCGAGGTCCTGGCCGTCGGCCCGGGCAAGCGCTCCGAGCAGACCGGCGAGATCATCCCGGTCGGGGTGAGCGTGGGCGACACCGTCCTCTACAGCAAGTACGGCGGCACCGAGGTCACGGTCGACGGCGAGGACGTGCTCGTCCTCTCCGCCCGCGACGTGCTCGCCATCGTCACCAAGTGAGGCGTTGATGCCCAAGATCCTCAAGTTCGACGACGAGGCGCGCCGCGCCCTCGAGTCCGGCGTGAACAAGCTCGCCGACGCCGTGAAGGTCACGCTCGGCCCCAAGGGCCGCAACGTGGTGCTCGACAAGAAGTGGGGCGCCCCGACCATCACCAACGACGGCGTGTCCATCGCTCGCGAGATCGAGCTCGACGACCCCTTCGAGAACATGGGCGCCCAGCTCGTGAAGGAGGTCGCCACCAAGACCAACGACATCGCGGGTGACGGCACCACCACCGCCACCGTGCTGGCCCAGGCGCTGGTGCGCGAGGGCCTGCGCAACGTGGCCGCCGGCGCCAGCCCGACCGGGCTGAAGCGGGGCATCGAGAAGGCCGTCGCCGCCGCGGTCGAGGCCATCAAGGACCAGTCGAAGGAGATCGACGACCGGTCCGAGATCGCCCAGGTCGCCGCCATCTCGGCCGCCGACCCGGCCATCGGCGAGGTGCTCGCCGACGCCATCGACAAGGTCGGCAAGGACGGCGTGGTCACCGTCGAGGAGTCGAACACCTTCGGCATGGAGCTCGAGTTCACCGAGGGCATGCAGTTCGACAAGGGCTACCTGTCGCCCTACTTCGTCACCGACCAGGACCGCCAGGAGGCTGTCCTCGACGACGCCTACATCCTGCTCAACCAGAGCAAGATCAGCTCGGTCCAGGACATGCTCCCCGTGCTCGAGAAGGTGATGCAGACGGGCAAGCCGCTGCTCATCATCGGCGAGGACATCGAGGGCGAGGCACTGGCCACCCTGGTCGTCAACAAGATCCGGGGCACGTTCAACAGCGTGGCCGTCAAGGCCCCCGGGTTCGGCGACCGCCGCAAGGCGATGCTGCAGGACATGGCCACCCTCACGGGGGGCCAGGTCGTGGCCGAGGAGGTCGGGCTCAAGCTCGACAACATCACCCTCGACCTGCTGGGCCGGGCCAAGAAGGTGATCGTCACCAAGGACACCACGACCATCGTCGAGGGTGCCGGCAGCGAGGACGACATCAAGGGCCGCATCGC
>DATFRN010000353.1:0-15672 GCA_035263165.1 Acidimicrobiales bacterium | reverse complement strand
GGCGACGTGGCTGTCCATGCGGGTCGACAGCTCGGCGTCGTCGGTCCAGGTGGCCTTGACCAGCGCCTGGGTCGCCACCTGGCCGTCGGCCAGCACCAGGCTGACCCGCCCGGCCAGCATCTCGTCGCCGACCGCGCCCGGCGTGACCTTGACCCGCAGGTGGTAGTCCCGGGACTCTCCCGGCGCCCAGCCGCCGAGCAGGAAGTCGCGGGCCAGCGGGCCGGACGGCACTCCGGTGGTGGTGAGGTCGAGGATCTCGGGGGCGACCTGGCGCAGCGACTCCAGCACCGCGCCCTGCGGGTTCCACAGCCGCAGCTTCACGTCGGGCAGCGCCCGGGCCAGGCTGCCGGTGATCATGGCCCGGAAGTCGTCGGCCAGCCGGTCCGGGTCGGCCACGATGTCGACGGTGCCGAGCAGCGCGGTGGCGATGCCCCGCAGCTCCTCCACCTCCCAGTCGACGCCGACTCCCCGGCAGTCGCACTGGAACAGGCCCCGGCAGGCGCTGACCGCCGCAGCCAGCTCGGCCGGCTGCTGGTGCTCGTTGCGCCCGTCGGTGAGCAGGATGGCGTGGCGCACCGGCGCCGCCGTCTGGCCGAACAGGTAGCGGGCCAGGTCGAGCCACGTGCCGATGGCGGTGCCGCCCTGGCCCTCCAGCCGGGCGATGGCCTCGCGGGCGGCGGCCCGGTCGTCGGCGTCGGCCACCGCGAACGCCCGGCCGGCCGGGGGCCACAGCTGGTGGGCCTCGTGGTCGCCGGCGATCACGGCGAAGTGGACCCCGTCCTCCAGGCAGTCGATGGCGGCGACCGCCGCGTCCTGGGCCGCCGCCAGCTTGCGGCCGGTGCCCATCGACCCGCTGCAGTCGACCATGATGATCTCGGCCCGGTCGCCGGGCGGGGTGGCGACGGCGCCGGCGGCCGCCGGGTCGGCGGCCGCGGTCACGGTGACCACCGCGTCGACGGTGTCGGCGCCGGACGCCAGGTACTCGTTCTGGTAGGTCTCGGCGGCGAAGGGGGCGCCGCCCGCACCGGTGGTGGTCACGCTGTCTCCTCGGACGGGATCGGGGGGAGGGCGAGGGCGACGCAGATGTTGTCGACGCCTCCCTGGTCGACGGCCCACGAGACCAGGTGCTCGCAGGCCGGGCCGAGCGGCCCCGGCGGCCCCGCCAGGGTGTCGGCGATCAGCGCCCCCATCTCCTCGTCGCTGGGGGCGTAGTTCCACAGGCCGTCGCTGCACGCCAGGACCAGCGCCGCGCCCTCGGCCCGGGCCAGGTGGGGGGCCAGGGCGGGCCCGTCGGCGCCCAGCCAGGCGGTGATCGAGTGCCCGGCCGGGCCGGCCAGGGCGACGGCGGGGTCGGCGCCGGCCGCCACCGCCTCGGCGGCCAGGCCGTCGTCGGTGCTCACCTGGCGGGCCTCCCAGGCGCCGTCGTCGGTCGGGGCCAGCGCGTAGACCCGGGCGTCGCCGACGTTGGCGACGTGGACGGCGTCGGGCGCGGCCACGGCGACGACCAGCGTGCAGGCCGGGCTGGTACCGTCCTCGGTCCACTGGGGGTCGCCGCCGGCCGGCACGCCCCGGGCGGCCTCGTCGGCCGCCGCCACCGCGGCCACCAGGTCGTCGTCGCCGACGAAGGCCCGGCCGTCGAGCCGGCCGGCCGCTGCCGCCACCGCGGCGGCCGCCGCCAGGTGGGGGTTGGGGCTGGCCGACACGCCGTCGGCCACCACCACCACCGGCCAGCCCTCGGCCGTGGCGGCCAGGGCGGCGGCGTCCTCGTTGCGGGGGTGGCGCCGGCCCCGGTGGGTGCCGTAGGCCAGCGCCCCCCGGTCATCGACGGCCACCGGCTCCCGGGCCCGCAGGCCGCAGCTGGTGCAGTAGCCGTCGTCCCCCACCGCACCGCCGCAGTGCGCGCACACCTCGGCCCCCGGCCGGGCGGCGGCAGGCAGGTCCTCGGTGGGGTCGCCGGCCGGGCCGGCGACGGGCCCGCCACCGGCGGTGGCCGCCCCGCACGCCTCGCAGAACCGGGCGCCGGGCACCAGCTCCTCGCCACAGGCGGCGCAGGCGACAGGCCCCGCCTCGGCCTCGGAGACGGACGCCGGCGTCACGGCCTGCTCCAGCGCCGGGCCCGGTCGGGGACGGGCGTCACAGGCGCCTCCGGGCGGCCGCGGGGCGCCACAGCACGCTCCAGGGCCGGGCCCGGGCAGCGGCGGGACGTCACAGCACGCCCCAGAGCCACCTCCGGGCCGCGGCGGGGCGTCACAGCACGCGCCAGAGGCACCTCCGGGCGGCGGCGGGGCGTCACAGCATGCTCCAGGGCCGGGTCCGGGCGGCGGTGTCGAGCAGCTCGTGCCGCCGCTGGGGGTCGGGGGTGGCGTCGGCCAGCTCCAGCAGGGCGGCCTCGGCCGACCGGGCCAGGTCGTTGCGGTCGACCGGGCGCCCGGCCAGCGTCGGGCCGATGTCCTGGCCCCCGTCCACCGCCGCCAGAGCCGCGCCGTACAGGGCCGTGGCCAGCTCGGCGTCGGCCACCCGGCGGGTGCCCCGGCGGCTCGCCCGGACCCGCTCGCCGGCGGCGGCCGCCACCTCGCGGTCGTAGCTGCCGGTCGCCATGATCTGGCAGGCCCGCGTGAGGGCCTCGGCCCGCAGCGGGTGCGTCTCGGGCACCGCGGTCAGCACCTTGGCCGCCTCGGCCTGGCGGCCCAGCGCGACCAGCGTGTCGGCCAGGCCGGCCACCGCCACCACCCAGGTGGGGTCGGCCACGGCCACCTGCTCGTAGAGGTCGGCGGCCTCCTCGAGGCGGGTCTTGTCGCCGGTGGCGGCGAGGGCGGCGGCGTAGGCCAGCGCGCAGGCGGCCTCGCCGGGCGCAGTGGCGTAGGCGTCCTCCAGCAGCACCGCCGCCCGGGCGGGGTCGCCGGCGGCCAGCGCCGAGATGCCGTGCAGGTACGACCGGGCCGTCTCGATCACGGCCCGGAAGCCCTCGGCGTCGGGGCCGGCCGGGTCGAGCTGCCCGACCACCTTGTCGGCCGAGCTGGTCACGCCGGTCTCGCAGTAGGCCCGGGCCACGGCGGCGATGTCGGCCCAGCTCAGCTCCTCGTCCGCCCGGGCCAGGCGCAGGGTGGCGTCGGCGTCCTCGGCCAGGCCCGCCACCCGGTTGGCCACCCGGGGGTGGTTGGGCAGCAGCGGGGTGGGCAGCGACGCCCAGCCGACGCCGTCGAGGCGGGGCCGGGGCGGGGTGAACCGGGCGCTGGTGCGGGGCCGGGGCTGGGCGTCGAGGGCGGCGGCCACCTGGCACAGCACGCCGTGGAGCTGGTCGGCCATCTCCTCGGCGTCGACGAAGCGGCCGGCGGGGGCGGGGGCGCAGGCCCGGGCCAGGAAGCGCCACAGGCCGTCGTGCTCGACCAGCACCTCGAAGTCGCCGCGTGCGGGCAGCCGCTCGCGGTCGGCCCTCTGCCAGCCCGGCCAGTCGAGGATCAGCACGGCCAGCGACCGGCCCACCGTGTAGAGGTCGCTGGCCACGGTCGGGCCGGTGACCGGCACCTCGGGTGCCTGGTAGCCGGGCGTGCCGAAGATGGCGGCCTCGGGATCGTCGAGCCGGCGCACGCCGCCCAGGTCGATCAGCTTCACCGCGTCGCCGACGTGGATGACGTTGTCGGGCTTGAAGTCGCAGTAGATCAGGCCCCGCTCGTGCAGGTAGCCGAGGGCCGGCAGCACGGCCAGCAGGTAGGCGGCGGCGGTGGTCACCGGCAGCGGGCCCCCGCCGTCCTTCCGCCGGGCGGTGGCCAGCTGCTTGAGGCTGGACCCGCCGACGTACTCCATGACGATGTAGCCCTGGCCGGCGTGCTGGACGAAGTTGTGGATCTCGACGATGGCCGGATGGGCCACCTCGGCCAGGAAGCGCCGCTCGGCCACCGCGGCCTCGGCCGCGCCGGGGTCGGCCGTGTCGAGCAGGCCCTTGAGCACGCACCAGCGGCCCGACACGTTGCGGTCGCGGGCGAGGTAGATCCAGCCCAGGCCGCCGTGGGCCAGCGCGCCGGCCACCTCGTACTGGCCGGCCACCAGCTCGCCGGCCACCAGCCGGGCCCGGAAGTCGAAGCGGGCCCCGCAGTTGGAGCAGAAGCCCTGCTGGCGGCCCGGCTGGTCACCCTTGGACCGGCCGACGGGCTTGTCGCAGTGGGTGCAGTAGCGGCGGTTCTCGGGGACGCTGGGGTCGGCCATGACCACGGTGGCCGGGTCGACCGTGGTGACCGGGGCGATGTCGACGACACCGGCGCCGATGCGGCTGCGGCGGACCGTGCCCGAGGAGGCCCGGCTGCGCCCGGTGAGCCGGGTGACGTCGACCCGGCCCGAGGTGACGGTGCGGCCGCCCGACGGCTGGGAGGCTCCCGTGGCGGGCCCGGAGTCCACGCTGCGGCCCGAGCCGACCCCGGCGGGCGCCAGCCCGCAGGTGTCGCAGTAGCCGTCGACGACGGTCCCCGCGCAGCCCGGGCGGCCACAGGCGCCGGCGGCGGCGGGCGGGGGTGGCGGCGGGGCCGGGGGCGGCGCGGGCCGGGACGCGGCCGCCCCGGCCGGGGCCAGGCCGCAGGTGTCGCAGTAGCCGTCGACGATGGTCCCCGCGCAGCCCGGGCGGCCGCAGGCGGTGCTGGTGACGGTCATGCCCGGTCCCTCCCCCGGTCGGCCAGCGCCGCGGACAGCCGGCGCAGCGCCGCCTCGGCGGCGTCGAGGTCGCACGGGGCCCGCCACAGCTGCTCGCGGGCCGCGTCGAGCGCCGCCACCACGTCGGGCCGCTCGTCGAGGTGGACGGCGCCCGCCTTGGCCCGCAGCGCGGACCACAGGCCCCGGCCCTCCTCGCGCCGCCGCAGGCCGGTGCGGGCGGGCGCCAGCGCGGCGTCGAGCTCGGCCCGGCGGGCGGCGGCGGCCGCGACCCAGTCGCCGAGGGCGGCGGCGGCCTGGTCGCGACCGGTGGCCGCCAGGGCCTCGATGCGGTCGAGCCAGCCGCCGAGGGCGTCGACGTCGGTCACGGGGACCGTGGCGTCGACCCCGGCGATGCGGCTGGCCGCGTGGGCCAGCTCGTCGGCCGCCCCCTGCACGTCGGCGTCGAGGCCGGCCAGCGTGGTGCGGGCCGCGGCCAGGTCGACGTCGAACCGCCCGGCGGCGGCCCGGGAGGCGGCCCGGCGGCCGGCGGCCTTCCCGACCTCGGCCTCGACCGCAGCGACGTCGGGCTCGGTCACGGCCAGCGGGTCGGACGCCAGCAGCTCGGCGAGCGCGTCGGCGGACCGGCCGGCGGCGGCGTCGCCGGCGTCGGCCGCGGAACGCGCCGCGGCCTGGCAACGCGTGGCGAGGTCGCCCCAGGCGGCCGCCAGCCGGCCGGCCACGGCGACGGCCTCGGTCACGGCCGCCTCGGCCTCCCGCAGGGTGGCGGACGCGTCGCCGGTGCCGCCGGCGCCCCCGGGCGCGGTGAGCAGCGCATTGGCCCGGTCGGGCTCGGCGACCGCCCGCTCGACCAGCTCGCCCAGCCGGCGGTAGGCCTCCCAGGCGGCGGCCACCCCGGCGTCGGCGGCCGACCAGGTCGCGCCCGACACCCCGGTGAGCACGCCGGAGCGGGCCACGGTCACGGTCGTGTCGGCCTCGAGGTCGACCAGCCGGGAGCCGAGCGCGGCGACCTCCGCCTGCCAGGCCTGGAGCACGGCGCCGGTGGAGCCGGGGGACGAGGCCACGTCAGCCCGCATACGCCGCGGCCGGCGGCCCGGGGCTGGGCCCGAGGGCGGAGCGCAGCCAGCGGTCGTAGATCTGGTCCCAGCGGCCCGAGCTGCGCAGGTCCTCCAGGACGCCGTTGACGTACCGGGTCCACTCGGGATGACCCTTGGGCACGCCGAGGCCATAGGGCTCGCGGCTGAACGGCCTGCCGACGATCGTCACGTTGGGGTCCTGCGCGGCCATGCCGGCGAGGATGGTGTCGTCGGTGCTGATGCCGTCCACCTTGCCCTGCTGGAGCAGCACGAGGCAGTCGGCCTGGTCGATCACGGAGACCACCTCCGGACGGCTGGCGGCGGGCAGCTTCTCCAGGTTCTCGATGCTGGTCGATCCGGTGGCCGCGCAGACGGGCCGGCGGGCCATGCCGGCGATGTCCTCGGCGCGGTCGCCCCGGCGGACCAGCAGCCGCTGGCCGGAGGTGAAGTACTCGGTGGAGAAGTCGATGGCCTTGCGGCGGGCGCAGTTGATGGTGAACGTGTCGGCCACCAGGTCGACCTTGCCCGCGGCCAGGACGTTCACCCGCTCGCTGGTGGGGATGAAGACGAAATCGACGGCTTCGGGACGGCCGAGCAGGGCCGCCGCCACCGACCGGGCGACGTCGATGTCGAAGCCCACCGGCTGGTTGCTGGTCGAGCCGACGCTGGAGAACAGCCGCTTCGAGGGGTCGACGCCGACCCGCAAGCGGCCCCGCTGCTTGATCTTGGCCATGTAGCTGCCGGGCGCCACCGCGGTGCCGGACGGGCCGGCGGGCCGGAGGCTGGCGACGGGGTTGCCACAGGTCACCGCGGGTGCGGCCGGCGCGGGGGCGGCGCTGGTGCTGGTGGTCGGCCCGGGGAGCGCGGCCGGCACCGTGGTGCGGTCGTAGGGCTTGGGCCCGACGGCCACGGCCACGACCACGGCGACCGCCGCGATCAGGGCGAGGAACCCGAGGCCCGCCGGCCCCCGCCGGCCGCTCACCGGTACCTCCGGCCCCGCGCCAGGACGCCGAGGGCCGCGGCCAGCGCGGCGGCCAGCCCCAGGGCCAGCGGGATCAGCGGCGGGAGCCGGTCGTGCGCCGCCCGGTCGATGCGCCGGGCCAGGGTGCCGGACGCCGCGTCGACCTGGCGGTCGGCGTCACCTCGGACCTTGGCGTAGGCCGTGTTGGATCGCCCGGACAGCGTGCTGGCGGCTGCGCCGACGTTGTCGCCCCGTTCGTCGTGGGCCCGGACATCGGCGACGGCCCGGGAGTAGGCGACCAGACGGTCGTCGGCCACGATCGGCGGCGAGGCGGCGCCGAGGCGGTCGGCCAGCGCGGCGGCGTCCTTGTCGAACTGCTCGTAGAGGGCGGCGCCGCTCCCGTGGGCGGCGACCGCGCTGATCTCGGCGACCCGCAGGTTGGCGAGGGACGACGAGGCGTCGTTGGCGGCGATCAGCCGGCCGACGTCGTCGGTGGCGGCGCGGCGCAGCTCGTTGCTCTGGCGGTCGACGCTGCCGGCCACCAGGGCCGTGACCACCACCGCGGCCAGCACGGCCACGGCCAGGGCGGGCTGGAGCACCCGGCGGGTCCGGCCGGCCAGCACCGCGCCGGCCCCCAGCGTGAGCAGCACGCCGAAGACCAGCAGGGCCAGGGCCACCGTCGTCGCCGGCCCACCCACCGTGTTGGCGGCGCGGGCCACCCGCTGCTCGCCCACCCGCCGCAGGCGCTCGGCCCGGGGGACCAGGTCGTCGTTGGCCAGGTGGCGGGCCTGGGACAGGTAGGCGGCACCCAGCGGGTAGCCGAGGCGGGAGTTGGCCCGGGCCGACTCGACCAGCCCGGCGTAGCGGACGAGACCGTCGGCCAGGGCGGCGATGTCCCCCCGGTCGTCGTCGGCGGCGACCAGGCCGGCGTTGGTGAGGGCCCGGGACGCCTGGAGCAGGTTGCGGTCGTAGCGGGCCCGGCTCTCCGGCGACTCGAGACCGCCGTCGATGAGCGTGCCGGCCGCCACCGCGTCGGCGTTGGCCAGCTCGGTACGGAACGTCGTGGCCGAGCGGGCGATCCCGAGCCCCTGGTCGCGGGCGCGGTCGACGGTGGCCGCGTTGCGGGTCGTCACCGCCGCGCCGGCCAGCGTGCCCGCGGCCAGGACCCCGGCCGTCAGCCAGGCGAGCACGATGAACAGTTGTCTCGTCGGGAGCGGGATCGCCCAGGCACTGCGCTCGAGCCGGTCGAGCATGTTCCCGGCAGGCGCCACCGCCGCAGGCGCGTCTACCACGGCGGCGAAGCTAGCCGCTCGGCCACGTGGCGTGGCAGCGGACGGTCATGCGCCATGGACGTGCTCGGTCCAGCGGGCGCCGTCGAACCACCGCTGCCGGCCAGGGGCGTCGGGATCGGGGTACCAGCCGGGCGCCCCGGGGGCCGCCGCAGCGGGGGCGGCCAGCGGCGAGGAGGCGGGGAACGAGGGCGGCGGGGGCAGGGGCGCGGCGCCCTGCGTGGGCGCGCCGAGCGGCGGAGGCAGGGTCCCGCCCGCCGGCGTCGGGGCGCCCGGAGGCGGCGGCAGGGTCCCGCCGGCGGGCGGCGGAGGCAGGGTCCCGCCCGCCGGCGCCGGGGCGCCCGGTGGCGGCGGCAGCGGGGCACCGGGCGGCAGCGGGGCACCGGGCGGCAGCGGGGCACCGGGCGGCAGCGGGGCGCCGGGCGGCGGCGGGGCGCCGGTGGGCGCGCCGGCCCGGTACAGCTCTGCGTCGGCGGCGGCGGCGTCCTTCTGGAACCGGCGGTGCACGTACAGCTTCTCGCCGGTGGCCGACGTCGTCCCGTACAGCCCGCTCAGCGGGCCGAACACGATTCCCCGGGGCAGCCGGGCCAGCAGCGCCCTGGGCTTGAACGAGGCCTTGCCGCAGTCGAGCACCAGCACCGCCCGGTCGGTGACGGCCAGCAGCCGGTACTTGAACATGAAGAAGAACCAGCTGCTGAGCAGCAGCAGCCACGGCGAGCCACCGGTCTGCGCGGGGATGACGTGGTGGATCCGCTCGCCCGGCTGGAGGTAGGGCGCGCAACGCTCGACGGACTTCTCCCGGATACCCATGACGGCGGAATCTAGATCCGTCCCGCCGGGCGGCGGAACGCGCCCCGCCTAGGGGAGGTGGCCGGTCATCAGCTCGGCCATGTTCCCGCAGTAGAAGCGGTTGCGGACATCCGGCCCCGCCCCCTCCAGCGCCTCCTCGAACTTGGCCAGCGGGTCCCGCCCGCCCTCGGGGTGGGGGTAGTCGCTCGAGAACATGAACAGGTCGGCGCCGGCCTGCTCGATCATCCAGCCGACGTCCTCGCCGGGGAACGGCGTGAACTTGAGGTGGCGGTGGACGTAGTCGCTCGGGCGCTCGGCCAGCCGGCGCAGCGGCTCCTCGGTGCGGCGGAAGGCCCGCTGGCCGTAGTCGAGCTGGCGCAGCCACGACACGACCCAGCCGGCGCCCTGCTCGATGCAGCCGCCCCGCAGCTTGGGGAAGCGGTCGAACAGCCCGTCGTAGATCAGCGCCCCGAGGAACAGCGCCGGCGACTGGGCGATCGCCAGGAAGTCCTTGGACCGGATGTTCTCGCCCCCGCCGAGGTGGTCGGTGACCGGCATGGCGTTGTTGTGGAAGGCCCGGTCGAGCAGCCGCCCTCCCCCGCCGACGTGGAGCACGAACGGGATGCCGGCCTCGGCCAGCGTGTCCCACACCGGGTCGAGGTCGGGGTGGGTGGGCGCCCGCTCGCCGGCCGCGGTGCTCGGCACCATGACCGCGGTGCAGCCGGCCCCGATGGCCTCGACGATCGTGCGGGTGGCCCGCGCCGGGTCGACCAGCGGGGCGAACGCGACGCCGAGCAGGCGGTCGTCGTGGGCGCAGAAGTCGGCGATGGCCCGGTTCTGGGCGGAGGCGCCTGCATAGAGGCGGTCGACGTCGCGGCCGGCGAACAGGGCGGTGGCGAAGGTGGCGAACACCAGCTGGCCGTCGAAGCCGAGCAGGTCGAGCACGTGGCTGCGCTCGCGGGGATCGAAGGCGCCCATGGCCCGCCAGCCCTTGTCGAGGAGCAGGCGCTCCTCGGCCTGGGCGGCGGCGCCGGCGTCGCGGGCGCGGCGCTCGGCGTGCTCGACGGCGTCGTCGAGCACCGGGGCCAGGGCCTCCATGCCGCGGCGGCGGAGCCGGTCGCGGTAGGCCGGGTCGATGTGGCCGTCGAGGAAGTCGGCCAGCTCCATCACGTGGCTGTCCGCGTCGAGGATCGTGCGGTCGCCGGCGTAGGTCATCGTCGTCCCCTCTGTGCCCCGAGCCCGTTGGTGACAGTTTGTCACCAACGGGTGCCGGACGCCATGGCGGCCAGCGAGGCGGAGACGATGGTCATGAACGTCTCCTCCAGCAGCTCGGCGTGGGCCGGCGTGGGGTCGGCCCGCCAGCGCACGAGCACGGGGTCGATCAGCGTGAGCAGCAGGGCCACGCCGGTGGCGGCCGTGTCCTCGGGGATGCCGAGCTCGCGCACGGCCCGGCGGGCGAAGCCCCGGGCGGTGGTGCGGTCGCGGGCGCGCTGCTCGCGGCCGACCTCGCGGCTCCAGCCTCCGGCCGCCCGGAGGGCGGTGAACAGGCCGCCCTGCTCGTCGGCCGCCCGCAGCGCCCCGTGCACGAGCGTCCGGAACATGCCCTCGAGGTCGGGGGCGGCGACCACCTCGGCGGTGAGCCGGTCGTGGAGGTGCGAGGCCTCCCGCCGGTAGACGGCCCCGAGCAGCTCGTCCCGGTTGGCGAAGTGCTTGTAGACGAGGGGGCGGCTGACCCCGGCCCGCTCGGCGACGGCCTCCATCGACAGCGCGTCGACCGACCCTCCGGCCACGATCGCCGCCGCCGCGTCGAGCAGCCGCTCGCGCCGCTCCGCCCGCCCGAGGCGGGGGGCGAGGGGTACGGGCTCGGCCACCGCCCCATCCTCGCGCCGCCCGCCCGCCGGCTCCGGGACGCCGGGCCTAGCGGTCGTACGTGCCGGTGAGCGTGCCCTTGGCGATCGCCGCCTCGCCGATGGCGTCGAGGACCGCGCCCGGCCCCGCCCCCGCGCCGGCGGCGATCCGCGCGTCGAGCGCGTAGACGGTGAACCGGTAGTGGTGGGCCCCGCTTCGCCCGGGCGGGCACGGGCCCTTGTAGCGGGCCTCCCCCGCGCTGTTGCGGGCCTGCCGGGCGCCCGGCGGCAGCACCGCCTCCGCCAGGCCCGTCGCCCCCGGGTCGAGGCCGTGCACCACCCAGTGCACGTAGGTGCCGCCCGGCGCGTCGGGGTCGTCGACCACCAGGGCGAGCTCGAGGGCCGAGGCGGGCACGCCCCGCCAGGCCAGCGGCGGCGAGCGGTCGTCGCCGTCGCAGGTGAAGCGGGCCGGGACCGGGGCCCCGGGCCCGAACGCCTTGCTGCTCACCGTGATCCGGTCGGTGACCTGGCGGCGCGCCAGCCGGCCTGCGGGCCCCGACCCGGCCGGGGCCGAGCTGCAGGCGGCGGCCAGCACCGTCGCCAGCGTCACCGCCACCACCGCCCACGACCGACCGTGCCACCGGGCCACACCGGCATGATCGCGCCGGCGCCTGCCTAGGGTGGCCCGGTGGGCGCTTCCGTGCCGGTCGTCGACGTCGGGCCGCTGGTGGACGGCCGCGCCGGCTCGGCCGAGGCCGGCGAGGCGGGGCGGGCGATCGACGCCGCCTGCCGGGAGGTCGGGTTCTTCACGGTCGTCGGCCACGGTCTCGACCCCGGCCTGCTGGCCCGGCTCGACCGCCACGCCCGCGAGTTCTTCGCCCTGCCCGAGGCGGACAAGGCCGCGATCGCCATGCCCCGGGCGGGCCGGGCCTGGCGGGGCTGGTTCGAGCTGGGCGGCGAGCTGACCTCCGGGGTGCCCGACCTCAAGGAGGGCCTCTACTTCGGCGCCGAGCTGCCGGCCGACGATCCCCGGGTCGTCGCCGGCACCCCGCTGCACGGGCCCAACCTGTTCCCCGACCGGCCGGCGGCGCTGCGCGACGACGTCCTCGGGTACATGGCCGGGATGGCGAGGGTCGGCCAGGCGGTCCTGGGTGGGATGGGCCTGGCGCTGGGCCTCGGCCGCCGCTGGTTCGCCGACCACCTGACCGGCGACCCGACCGTCCTGTTCCGCATCTTCCGCTACCCGCCGGGCGGCAACGTGGGCGAGCACACCGACTACGGCCTGCTGACGCTGCTCGCCCAGGACGACCGCGGCGGCCTCCAGGTCAGGGCCCCGGACGGCTGGGTCGACGTCCCTCCCCTGGCGGGCGGCCTCGTCTGCAACATCGGCGACATGCTCGAACGGCTGACCGTAGGGCGCTACCGGTCGACGGCCCACCGCGTGCGCAACCGGAGCGGCGCCGACCGGCTCTCGTTCCCGTTCTTCCTCGACCCGGCGTGGGACGCCACCGTCGAGCCGCTGCCCATCGCCGGCGCGCCCCCGGCCGACGCCGCGGACCGCTGGGACCACGCCAGCGTCCACGACGTCACCGGCACCTACGGGGACTACCTGACGGCCAAGGTGGCCAAGGTCTTCCCCGGTCTCACAGGAGGATGACGCCGGCCGCCGTGGCGGCCACCACCCCGAGGCCGAGCGCCAGCTGGCGCAGCCCGAGCACGACCGCCGGCGGGGGCGGGCGCCGGGCGCCGACCAGGTCGACGGCAGCGACAACGGCCAGCGCCGCCAGGCCGGCGACCAGCCGGCGGTCGAGCACCACCGCGACGACGCCGAGCGCCAGGCCGGCCGCCTGGGCCGCGTCGCTGCGCGCCACCCGGGCCGCCTGGCCCTTGGCCCGGGCCAGCTGGAGGCGGACGAACGGCAGCGTCGCCACCGCCCGGGCCGCGACGACCAGCCACAGCCCGACCGCCAGCCGGGCCCCCCGGTCGGCACCGCCGGCGTCGCCGGCGGCCAGCACGATGGCGGCCGCCACCGAGGCGATGCCGACCGATCCGGCCAGCTCGGGGACCAGGCGGCGGCTGCGGCTGCGCATGTCGAACCACAGCTCGACGCCGACGAGCGGGGCCGCCAGCGCCAGCGGCGCCCAGAAGGCGCCGTCCGCCGTGGCGAACGCCACCGCCACGCAGGCCACCAGCACGACCAGCTCGGCCGCCGCCACCCGGGCGGCCAGCGTCGTGCGGGCGAGCCGGCGGCCGCGCCACCGGTCGACCAGCACGACCTTGAGCGGCGTGCGGGCGGTGAAGGCGACCACGGCCGCCACCCCCAGGGCGACGCCGGCCACGCTCGGTGCGACCAGGAGGCCGAGCAGCACCGGCTCCGCGGCCAGGACCCAGCCGCCGTGCTCGGCGGGCAGGGCGACGGCCTTCAGCGGCGAGCGGGGGCGCGTCGGCGCGGGCGAGGCGGGTGCAGTGGTGTCGGTCACGGGTCCTCCTCGGCCACCGTGGTGCACGGCCGGCGGCGCCGTCCAGGGCCGAAGGTCCCTGATCGGGCGCGGGCCCCGCCCGACGTGCTGTGCTGGCGCCATGCGGGGAGACCGGGGCCGGCGCTGGAACGCCGCCGGCGCGCGCAGTGTGTGGGGATGGGGGCTGGCGGCCGACGAGCCGACCGACGAGCAGCGCCGCAAGCTGGCCG
Organism: Acidimicrobiales bacterium; assembly: GCA_035263165.1. GTDB lineage: Bacteria > Actinomycetota > Acidimicrobiia > Acidimicrobiales > VFJN01 > ZC4RG19. The sequence continues at coordinate 2,383 of DATFRN010000353.1, read as the reverse complement.
GGTCGCTGGCCCGGCGCTACGGGATCGAGCCCCGGGTCGAGCAGGCGGTGCCGGTCGAGGAGGCCGAGCTGCGGGCGCCCCGCCTGGCCGTGCCCGCCACCCTGGCCGCGGTGTGCACCACCGAGCGGGCCGAGCGGGCCCGCCACGCCTACGGCATGGCCTACACCGACCGGCTGCGGGCCTTCCGGGGGATGTTCGACGCGCCGCCCGACGCCGTGGCCTACCCCGCCGACGACGGCGAGCTGGCGGCCGTTCTCGACTGGTGCGACGGCGCCGGACATGTCGTCGTCCCCTTCGGCGGCGGCTCGTCGGTGGTGTGGGGCGTGAACCCCCCGGCCGAGGCGGCCGGCGTCGTGACCGTCGACCTCACGGCGATGGACCGGGTGCTGGAGATCGACCACGTCTCCCGGGCCGCCCGCATCCAGGCCGGGGCGCTGGGTCCGGCCGTCGAGGACCAGCTCCGGCCCCACGGCCTGACCCTGCGCCACTTCCCGCAGTCGTTCGAGTGGTCGACGGTCGGGGGCTGGATCGCCACCCGGTCGGGCGGCCACTACGCCACCAACCACACCCACATCGACGACTTCGTCGAGTCGGTGCGGATGCTGACGCCCGCCGGCTGGTGGGAGTCCCGCCGGCTGCCCGGCAGCGGCGCCGGGCCGAGCCCCGACCGGCTCGTGCTCGGGAGCGAGGGGACGCTGGGCATCGTCACCGAGGCCTGGCTGCGACTCCAGCGCCGGCCCGAGTTCCGGGCCACGGCCGGCGTGGTGTTCCCGTCGTGGGAGGCGGGCTGGCGGGGGGTCCAGGCCATCGCCCAGGCCAAGCTGTGGCCGGCCAACCTGCGCATCCTCGACCCGGTCGAGGCCGAGCGGGGCGCCGGCCTCGACGGGCGCCGCGCGCTGGTGATCGTCGGGTTCGAGTCGGCCGACGTGTCCCAGCGGGCCAACGTGGCGGCGGCCGTCGCCCTCGCCCGCGAGCACGGCGGGGAGGTCGACGACGACCAGGTCCGGGTGACCGACGGCGCCGCCCCGTCCGGCCGGGGCGGGGCGGTGGGGGCCTGGCGGGACAGCTTCGTCGGCTTCGACATCAACACCGCCACCGGCCTCGGGCTGGTGGCGGACACGTTCGAGACGGCCGTGACCTGGGACCGCTGGCCCGACTTCGACGCCGCGGTGCGGGCGGCGATGGGCCGGGCGCTGGAGGAGGTGTGCGGCGTCGGGCTGCTGAGCTGCCGGTTCACCCACGTCTACCCCGACGGGCCGGCGCCGTACTACACGTTCGCCGGCATGGGGTCCCAGGGCGCCGAGGAGCGGCAGTGGGCCGAGCTGAAGGCGGCGGCGTCGGAGGCCGTCGTCGCCGCGGGGGGCACGATCACCCACCACCACGCGGTGGGGCGGATGCACCGCCCCGGCTACGACCGCCAGCGGCCCGACCTGTTCGCCGCCGCGCTGCGGGCGGCCAAGCGCACACTCGACCCCCGGGGCCTGCTCAACCCCGGCGTGCTGATCGACTGACGGTTCCCGGGCCGGCGCCGGCGTCGGCGTCCTCATCGCCGCCGGTGGTCGACCCGAGCAGCCGCCGGGCCCGACGCCCGAGGTCGCCGAGGTCGACCCGCCCGGCGTCGGCGGCCGTCACCAGCCGCTCGGCCAGGTCGAGGGCGTCGTCGAGGATCGGCGCCTGGGATGCCGCGTCCTGGCCCATGTCGTGGAGGATGGTCCGCTCGGTGCGCGAGGCCACGATCGGCTCGGCGATGCCGTCGACCCACACCCGCGTCCGCCGCCCGTCGCCCCGCTCGTCGCCCCGCAGCGGTTCCAGTGCGTAGATCCTGTCGGCACGGGCGAACTTGCCGAACCCCAGGAACACCATCCGTGGCTCTCCGGGCATGCGCCCCCGGTAGGACTCGAACCCACGACCCGCTGCTTAGAAGGCAGCCGCTCTATCCACCTGAGCTACGGAGGCCGGCGCGTCCCACGAGGCTACTGGCACCGCAACGGGCTGGCGGGCCCCCCGCCGCCGCAAGGTACGCTGTCGATTCCCTTGGTGGCCGTAGCTCAGGTGGTTAGAGCGTCAGGTTGTGGCCCTGAAGGTCGGGGGTTCGAGTCCCCTCGGTCACCCCAATCACCCCAGGTCAGAGCGTTGCGGCGCTGACCGTGACCACACCGAGAGTCCCGAGCGGGCAACAACGGGCACCACGCCCGCCCGCTCGGGTTCTCCCCGGCGGCTCCGCGCGACTCCGCCGGGCGCGTGCCGGGACAGGCGACCGGGACCCCGGTCGCCTGTCCCGCTCTGCAGCAGGTGGATGTCCCTTCCGGTCGTCACACCACCGACTGGTTGACGTTGATGACACCCGGACAGCGACGTTGCCAGCTTGCGCTTCGTCGCATCC
>DATFRN010000352.1:0-2335 GCA_035263165.1 Acidimicrobiales bacterium | reverse complement strand
GGTCGCGGTCCTTGGCCGAGAGCTGCGCCGCGTCGTCGACCGAGACGGGGAGCGGCCACGGGATCGCGAGCTCCGGGTCGAGCGGGTTCACGGCCGTGCCGGCCATGCCCGGCGCCCATTCGCAGTCGAACGCGTAGAGGTACTGCGTCGCGCCCGGGCTCACCGACTGGAAGCCGTTGCCCACACCCTTCGGCACCAGAACCTGCGTGCCCGGCACGAGCGCCGTCGTGACGACGGCGCCGCGCGACGGCGAGTCGGCCCGGACGTCGACGTAGGCGCCGAACGCCTCACCGGCCACGATCGCGACGAGCTTGTCCATGTCCTCGCCGTGCAGGCCGCGCAGCGCACCCTGGCGCGACTCGGTGACGTTCATCTGCAGCCACGGCCCGAGCGACGGCAGCCCGGCGGCGCGGAACGCGCTCTCGCGGTAGAACTCGCGCACCACGCCCTCCTTGCGCCCCCGGTGGGGTGGCGCGCCGGCCCTTCCCCGCCGGAGGCGGGGGCGGCGACTAGCGGGCCAGGACGCCGCGGTCGATCACGTGGACCGCGGCCTCGATCTGGGCCGGCGTGCGGGTCACGGCCCCGAACGCCTCCACCATCGCCAGCAACGCCACGGCGTCGATGTCCGGATCGCCGACCGAACCGGCCAGCACCCGGCGCACCCGGCGGCGGCCCCAGTCGAAGACCGCCGCCCGGTCGGCCGACAGCGGGTCGTCGCCCCCCGCCTCGACCCAGACCCGCATCATCGTGCCGTGGGCCGCATGGACGGCGTTGTAGCGGCGCAGCCAGCGCCGCAGGGCGGCGCGATCGGGGGCGTCGGGGACCTCGGCCAGCGCGCCCGACAGGCCGGACAGCGACCGCACCGCCACCACCCGCACCAGGTCGTCCTTGTTGGCGAAGTACCGGTAGAACGCCCCGTGGGACACGCCCGCGGCCGCCACCACGTCGTCCACCCGGGTGCCCTGGAACCCCGACCGCATCACCACCTCGTGCCCCACCGACAGCAGCGACGCCAGCGCCCGGCGGTCGGGGCGCAGCGACTCCTGCTCTAGCGCCGCCGCCCGCTCGAACACGGCCCGCAGCGCCGGCCCGATGCGCAGCGACGGCGGCGGGTCGCCCCCGGCCGGGTGGGCGTTCACCGCCGGGTCCAGCCCGAACAGCGCCCGGTGCACGATGTCGGTCAGCGCCGCCTCCACCCGCTCCCGGGGGTACGCCGCCGGCCGGGCCGACCGCAGGATCGACGCCATGTCGAACGTCCGCGCCGCCCCCGCCAGCAGCAGTTCGACCACCGGGTCGAGCTGGCGGGGCGGCAGGGCGGTGGTCGACAGCTTCGACCCGAACAGCGCCACGTTGCGCTCGCCCGCCCGCTGCGACCCGCCCACCAGGGCCGAGTCGCTCTGCGCCGCCGCCCCGAAGGCCCGGAACACCGGCTCGTAGCGGGCGTAGGCGTCGCCGTAGCGGGCGACCCACCGGCGCAGGGCGTCCCAGCCGGCGGCGTCGGGGGTCAGCGGCTCCAGCGCCTCGGTCGACGCCCGCAGCTGCCGGGCGACCTGCGCGGCCAGGTGGCGGAACACATCCTCCTTGCCCGCGAAGTACTGGTACACCGCCACGCGCGAGCACCCGGCCGCCCGGGCGATGCGCTCGACGGTCGTGCGCTCGTAGCCCTGCTCGCCGAACACGGCCAGCGCGGCGTCGAGCACCCGCTGCTGCGTCCGCAGCCCGCGCGTCCCCACCGCCCGGTTGGCGGAGTAGGGCGCCCGCCGCACCGCCGCGGTGGGGTCGCGCTCGGGAGTCGTGCGTGAGGCCATGTCGTGGGTGACCAAGTGACGCCGCCGTCAGCCGACGTCCCGGACGCCGGCACCGGCGACGCACCGGACGGCCAGCGCAGTGACGTCGATGTTAGTTGCCGCTTGCGGGCGCCACGACCGGGGTGCGATCCTCCGGGCCATGGGGGACCCCGCGACCGGGCCGTTCGACCTCGGGGGGCGGGTGGCGCTGGTGACCGGCGGCTCGTCCGGGCTCGGCGCCGCGCTGGCCCGGGCGCTGGCCGCTCAGGGCGCCACGGTGGCCGTCGCCGCCCGCCGCCGGGAGCGGCTCGACGCCCTGGCCGCCGAGATCGGCGGCGTCGCCGTCGCCTGCGACCTGCTCGACGCCGCCGCCCTCGAGGCCCTCGTCCCCACCGTGGCCGACCGGCTCGGCGGCCCCGAGATCCTCGTCCACGCCGCCGGCGCCTTCGCCGAGGCCCGCCCGGCCGAGGACGAGCCCCTCGCCGACGTCCGCCGCACCGTCGAGCTCAACCTGGTCGCCCCGTTCCGCCTGTGCCAGGCGGTGTTCC
>DATFRN010000351.1:0-2221 GCA_035263165.1 Acidimicrobiales bacterium | reverse complement strand
CCTGCGACGCCGGGAGGCCCAGTCGCGCTGCCCGCACGTGGTCGTCGTCGGGTACGACGAGGGTCGCGACGCGCGTGCCTTCGAGCTGGTGGTCGCCACCGTCGAGGCGCTCGCCCCCGGTGTCGACGTGCTGCGGCCCGGTGCCTGCGCGGTCGCGGCCCGGGGGCCGGCGCGTTACTTCGGCGGGGAGGCGGGCGCGGCCGAGCACCTGGTCGAGCAGGTCGCCCAGGAGTGCGGGGTGGAGGCGCAGGTCGGCATCGCCGACGGGGTCTTCGCCGCGGCGCTGGCCGCCCGCTCCGGGCACCTGGTGGCGCCCGGCGGCAGCCCGGCATACCTGGCCGGCATCGACATCGCCGCGATCGGCGGCACGGCGACCACTCCGGCCACCCGGCCGGTGGACCGGGACGCGCTGGTCGACCTGCTGCGCCGGCTGGGTGTGCGTACCCTCGGGGATTTCGCCGCGCTGCCCGCCGCCGACGTGCTCGCCCGCTTCGGCGCGGACGCCGCGTTCGCCCACCGCCTGGCCGCGGGCCGGGACGAGCGGCCGCTCGCGGCCCGCCGGGTCCCCCTCGACCTCGACATCGCCGAGGTCTTCGACGAGCCGCTCGACCGGGTCGACGCGGCCGCGTTCGCCGCCCGGGCGCTCGGCCAGCTGCTGCACGAGCGCCTCGCCCGCGCCGGGTTGGCCTGCACCCGGCTCGGCATCGAGGCGGTCACCGAGCACGGCGAGGTGCTGCACCGCACCTGGCGCCACGACGGGCTGCTCACCGCCGCCGGCATCGGCGACCGGGTGCGCTGGCAGCTCGACGGCTGGCTGCGCTACGGCGCCGGCACCACCCGGCCGACCGGCGGCATCGTACGGCTGCGGCTGGTCCCCGACGGCGTGGTCGTCCACGCCGGCCTGCAGCTGGGCCTGTGGGGGGACGCGGGCGCCGAGCGGGACCGGGCACACCGGGCGATGACCCGGGTACAGGGCATGCTCGGCCCGGAGGCGGTGGTCACCGCCGTGCTCGGCGGCGGGCGCGACCCCGGCGACCAGGTGCGGCTGGTGCCCTGGGGCGACGAACGGCTGCCCACCCGGCCGGAGGAGCCGCCCTGGCCCGGCCGGCTCCCGCCGCCGGCACCGGCGAGCGTGCTGGCCGAGCCCGAACCCGTCGAGGTCCTCGACGCCGACGGTGCCCGGGTCGGGGTGACCGCCCGGATGGTGCTCACGGGGGCGCCGGCGGCGCTGCGCGCGGGGCGCCCCGGCGGCCGGACGGTGGCGATCGTGGACTGGGCGGGGCCGTGGCCGGTCGACGAGGGCTGGTGGGCGCCCGCCGAGGCGAGCCGGCGGGTGCGCTTCCAGCTCACCCTCGCCGACGGCAGGGCGTTGCTGGTGTGCCTGTCCGGGGGAGCGTGGACGGTGGAGGCGGTCTATGACTGAGCCACCACGGCGGGCGGGAGCGCGCTGACATGGGGTACGAAAACCCGAACATCTCCTGGGCGGAGCTGGAGCGGCGGCTGTCCGGTGGCGCAACGCCCGCCGACATCCTCGGCCCGGACTTCGACGTGCCGTACCCGCCCGTGGTCGACGTGCTCAGCGGCGACGGCGGCGACTCGCCGGCCTGGAGCCGCAAGCGGGCGGAGTACCAGGCGCCTCCGGCGCTCGGCGACCGCCGCCCGACCCCCACCGTCGAGTACGCCGAGCTGCACTGCCACACCAACTTCAGCTTCCTCGACGGCGCGAGCCACCCCGAGGAACTGGCCGAGGAGGCCGCCCGCCTGGGCCTCGACGCCCTCGCCGTGACCGACCACGACGGGCTCTACGGCGTGGTCCGCTTCAACGAGGCCGCCCGCGAGCTGCGGCTGCCCGCGGTGATCGGCGCCGAGCTTTCGCTGGGGCTGCCCGGGCCGCAGAACGGCGAGCCCGACCCCCTCGGGCGGCACCTGCTGGCGCTGGCCCGCGGCCCGGAGGGGTACCGGCGGCTGTCCACCGTGATCGCCGAGGCGCACCTGCGCGGCGGGGAGAAGGGCCGCCCGATGTACGACCTCGACCAGGTCGCCGCCGAGCTGCGCGACCACGTGCTGGTGCTGACCGGGTGCCGCAAGGGCCACGTGCCGGCCGCGCTCATGGCCGAGGGGATGGACGCCGCCGCCGGGGCGCTCGACCGGCTCGTCGACCTGTTCGGCGCCGACGGCGTCGCGGTCGAGCTGACCCGCCACGGCGACCCGCTTGACGGCG
>DATFRN010000350.1:0-2392 GCA_035263165.1 Acidimicrobiales bacterium | reverse complement strand
GCGTGGGTGTCGGTGCGCGTCACTTTGACGGTGGCGTTGTGCAGGACGCCGGTCTGGGCGACGAGCTGGTCGCCGAGGTCCTGGCCCGACGCGGCGGTGCCGTTGAGGACGCGGGCCTCATCGAGCGCCTGGTCGGCGGCGCGGGTCGCGACGATCTGGCCGTACCAGAACAGCGACGCGTGCAGGATCAGCATGATCAGTGTCAGCGTCGACACGATCACCACCGCGTTCTCCGCGGTGCCGCGGTCGTCTCGGCACCGTCGACTATCGGACACCGCTCCCATCTCGGGGGCCAGGCTCAGCCGCCCAGGACACCGATCTGCTTGGCGACGTAGGCGGCGACCGCGCCCACAAGCACCACGGCGGCGGCCACGAAGCCGGCCACGATGAGCGCCTGGTCGGCGACGCCGCTGTCGTCGCGGGGGCGGCTGGCACGGCGCCACAGCTCGGCCAGCAGGGTGGTCATCACGTTCAGGTCCATCAGGGGTTCCTCCTGTTGTTGGGGTTGTCGGGTCAGTGCGGGGGGTGCAGTAGGGACATGACGGCCGGGTAGCAGTAGAAGGCGACCAGGGCCATCAGCACCGCCGCCGCGGGCAGGCCCATCTGTTCGGTGGCCGTGGCGGCCTTGCGTTCGACATCGGCGGTGAGCCGGTCCCGGATGGCTTGCGCCTTGGACGCCAAGGTGGTGCGGACCGCGGCGCCGTTCTGGCCGGCGAGATGGATGGCGCCGGCCACCTCGATGACGTCGTCGACGTCGACGTCGTTGCCGAGGCGTTCCAGGCCCTCGGCGCCGGTGATGCCGCGTTCGCGGGCGGCGGCCAGGGCGGCCCGGAACTCGGTGAAGGCCCAGCCGTCGCCGTGGGCGGCCGCGGTCTCCAGGGCTTGGGACACGCCCCGGCCCGCCGCGAGGTGCATGGCGGTCAGGTCGCAGAACGCGGCGAGGGCGTAGCGCAACTCGGAGCGGCGGGCCTTGGCGGTCGATTCGACGGTGGCCCAGCGGTTCAGTCCCAACAGCCCGGCGAGCACGACTGCGGCGAGCAGGACCACCAGGGGTGGCAGCCAGATGCCGACCAGGGCGAGCACGGCGGCGGCCGCCACCGGGGCGGCCAGGCCGGCGACGATGTCGATGGCGAGGGAGACGACCTCGTCGTCGGAGCTGCGGCCCATGACCCGCAGGTCGGCGGCCAGGGCGTCGGTGTAGGCCCGGGCCGGGCGGGTGCGGCCGACCCGCTCCACCCACCGGGGCCCGGTGTCGTCGCGGAGTCGGGCGGGGCGGGGTTGGCCGAGGCGGCCGAGGACGGCGGCGAGGGGTTCGGCCCGGGGGTGCAGGCCGACCCAGACCAGGACCACGCCGATCCCGACCAGGGCCCCCAGCACAGCGGCCGGGATCATGGCGCGACCTCGCTGGCGACGTCACCGGCCGGGGCGGGGGTCTGGGTGCGGGCGGAGAACCGGCCCGGCATGTCGACGCGGCTCATGCGGGCCATCCACCACATGGCCGCCCAGCACCACAGGGCGATGATCGCGAGCGCGACCTGGCCGCCGGGCGACCCATACGGCGCCAGCCAGCGGCGGAACACGAGGGCTGACAGCACCACCGTGCCGACCACGATGCCCACGACCATGCGGGCCGAGGAGCGGGGTCGCTGGCGGGCGACCTCGACCCGGCGCAGCGTGTCGGCGTCGCTGTAGGCGGCCTTGGCGACGGAGTCGAGCACGTCGCGGACCTGTCGGCCGCCCGAGCGGCCGGCCAGGCGTAGCGCGGCGACCACCATGTCGCCGCTGCTGCAATCGAGCTTGTCGGCCAGCTCGTCGAGCACGTCGTCATAAGGCACATAGGCGAGGCGGGCGGTCGCCGCTTCGACGTCGTGGCGGATCAGCTGCGGGGCGATCGGCGCGGTCGTGCGCAGCACCGTCTCGATCTCCATCGAGGTGCCGAGCCCGTCGCGCAGGATCTCGGCCAACAGCGCCACAGCCTCGGCCCGCGCTGCGGTGTCGTCGCGTGGCCGGCGTAGGGCCGCCATCGCTTGCCAGGCGCCGGCGGCACCGATGACGGCGACCACCGGCCAGCGGGTCAACGCCAGCGCCACCAGACCACCGGCCACCGCCGCGGCGATCTGATCGCCCCCGACCTCGGCGTGCCACCAACGCGAGGTGGGCCGGTTATGGGGTGCGCGCACCGGGCGCGGCACCAGCCCCCAGCCCAACGCGAGCAGGCCGGCGACGATCATCGCCCCGCACATCGCCACGATGACCGTCATGCGGAGACCGCCTGGGTGCCGGCCCAGTGCAGGTCGGGGTCATAGCCGAAGGCCCGCAGTTCCCGCATCCGCTCGAGGGGGATCGGGGACTGGGGGTTGGGGACCGCGGTCCCGTCGGGGCCGGGGACGAA
>DATFRN010000349.1:0-3617 GCA_035263165.1 Acidimicrobiales bacterium | reverse complement strand
GTGGTCGCCGGCTCGGTCGCCGGGGGGGTGGTCACGACCGAGTCCTGGGGAGCGGACTCGGTCGTGGGGCGATCGGTGGCGGCGGCCTGGTCGCGGGACGCCGGGGCCTCGTGCTTGCCCCTGCCCTTGGCCTTGCCCTGCGGCCGCTCCGGCGCCGGCGCCTTGGTGGTCACGGCCGGCGCCTGGGTGGTGGGCGCCGTGGCCGGCGGCCTGGCGCGGGCCGGCGGGGCGTCGTTGCCCCCGCCGGCCAGCGCGATCCCGGCAGCCGCCGCGACCCCCGCCGCCACCACCGCGAGCGCGGCGGCGAGGGCGAGGCGGCGGGGGCGGCGGCGACCGGATCCCGAGGGGGGCGTGGCGGCCGGAGCGACGAGGGTGGCACCATCGCCACGCCCCGGTCCGGGCGCCACATCTCGGGAGATCTGGGTAGGGGCGGCCGCGGCGGAGACCTGGGTGACGTCCGGGGCAGGGGCGCCCTTGGCCACCGGGGCGAGCAGGCGGCGCACCTCGGCGGCCCGCGGCCGGGCGGCGGGGTCCTTGGCCAGCAGCCCGGCGATCACGGGGCTGAGCCGGCCCGGGTGCCGCTGGGGACGGACCGGGCCGTGGACCACGGCGGCCGCCGTGGCCAGTGCCGAGCCGCCGGCGAAGGGCGGCCCGCCCTCGACGGCGAAGTAGAGCAGCGCGCCCAGCGCCCACAGGTCGGCCTCCGGCCCGACCTCGCCGGCGCTGGCCTGCTCGGGCGCCATGTAGGCCGGCGAGCCCACGATCATCCCCGTCTGGGTCAGGCCCGACTCGTCCCGCAGGGCGGCGATGCCGAAGTCGGCCAGCTTGGTCGGCTCGCCCACCAGCACGTTGGCCGGCTTCACGTCCCGGTGGACGATGCCCTCGCCGTGCGCCGCCGCCAGGGCGTCGAGCACGGCGAGGCCGATGCGGGCGGCCCTGGTCTCGTCCAGCGGGCCCCCGTCGGCCACCAGCCGCTCGAGGCTCGGGGCGTCGACCAGCTCCATGACCAACCAGACCGCGTCGCCCTCCTCGACCACGTCGTACACGCCGACGGCGTGGGCCGAGGCGACGCGGGCGGCGGCCCGGGCCTCGCGCCGCGCCCGGGTGCGGACGTCCTCGCGCGACTCGCTGCTGGACGGGGCGTCGCCGGCGTCGGGGGCCACCAGCACCCGCTTGAGCGCCACGGCCCGGCCGAGGCGGGTGTCGCGGGCGCGGTACACCGACGAACGGCCCTGCCCGACGATGTCGCCCAGCTCGTAGCGGTCGGCGATCAGCCCCAACGCGACACTCACCCTGGCTAGCTACCGCCGGGGCCCGGCCTCCAAACCGCTTTCGGGCTGTGACACGGGCGCTGGCGGCCCGGCCTCGCCGTCCGGTCCGGGCTCGCTCGGCGGGCCGATGCGGATGAGCGTGATCGCCCGGGTCTCCACCGCCAGCACCTCGATGGTCCGACCCGCCACCTTGACGATGTCACCGGGCGCCTCGGGCACCCGCCCCAGCTGGTCGAGGACCAGGCCGGCCACGGTGGCGTAGGGGCCCTCGGGCATGTCGGTCACGCCCACGTCGACCAGGTCGTGGACCGGGAACCGCCCGGGCAGCACCAGCGACCCGTCGGGCTCGCGCCGCACGCTGATGATGTCGCGGTCGGTCTCGTCGTAGATCTCGCCGACCAGCTCCTCGATGAGGTCCTCGAGGGAGACGATGCCGGCGGCCGCCCCGTGCTCGTCGACGACCAGCGCCAGCTGGATCCGCTTGGACTGCATCTCGTGGAGCACGTCGAGCACGTCAGCCGTCTCGGGGAAGGCGGCCAGCTCGCCGGCCAGCTCGCCCACCGGGCGCTCCCCCACGTGCAGCAGGTCGCGCATGTGCACCACGCCCACCACGTCGTCGAGGTTGCGGTCGTGCGCCACCGGGGCCCGGGAGTGGCCGCTGTCCGCCAGCGCGTCGAGCGCCCGGGCAGCGGTCCAGTCGGCGTCGAGGACGAGCACGTCGGGTCGGGGCCGCAGGACCTGGTCCAGCGAGCGCTCGGCGATCTCGAACGCGCCGTCGATGATGAGCCGCTGCTTCGGGGTGAACGAGGCCTGGGTGCCGACCATCTCCCGCAGTTCGGCCTCGGTCACCTCCTCGCGACGCAGGCGGGGGTCGCTGCCGGTGAGCCGGACCACGAGGTCGCTCGACGCCGACAGCAGCCACACCACCGGCCGGGTCGCCGTGGACAGCAGGGCCAGCGGCCGGGCCGCCAGCAGGGCCCAGCGCTCGGCCCGCTGCATGGCGATGCGCTTGGGGGCCAGCTCGCCGATGACCAGGGTGACGTAGGCGAGCAGGAGGGTGACGACGATGATCGAGACCGGACGGGCGGCCGAGCCCAGCCCGGACAGGTGCCGCTCGAGCGGTTCGGACAGCGACACGGCGGCCGCCGCCGAAGCCAGGAACCCGGCCAGCGTGATGCCGACCTGGATGGTGGCCAGGAAGTTGTTGGGGTCGCGGGCGAGGCGGGCGACCATCGCCCCCGTGGCCGAGCGCTGCTCCATCTGCTGGAGCTGGCCCTCCCGCAGCGAGACGAGCGCCATCTCGGTCCCGGAGAACGCGGCGTTGACCAGGACGAGGACGCCGATCAGCACCAACTGCGGAACCATGGGGCTGCAATCCTACTGGCGCGGTCACCCGCCCTGGCGCAGCGCCTCGCGCACCTGGGCGGGGTCGTCGAGGTCGACCGTGTCGGGGTCGATGCCCATGGCGGCCAGGTGGTCGCGCAGCAGCTCGTGGCGGGACCGGACCACGGCGCCCGGCGGCGGGCGGAACTCGGCGTCGCTGACCGGCTCGCCGAACACCAGGTCGGTCAGCGAGGTGGTGGAGCACGGCTCGCCGTCGACGAAGCCCTCGTGGCGCAGCACGATGCCGGTGTCGGCGTCGAACCAGATGCGGTGGTCGATGCCGACCAGCTCGCGCTGGAGGCGCAGGTCGACCCGCCGGGCCTTGGTCGGCGTGGCGCCGGGCGCCGGCCGGCGGGGGCCGCCCTCGACGTACCAGACCGGACGGCCCTCGACGTCCCGCACCTCGGGCTCGCCGAAGTCGAGCCGGCGCAGCAGCGTGCCGGGGTAGAGGCAGGCGCCGATGGCCCCGGCGTCGAAGATGGCGGATCGGGTCGCCTCCCGCTCGGTCACCAGCGTGCTGGTGCCGGCCCAGCTGCGGCGGCCGTCGCTGACCGCCAGGTGCCCCCGGCCCACGACCCGCCAGCGGTCGGGCAGCGACACGACGACGTAGGCGGTGGCGAGGCTCTCGGTGGCATCGGGGGCCTCGAGCGCCCCGGCCGGCCGGAGGACGGGCGGCTCCCCGGCGTCGCCGTCGCTCTCGCCGCGGCCGCCGTTCCCGACCCCGGCGTCGGCCTCGGCGGCCGCCAGGTCGGAGCGCCGGTGGACCTCGGCGACGAGCACCCGGTGTGACCATGTCGTGAGGGCGGCCTGCAGGGTTCGCAGGCCGCCGGGCGCGCCGTCGACCAGCGCCAACAGGTCCCCTTTCCTCCCCATGGCGAGTTCGACAGTAGGCATCCCGTCGCCAGCGTGCGACCGATGACGCGCGGCGTGAGATTTATCTCACGGTGCGTGCCCTGCGGCGGC
>DATFRN010000348.1:0-5856 GCA_035263165.1 Acidimicrobiales bacterium | reverse complement strand
GCAGACCGGGGCTCGGGCGATTCGTGGTCGCCCCCGCCCAACGGCTCGGGGGAGTCGTGGCCCCCGGCCGCGGACCGGGGCTCGGGCGATTCGTGGTCGGCGGCCGCCGACCGGGGCTCGGGCGATTCGTGGTCGCCGCCGGCGAACGGTTCGGGGGAGTCGTGGCCCCCGGCTGCGGACCGGGGCTCGGGCGCTTCGTGGTCGTCCCCGGCGAACGGTTCGGGGGAGTCGTGGCCCCCGGCCTCAGACCGGGGCTCGGGCGATTCGTGGTCGCCGCCGGCGAACGGGTCCGCCGACTCGTGGTCGCCGCCGGCCAACGGGTCCGGCGATTCCTGGGCTCCCGTCCCGGGCAACGGTTCCGCCGACTCCTGGGCCCCGCCGCCGAACGGGTCCGGCGAGTCGTGGTCCCCAGCCGCGAGCGGCACCGGCGACGCCACCCAGGCCTGGACCCCGCCGCCCGAGATCGCCGACCCGCCGCCCGCGTCCGGCCCGGCGGCGCCGTGGGTGCCGCCCGCCGAGCGGCCGGCCCCGGTCGTCGAGCCCGGACCGGCGTCGAGCGAGCCCCAGCAGGTCTACATCCCGGCGCCCGACCCCGCGGTCGGCGACCTGGTCCCCCCGGCGCCCGACGGCTGGACGCCGGCGGACGGCCCCGAGCCGCCGCCCTCCGCCCACGTCCCGGCGCCGGCCGGCCCCCCGCCGCCCTCCGCCCACGTCCCGGCGCCGGCCGGCCCCCCGGCGCCCGCCCCCCTCCCGGTCCCCGCCCACGGACCGGCCCGCCGCCGCCCCGGCCCGCAGCACCGCCCCGACCCGGGGACCCGGCGCGGCATCGACCGCCGCCGCCTGGCGGTCGTCTACGACACCGAGGGCCCCCGGGTCCGGCTCGGCGTCGCCTGGTTCGCCGTCGCCGTCGTCGCCACCCTCATCCACCCCGTCACCGCCGCCCTGGTCTACGGCGTCGCCGCCGGCATGGCGGGCCGCCAGATCGCCAAGGCCTGGGGCGCCGCCCAGTGGCAGGCCGACATGGCCGCCGGCCTCGCCGGCGTGCCGGTCCTGGCGGCGCTCGGCGGCACGCCCTTCCTGGTGGGCAGCCTGGCGCTCGGCGCCGTCGTGGCCGGCGGCGCGGCCCTCGCCCCCGACGGCGCCCGACTCGCCGGGCCCGGCGGCCGGATGGCCGCGGCCGGCATCCTCTGGCTCGCCCTGGTGCCGGCCATCGGCGCCGCCTCGGTGGTCCTCGTCCGCAGCGCGTCGACCGGGTCGGCGATCATCCTCGTGCTCCTGGCCAGCGCCTACGAGGCCGGCGACTACATCGTCGGCTCCGGCGCCTCGAACCCCGTCGAGGGCCCGCTGGCCGGCATCACCACGGCCACGCTGATCGCGGTGCCGCTGGCGATGATCGAGGCCGACCCGTTCAACAGCTCGGGCCTCGTCCTCGTCGGGTTCGCGGCCGTGGCCTACCCGTTCGGCCAGATCCTCGCCTCGGCCCTGCTACCTGGCGCGGGCGCGCCGGCACCGGCGCTCCGCCGGATCGACACGCTCTTGCTGTTGGCGCCGCTGTGGGCGGCCGCGACCGGTGCGTTCTGACAGTCCGGTCGCGGCCACGGCCGCCCACCGACGAGCGGATCAGGACTTGGCCAGGTTCTCCGCGGCGAACTCCCAGTTCACCAGGTTGTTCAGCCAGGTCTCGATGTACGCCGGACGGGCGTTCTGGTAGTCGAGGTAGTAGGCGTGCTCCCACACATCGAGCGTGAGCAGCGCGGTCTTCCCGTGCTTGAGCGGCAGGTCGGCGTCTTTGGTCTGGAGGATCTCCAGGCCGCCGTCGTCGCCCTTGGCCAGCCACGTCCAGCCCGAGCCGAACAGGGTCTTGGCCTTGTCGGTGAAGGTCTGCTTGAACCCGTCGACCGACCCGAACGCCGCGTCGATGGCCGTGGCCAGGTCGCCGTCGGGATCGCCCCCGCCCCCGGGCGACATGCAGTTCCAGAAGAACGTGTGGTTCCAGACCTGGGCCGCGTTGTTGAACAGGCCGCCGGGCTCGGCGCTCTGGATGATCTCCTCGAGCGACTTGCCGGCGTTCTCGGTGCCGTCGACCAGGCCGTTGAGGTTGGTGACGTAGGTCTGATGGTGCTTGCCGTAGTGGAAGTCGAGCGTCTGCTCGCTCATGTGGGGGGCGAGTGCGTCGCGGGGGTACGGCAGCGGGGGCAGCTCGAAGGCCATCGCCACTCCTTGGGGTCGTGGGCGGACTTCGGCAAGCTACCCCGCCCCTGTGACGCTGACACGCACGCCTCGTCCGGAATCACCCGGCCGGTGCCGGTGTTCAGAGGCTGATGGTGCGCCGACTCGCCGTTCTCTCTCTGCACACCTCGCCGCTGGCCCAGCCGGGCTCGGGCGACGGTGGGGGCATGAACGTCTACGTGCGCGAGCTGGTGTCGGCGCTCGCCCAGGCCGGCGTGGCCAGCGACGTCTACACCCGGCGGTGGGCCGACCACCTGCCCGACGTGGTGGAGGTCGAGCCCGGGTTCCGGGTCGTGCACGTGCCGGCCGGCCCCGCTGACCTGCCCAAGGAGGCGCTGCCCGAGATCGTCGACGAGTTCGCCACCGGCGTCCTCGACCACCTGCGGGCGGGGCCCGGGGGCGGGTTCGACGTGGACGCCCTCCACGCCAACTACTGGCTGTCGGGCGTGGCGGGCCACCGGCTCAAGCACGAGCTGGACCTGCCGCTGGTGTCGACGTTCCACACGCTGGCCCGGGTCAAGGCGACGACCGGCGATCCCGAGCCGCAGCGGCGGATCGACGCCGAGGCCGAGGTGATCGCCTGCTCCGACGCCATCCTCGCCAACAGCCAGGCCGAGGTGTCCCAGCTGGTGGGGCTGTACGGGGCGGACCCGGCGCGGGTGGAGGTCGTGGCGCCGGGGACCATCCACGCCTTCTTCTCGCCCGGCGACCGGGGCGGCGCCCGGGCGGCGCTCGGGCACCTCGGCCCGCTGCCGGGGCCGGTGCTGCTGTTCGTGGGGCGGATCCAGCCGCTGAAGGGGCTGGACGTGGCCGTGCGCGCGCTGGCCTGCCTCGACGACCCGACCGCGGTGCTGGTGGTGGTCGGCGGGGCGAGCGGCGTGGCGGGGCAGGCGGAGGTCGAGCGGATCGAGAAGCTGGCCGCCGGGCTGGGCGTGGCCGACCGGGTCCGCTACGCGGCGCCGCAGCCGCATCACATGCTGTCGACGTACTACCGGGCGGCGGACCTGGTCCTGGTGCCGAGCCGCAGCGAGTCGTTCGGGCTGGTGGCGCTGGAGGCCGCGGCCTGCGGCACGCCGGTGGTGGCGGCGGCGGTCGGCGGGCTGCGCACGCTGGTCGACCACGGGCGCACGGGGTTCCTGGTCGAGGGGCGCGACCCGGCTGTGTACTCGGACTATGCGGCCCAGATCCTGTCGTCGCCGGCCCTGGCCGCCGAGCTGTCCGCCTCGGCCGCCCTGGCGGCGAGGGACTACACGTGGTCCACAGCCGCCGGCCGCCTCCGCCGCATCTACGCCGACATCACCGCCCGGGCGCTGGTGACCTGCCGCTAGTCGGGGCGGGCGGGTGAGACGGATCGGCCGCAGCTTGGTCGTTGCGGTCGTCCACCGTGCGGTACTCGCCGGCTGTGGTCGCTGCCCCGGGGCTCAGCCCCTAACCGCCTCTGTCCCTCCTCGCCCTAGACAGTCGGCTTCGTCGCGTGCCGCCGCAGCCAGATGCGGCCGGCCATCGCTGGCCTGGGTCGGCGCGGGGCTTCGTTGCCCACGGCTGCGGGGGTTGGTCGGCCTGGGCGCGGGCCGCTGCGGCCCTGGTCGGGCCCTCGTTCGCCCGGGTCGGTGCGGGCTTCGTTCCCGAGCGCACCGGGCGCTGGTCGGCCCCATCGTCCACTCCGCGGGCCGTAGTCGGCCCCGTCGCTCACCGCCACCCGCCGCGATGGCTGTCCGTCGTCAGGGCTCGACCGCCACCTCGTCGCCCACCGCCACCGAGCCGGGCGTCACCACCAGCGCGTACAGCCGGCTGTCGCCCGGGTGCCGCTCATGGTGCATGCGGTCGACGTCGCCGCCGGCGAACCGCCGGGCGTTCTTGGTGCAGGGCAGCGCCGGCAAGGTCACCTCGACCACCGCCCCACCCTCGGCGGCGCCCAGGCGCAGCCGGGTGCCGGGCCGCAGAGCCGCCCAGTCCACCTCCGCCACAGTCACGTTCTCGCCCGCGGCCCCGGGGAAGATCGGGTGGCCCTCGCCCGCCAGCCGGTCGATCACCTCCGCCGACCACAGGCACACGGCCTGCCACACCCGCCCGTGGTGGCGGCGGGTCGCCTGACGGTCCCCGTCGAGCCCCCGCCATCCGACCGCGGCCGACGCCACCGGCACCTTGGGCACCCCGCCCTGCGACACGTGCACCCCGACGACCCGCCCGGCGTGCGGACCCGGTCCGCCCCCGGCGGCATGCACCGCCCGCCCGGCCTCGGACAGCGCCCGCACCAGGTCGGTCGCGGCGGGGGCTCGCTCGGCCACCGGTACGTCGGCGGCGACGGTCCGGGTCAGCGTGGCGATGCGGTCCTGCGCCGCCGCCAGCCCGGGGGGCAGCGGCTCGACGCCGGCGACCAGCAGATCCCACCACACGCCGGCGGCGCGGGCGGTGCCGGCGAGGTCCTGGACCGTCCATCGGGGGTCGGGCTGCACCCGCCCCACTATGGCCGGGGCCGGCGGCGTTACCGTCGCCGATATGACGCAGCGCCCCGCCAGCGACGCCGAGCTCGACGACCTGTCCGCCCGCATCGAGGCCTGGCTCGCCCGCCAGCTGGCGGACAACCCGGTGGTGACGGCCGTCGAGCGGGACGAGGAGTCGGGCGAGCGACGCTGGTTCGTGCGGGTGCGGGGCGAGCAGAAGGACGTCTTCACCGTGTGGTTCCACCTGCGCCAGCGCACGCTCCACTACGAGACGTACGTGATGCCGGCGCCCGAGGAGAACCAGGCCGACTTCTACGCCCACCTGCTGCGGCGCAACCTCAAGCTGTACGGGGCGTCGTTCGCCATCGGCGACGAGGAGGCCGTGTTCCTGGTGGGGCAGATCGGCAACGACCGGACCGACGACGACGAGCTCGACCGCATCCTCGGCTCGCTGTACGCGTGGGTGGAGCAGTTCTTCCGGCCGGCGTTGCGTATCGGGTTCGCTTCGCGCTTCTCCGGATAATTGGCATTATTCTGTTGTCTTTCGCGGACCACAGTGTCTATTATGTCGTCTGGATCCGCAGTCGGGGTGCCGTCCCTCGATCGGGGAAGTCGTCGGATGGCGGCATCCAGGCTGCGGATCCCTCGGCCCCCCGTGGCCTGTCACATACCGAGGAGAACCCTCGGGATCTAACGTGCGCGCCATGACGATGCCGAAACTCCAGGTCATCGGCGGCGGCAAGATGGGCGAGGCTCTGGTCGCGGGGCTTCTGGCCGGCGGCTGGGCGTCGACCAGCGAGCTGCGGGTGGTGGAGCGGTTGGCCGATCGTGCAACCGAACTGCGCGGCCGGTTTCCTGGGCTCGACGTCGGCGACGAGCCCGGAGTCGCCCAAGGCCACGTCGTCGCCGTCAAGCCAGGGGATGTCGAGGCTGCCTGCCGCGCCCTTGCCGCTGCCGCCAGCACCGGCGTTGGGCCGGATGCCGCCGCACCTTCGGCCGGGGCTGCGTCGCTCGGCGACGCGGGCTCGGGCGGGGTCGGTGGTGCCGCCTCGCTCGGTGATGCCGGGTCGGGCGGGGTCGGTGGTGCTGCGTCGCTCGGTGATGCCGGGTCGGGCGGGGTCGGTGGTGCTGCGTCGCTCGGTGATGCCGGGTCGGGCGGGGTCGGTGGTGCTGCGTCGCTCGG
>DATFRN010000347.1:0-11034 GCA_035263165.1 Acidimicrobiales bacterium | reverse complement strand
TCGCCGTAGTCGATGAGCACCCAGTGGCGGTCGTCCAGGCCCTCGACCCGCAGCGGGCGGCCGTGGCCGGCGTCGGCCACCAGGCGCTCGACGTCGTCGACGATCGCCTTCACCAGGCGGTCGTTGGGCGCCGACGCGATGACGAACTCGTCGGCGACCACGAGCACGTCGCCGACCTCGAGGATCACGACGTCGCGCGCCCCCTTGGCATCGGCGGCGCGTGCCGCCACGATGGCCAGGTCACGGGCGGTCGCTCGGTCGTTGTGGTCAGTCAGGGTCGTCTCACCTCCCGATCAGGTCCCGGGCGTCGCGCCCGAGAACCACGGTCACGTCGATCTCGTCGTCCGACGACGGCACCTTCTCGTCGCCGGCCGGCATCGCCTCGGTCCTGCGGATGCCGCTCGCCTCGGCCAGCCGCTCCGCCAGCGCCCGACGGTCGGCGCCCGAGTAGTCGATGGTCGTCGTGTCCACCGTGAACGTCGGCGCGTTGCCGACGATCACCACCTCGGCGCCGGCTGCGACCAGCGCCCGGGCGGCGTCCGACGTCAGGGACCGGTCGCTGGTCCCGTTCAGCAGCCGCACCCGCACCCGGGCGCCCGGCGCCGGCGCCTCGGGGAACGGCACCGTGTCGGACACCACCCGGGCCACCTGGGGCGCGTCCGGCACCAGCCGCGGGCCGAAGCGGGCCACCGGCAGCCCGGTCACGTCGGGTGACCGGGACGCGATGCCCCGCACGAAGCGGCCCAGTCCGGTGCCGACCTCGCCCGGCACCGCGTCCTCGCCGCCCCGGCGGACCTGGCCCAGCCAGGCCGACCAGAAGCGCTCCTGCCGGTCGAGGCGGTCGAGGTCGGTCTCGTTGCCGGCCCGGGCGCTGAGGAAGGGGCCCACGTCGTCGGCCGCCAGCCGGATCTTGCCGGCCTTCCAGCGGCCGACCCGGTGGTCGATCGTCAGCTCGATGGGAGCCACCGGGGCGACCAGGCGGGCCCAGTGGTCGGCGTCGATCACGACGTTGTCGGGCACCGCGACGTCGAGGGTCTTGCCGACCGCGGCCAGCGTCGCGTTCACGCCCCGGTCGGCGTAGATCTCGGCCAGCGTGGGCGGCGTGGCGCCGGCCGGGGCCGGCAGCACGAGGGTCGAGGGCGGGACGACGATGGCCGCGCCGCCCTTGTCGCCGGCCTCGAGAGCCAGGACCGTGACGCCGGCCAGCGAGCCGTCGGGGGCTCTGGTGACCGCCGCCATCGTCGGCGTGGGCACGACGTAGGCCTGGTAGCCGGGGTCGGTCGGGGCGATCGTGTCGGCGTAGCGGCCGACCGTGCTGTTGCGCACGGTGCCGAGCCCGACGACCGCCAGCGCCGCGCCGGCCACCGTGAGCGCCCCCATGCCGGCCAGGACGACGTGGCGCCGGCGGCGCAGCTCTCGGGCCGGCGCGGGCCGCGGGCCCCGCAGCCGCCGCCGGCGGGTGGCCGATCCGCCCGCGAGCGTCGCGTCCGCCGCCGCCTCGCCCACCCGCGGCGGCACCGCCGCCCGCCCCCGCGTCCGCGCCCGGCCCCGCCGGCTGTGCGGCTGCGGGTGCGCGGTGGCGGCGGCGGCCCGGGCGGCGGCGTAGGCCCCGCCCGCGGCGGCGGCCTCGCGGTAGGCCCCGCCGCCCGACGTCCCCGCCCCCGGCCCGGTGTAGGCCCCGGCGGACGGGACCGGGGTCTGACGGCCCGCGGGCTTCGACCCCGCGAGATGGGCCGGGCCGGGCTTGTCGGCGGCGTCCGGGTCGGGAGGGGGCGGGGCGGGTTCGCCCTGGCCGCCGTAGTCGGGCATCGCGCCCGGGCGGTCGTCGGAGACCGAGCCGGTCGTCACGAGGCGATCCGGGCGCCATAGAGGCCGCGGGCCTCGATCGTCTGGATCACGTCCGGCGTGAGCAGGTAGTCGAGCGGCCGGCCCTCGGCGACCCGGGCCCGCAGGTCGGTGCTCGACACCTCGAGCCGGGGGACCTCCACCCGCACCCACGACCACCCCGGCGGGGGCGTGCTCTCCCGGGCGCCCGGGCGGTCGACCACCACGATGGTGGCGCCGGCCCGGACCTCGTCGGCCCGCTCCCAGCCGGGCAGCCCGGCGGCCGCGTCGCTGCCCAGGATGACGAACAGCGAGCGGTCGGGATCCTCGGCCTGCAGGGTGGCCAGGGTATCCGCCGTGTACGACATGCCGCCCCGGTCGATCTCCACCCGGCTCGCCTCCAGACCCTCCACCGACCCTACGGCCGCCGCCACCATGGCATAGCGGTCCTCGGCCGCCGAGATGTCGCGGGTGCCGAGCTTCTGCCACGGCTGGTCGTTGACGACCAGCAGCACCCGGTCCAGGCCCAGCTCGTGGCGGACGTTGACCGCGGTCACCAGGTGGCCCACGTGGGGCGGGTCGAACGTGCCACCGAAGATGCCCAGCCGCCGCCGGCCACTCACGGGCGGGCCCCCGTGACCCGTCCCGTGGTGGCCGCCAGCCGGCCGGCCAGCGCGACGAGGCCGGGCGACAGCTCGACCGGCCACCCGGGCACACCGCCGTCCGGGACCGGGTCGAGCGACCGCAGCGACGGCGGCAGCCAGGCCATCGATTCGGCGCCGCGGGCCCGGATGTCGTCGAGCGGCTCGGGCGCATCCCGGACGCCGCCGGCCATGACCGGCGCCAGCAGCGGTCGCCCGCCGGCGACCGGCTCGCCGTCGAGCGCCACGACGTCCCGGTCGGCCAGCCGCCACACCTGCTTGCGGCCCGGCTGGGTGACCTTGCCCTCGGCCAGCTTGACCTTGGGCCCCGCCGCGTCCTCGACCAGCTTGTAGACGGCCCCCAGCGTCGGGGCGTCGGCGGAGGTGCCCAGCTGGGTCCCGACGCCGAACGCGTCGATCGGGGCACCCGCGGCCACCAGCGCGGCGATGCGGTGCTCGTCGAGGTCGCCCGAGGCGAAGATCCGGATCCCGTCCAGCCCCTCCCCGTCGAGCACCGACCGCACCTCGACCGCCAGGGCCCCCAGGTCGCCCGAGTCGAGCCGCACCCCGCCGACCGCGATGCCCTCGCCGGCCAGCTCGTGGGCGACCTCGGCCGCGGCCCGCGCCCCGTCGACCGTGTCGTAGGTGTCGATCAGCAGCACGACCCCCTGGGGGAAGGTCCGGGCGTAGGCACGGAAAGCATCGCGCTCATCGGGGTACGACATCACGAAGGAGTGGGCCATCGTCCCCGACAGCGGGATGCCCCAGCGGCGCCCGGCGGCCACCAGCGAGGTGCCGGCCGCGCCGGCGATCCAGGCCGCCCGGGCCGCGGCCAGGGCGGCGTCGACCCCGTGGTCGCGCCGGGCGGAGAAGTCGACGAAGCTGCGGTCGCCGCAGGCCAGGGTCACCCGGGCCGCCTTGGAGGCCAGCATCGTCTGGCTGGCCACCCGGTTGAGCAGCCAGGTCTCGACCAGCTGGGCCTCGACCAGCGGCGCGGTCACCCGCACCAGCGGCTCGCCGGCGAACACGACCTCGCCCTCGGGCACCGCCCACACGTCGCCGGTGAACCGCAGCGAGTCGAGGCGCTCGAGGAAGGCCGGCGGGAACAGGTCGAGCCCGGCCAGGTAGGCGACGTCGTCGGGCGCGAACGCCCAGGACGCCAGGCCCTCCAGCGCGCCGTCCAGCCCGGCCGCCACCAGGAACCGGCGCTCGGGCGGCAGGCGCCGCACGAACAGCTCGAAGGTCGCCTCGTGCTCCAGGCCCTCGGCCTGGTAGGCCGCGGCCATGGTGAGCTCGTAGAGGTCGGTGACGAGGGAGGCGGCCGTCACACCAGCGCCACGCCGGCCGCCGTCAGCGCGTCGAGCGCGCGCTGGCCGTCGCCGGGCTCCAACTCGACCGGTCGCACGCCTGCGGTCACCACGGTGGTGTCGTACCCCAGCCGAACGGCGTCGAGCGCGGTCTCCTTGACGCAGTAGTCGGTGGCCAGCCCGACCACCACCACCGTCGCCACGCCATGGGCCCGGAGCAGCGCGTCGAGGGCGGTGGGCGTGGTATCGCCGGTGGTGGGGTGGACCATGGTGAAGCCCGAGTACCCGTCCTCGCCGGCGGTGCCCTTGCGGACCCGCTCGGCGTCGCCGGCCACGGCCAGCCCCGGGTGGAGCTCCGCGCCCCAGCTGTCGCCCACGCAGTGCACCGGCCAGGTGCCGCCGTCCTTGGCGAAGTGGGGCGTCGTGGGCGGGTGCCAGTCCTGCGTGTAGACGACCAGGGCCCCGGCGGCGCGGGCGGCGGCGATCTCGGCGTTGGTCGCCTCGACGGCCGCCTCGGCGTCCCGCACGTAGAGGCTGCCGCCGGGGTCGGCGAAGTCGTTCTGCACGTCGACGACGATCAGCGCGGTGCGCGAGTCATAGGCGCCGGCCACGCCGACAAGCTACACACCGCCACCTGCGGTCGACGTGAGGTCGTAGACGGTCGCCCCGCCCACCGTGCGGGCGGGGAAGTTCTCCGCCACCCACCGCGAGACGTCGCTGCCGTCCGACCCCGCCCGGCCGAAGGTGCGGGCCTCGCCGATGAACCAGTGGATGTCGCCGGCCGCCACGTACCGCTGGAACTCGGCCAGCGTCGGCGACGGGTCGGTGCCGTTGAAGCCGCCGATGGCCATGACCGGGTCGCCCGTGGCCAGCTGGTAGCCCGCGGCCCGGTTGGCCGAGATCGTGGCCGCCGCCCACCGGTAGCCCTCGGCGCCGTCGGCGAGCGTCGCGACCAGGTCGGCGTCGGGCTCGCTGGCCCGCAGGATGGTGCCCAAGCCGCCGGCGCCCCCCGGCCCCCGGCCGGCGAAGCCGCCCGCACCGCCGCCGTTGGGGAAGGGGAGGCTGAAGGGGGCCTGCCCGCCGGGGGACGCCTGGCCGCCGGGGCCGCCGGCGCCCCCCGGCCCGAACGGGGCGGCACCGCCGCCGGGCAGGCGGAAGCCCGCACCGGCGACGGTCGGCCCGGCCAGGGGGATGGCGCCGGAGTGGGGTGTGGCGGCGGTCGCCCAGCTCGACGCAGCCGGGCCGGCGACCGCCACCACGAGACCGAGCACCGCAGCGGCGGTGGTGAGGGGCCATGGGTGCCCGGCCGGAGGGAGGAGGAGCCCGATGGCCGCCGCCAGGCCGCCCGCCACGACGAGCGGGGCGAGCGCGGGGTGCCAGTCGGGGGTGCGGGACAGCAGCACGCTGGCCCACCAGGCGGTGACCGCCACCGCGCCCGCCAGCGCGGCGCGGGCGGCGAGCAGCTCCCGCCGGTGCCACAGGTGGACGGCGCCGATGCCGATCAGCGCGCCCATGGGCGGGGCCAGGGCCACCGTGTAGTACTCGTGGATGATCCCCTGGCCCAGGCTCAAGGCCAGGCCGGTCACGACCAGCCAGCCGCCCCACACCAGTGCGGCGGCGCGGGTCCGGTCCGTGCGGGGCGCACGCCACGTGCTCACGAGCAGGGCGGCGCCGAGGATCAGGGCTGCGGGCAGCAGCCAGGAGATCTGGCCGCCGAAGAGGTCGTTGAACATGCGGGTCAGCCCGGTGGCGCCCCACCGGCCCGCGGTGTTCACGGGACCGCCGCCGACGCTGCCGGCCTCGTTCCCGGTCAGGCGGCCGAAGCCGTTGTAGCCGAAGATGAGGTTGGCCAGGCTGTTGTCCTGCGACCCGCCGATGTAGGGCCGCGACGACGCCGGCCACAGCGTCACCAGCGCCACCCACCAGCCCGCCGAGGCGACCAGGGCCGCGCCGGCCAGCGCCAGCTGGCGCACCCGCACCCGCAGCGGACCGGGCGCGGCCACCAGGAAGGCGAGGCCGAACCCGGGTACGACCAGGAAGGCCTGGAGCATCTTGGCCAGGAAGCCGAGGCCGACGCACACGCCGGTGAGGACGACCCAGCGGGTGCCCCCGGCCTCGATGGCCCGCACGGCGGCGTAGGCGCCCAGCGTCAGCAGCAGCACCAGGGCGGCGTCCGGGTTGTTGAAGCGGAACATGAGCGCGGCCACGGGGGTGATGGCGACGACAGCACCCGCCATCAGCCCCGCGGCCGGCCCGAACCAGCGCCGCACGGCCAGGTACAGCACCCCGACCGTGGCGACGCCCTCCAGCGCCTGGGGCACGAGGATCGCCCAGGCGTTGACCCCGAAGATCCTCGCCGACAGACCCATCGCCCACAGGAACAGGGGCGACTTGTCGACCGTGATGGCGTTCCCGGAGTCGAACGAGCCGAACAGGAAGGCCTTCCAGCTCTGCGTGGCGGCCTGGGCGGCGGCCGAGTAGTAGGCGTTGGCCCAGCCCGAGGCACCGAGGCCCCAGAGATAGAGGACGGCGGTGCCGAGGAGGAGCCCGACGACGGCGGGACGTGACCAGGCCGGCTCCTGCGACCGTCCGCGCAGGAGCCGACCCGGCACGCGCCACCGGGTCGCAACCGGCGGCGCCGGGGCACGCGGAGCCTCGGCGACACCGGCCGGGGGGCCGACCGGCGGCGGCGGAAGGACGTCGACGTCGACGGGCACGCCGGCAACGCTGGCGCCCGCGCCTCGGAGGCCGGTCCGCCTCACCTTGGAGATTCCTCAGAGAGCGCTGTGACCACTGTGACATCCATCACACCGGCACCTCGAGCCGGGCGGTGAGGCCGCCGGCCACCGAGCCCGACATCGTGGCCAGCTGGTGGGCGGCGCCGTCGTCGCCGAACACCATGTCGCTGTCCAGCGACGTGCGGGCCATGTTGGTCACGCTCTGCTCGTAGCCGTCGGTGGCGTAGACGGCGTCGCAGGTGTCCTCGGGCAGGGCGACCTGGGAGGTGGCGAGGGGCGACCCCCCGCCGGTGGCGGCGTCGACGTCGTCGTAGACCTCGAAGTGGATGTGGGGCCAGCGGCCCGAGTAGGCGGCGGGGAAGATGCTGGTGAAGCGGACCACGCCGTCGTCGCCGGCGGCCTGCACGCCCCGCAGGTAGTTCTCGCCCTGCAGGTCGCCGTACTGCGAGTAGCCGCCACCCCGGTCGCAGTGCCACACGTACACGGCGGCGCCGGGGCGGGGGTCGCCGCCGTCGGCGTCGACGATCGCCAGCTCGATCGTGAGCGGCACGCCCTCGGCGACGCCGGACGACGAGCCGTAGCCGGTCGTGATGTCGCGGCGGACGATGCCGGCGTCGTCGAGCACGTCCGGGCCGTTGGACCCGTCGCCCGGGTAGGGGCCGGCGGTCTCGGTGGGGATGGCGCCGTCGGCGGACGATCCCGACGAACCGCCGCCGGGCGGGGCACCGCCGCCGGGGCCGGCGGCCGGCACGGTCGACTCGGTGGTGGCGGTGGCGGCGCCGTCGCCGGAGCGGCCGGCGCAGGCGGCGAGGGCCGCCAGCCCGGCGCCGCCGAGCAGCTGGAGCGCCCGGCGCCGCCCGAGGGAGCGCAGCGGGTCGTGGGTGTCGGTCATGGCCCGGTACCGTGCCCGGCCCGCCGCCGAAGCCGCTGGGCGGCGGCTGGGAGGTCGCTGGGATCAGGCCTCCGCGCGCTGGTGCTCGGGGGGCAGCCGCAGGCTGTATCCCACGCCCCGCACCGTGTGGATCAGCGGCGGGTCGACCGTGTCGACCTTCTGGCGCAGGTAGCTGATGTAGGTCTCGAGCACCGAGGCGTTGCCGGCGAAGTCGTACTCCCACACGGCCCGCAGGATCTGGTCCCGGGTCAGCACCCGCCTCGGGTTGTCCAACAGGTAGTGGAGCAGCCGGTACTCGGTGGGCGTCAGGTCGACCAGCCGCCCGGCCCGCCACACGTCCCGGGTGTCCTCGTCCAGCTCGAGGTCGGCGTAGACCAGCTTGCGCTCGCCCGGCCCGTGGCCCGACGAGCGCCGCAGCACGGCCTTGACCCGCTCGATCAGCTCCTCGATGGAGAACGGCTTGGTCACGTAGTCGTCGCTGCCGAGCCGCAGGCCCTCGACCTTGTCGGTGGTGGCGTCCTTGGCCGTGAGGAAGATGATCGGCACCCGGGCGCCGGCCCCCTCGGCCTGGCGCACCCGCCGGGCCACCTCGAAGCCGTCGAGGTCGGGCAGCATCACGTCCAACACCACCAGATCGGGCCGCCGGGCCTCGATGGCGGCCAGCGCGGCGCGGCCGGTGGCCTGCCGCTCGACCTCGAAGCCGTTGTAGCCCAGCCCCATCGCCACCAGCTCCGTGATGTGCTCCTCGTCGTCCACGACGAGGACGAGCGGCTTGCGGGCGGCGTCGGGCATGGTGCCACCGTACCGACGGGGTACGGCCACCTGGAGGGTTCCCAGCAACCTCCAAGCAAGCTCGCAGCCGGTCCGGAGATCGCGGCCGGATCGTGTGGTCATGCCCACCGCCGAGGCCGCCGCCGTGCTGTTGATCGAGCCGCACACGCGGCGGCGGTCCCCGGCCGTGGAGGTCGTCGTGCCCGTCTACAACGAGGAGGCCGACCTCGAGGCGTCGGTCCGCCGCCTCCACGACTACCTGTGCGACCGCTTCCCGCTCGACTGGGTCGTGACGATCGCCGACAACGCCTCGACCGACCGCACCTGGCCCATCGCCTGCCGGCTGGCCTCCGAGCTCGGCGGCGTGCGGGCCGTCCACCTCGACCGCAAGGGCCGGGGGCGGGCGCTGCGGGCCACCTGGTCGGCCAGCGAGGCCCAGGTGGTCGCCTACATGGACGTCGACCTGTCCACCGACCTGAACGCCCTCCTGCCGCTGGTGGCCCCGCTGCTGTCGGGCCACAGCGACGTGGCCATCGGATCGCGCCTCGCGCCGGGGTCCCGAGTCGTGCGGGGTCCCCGGCGCGAGGCCATCTCGCGCTGCTACAACGTCCTGCTCCGCACCGTGCTGCACGCCGGGTTCTCCGACGCCCAGTGCGGCTTCAAGGCGGCGCGGGCGGACGCGGCCAAGACCCTGCTGCCGCTGGTCGAGGACGACGCCTGGTTCTTCGACACCGAGCTGCTCGTGGTGGCCGAGGCCAACGGCCTGCGCATCCACGAGGTGCCGGTCGACTGGGTCGACGACCCCGACTCCCGCGTCGACGTCGTGCGCACCGCCGGCGACGATCTCCGCGGCGTCGCCCGCATGCTCGGCCGCCTCTGGCGCGGCCGGGTGATGCTCCCCCGAGAGGCTGCGCCGAGAGGCGCAGCCGTGGCCCGAGCGGCCCGCTGCGAAGCAGCAAGAGCGGGGAACACAGACCGCGGCGGCGGCGACGACGTGCACGGTACGCGCATGCTCCTAGGGCCCCGCCGCGTGAGTGCCGGCCCGTCGGCGGAAGCCCCCACCGCCGACGGGCTGGCCAGCCAGCTGGTCCGGTTCGCCTCGATCGGCGTGGTCAGCACCGTGCTGTTCGGTTCGCTGTTCGCGCTGCTGGACGGGCCCCTCGGTCCCGTGCCGGCGGTCGTCCTGGCCATGGCCGCCTGCGCGGTGGCCAACACCGCGGCCAACCGCCGCCTCACCTTCTCCCTGCGGGGGCGGGCCGGTCGGGCCCGCGACCTCGCACTGGGCGCGTTCGCCGGCGTCGTCCCCCTGGCGCTGGCCCTCGGCGCCCTCGCAGCGCTGGCCGTGGCCGGCGTGACGTCGCCCGGTGCCCGGGTGGCGGCCGTCACCGCGGCCAGCGCCGGCGGGAGCCTGGCCCGGTTCGTGTTCCTGCGCTCGCTGGCGCTCGGCCGGCTCCCCGACCGGCGCCGCCTGCGCCAGGTCGTCCGCTACGCCGGCGTGTCGGTGGTGGCCACGGTGACCAGCCTGACCGTCCTGGCCGTGCTGGTCTCCACCAACGCCGTGCCCGCGGGCTGGGCCAACGTGATGGCGACGCTGGCCGGCATCACGCCCAGCTTCGTGCTCAACCGGCGCTGGGTGTGGGGTCTGCGGGGCCGCACCTCGCTGGCCGCCGAGGTGGTCCCGTTCGTGGCCATGTCGCTGACCGCCCTCGTGCTGTCGACCGCCGCGGTGTCGTGGGTCGCCCGGGTGGCCGACGCCCACGGTGCCGGCTCCCCCGCCCGCACCGCCGCCGTCCTGGCGGCCAACGTCACCGTCTTCGGCTCCCTCTGGGTCCTCCAGTTCCTGCTCCTCGACCGTGTCCTCTTCCGGCGCCGGTCTCGCGTCCTCGCGGCGTGATGGTGCAGGATGGGGGCGAGTGACGCTCAGGTCGCGGCTTACCCTCGCTCTCGTCCTGCTCACGGCGGTCGGGCTCGGCTTCTTCGGCTTCGCCACCTACCGGCTCTACGCGCGCTCCCAGCGGGACCGCCTCGACGAGCAGATCCAGGCGTCGATCCCGCTGGTGACCGGCGCGCTGGAGGACGAGGCCGAAGGCCACTTCCTCCCCCGACCGGGTCCGAGGGGCGGGCCGACCGTCCTGCCGTCGGGGACCTACGCCGAGCTGCGCCGCCCCGGCCGGGACCCCGTGCCGCTCTCGCTGGGCGGCGCCGACGAGATCCCGGACCTGCCCGACGACGTGAGCGACCACCATCGCCCGTTCACCGTGGGCTCGACCGAGGGGTCGGCCCAGTGGCGGGTGGTGGTGTCGAGGCCCCCGAACGGGATCGGCCAGGTCGTGACCGCGGTGCCGACCACCGAGGTCGAGCGGTCGCTCGACCGCCTGGTCCTCATCGAGGCCGTGACCTCGGTGGGCCTGCTCATGGTGGTGGCCTCGGGGGCGTGGTTGATCCTGCGCCGGGGCCTGAGCCCGCTGGAGCGGATGGCGACCACGGCCCGGTCGATCAGCGCCGGCGACCTGGGCGAGCGGGTGGACGCCACCGACAGCCACACCGAGGTGGGGCAGCTGGGCGTGGCGTTCAACACCATGCTCGACGACCTCCAGGACGCCTTCGCCGAGCGGGACGCCACCGAGCAGCGGCTGCGCCAGTTCCTGGCCGACGCCTCCCACGAGCTGCGCACCCCCCTGACCTCGATCCAGGGGTTCGCCGAGCTGTTCCGCATGGGGCCCGACGCCCAGGTCGACCTGCCGGTGATCCTGCGCCGCATCGAGCAGGAGTCCGAGCGGATGAAGGTGCTGGTCGAGGACCTGCTGCTGCTGGCCCGGCTCGACCAGACCCGGCCCATCGAGCAGGAGCCGGTCGACCTG
>DATFRN010000346.1:0-4228 GCA_035263165.1 Acidimicrobiales bacterium | reverse complement strand
GTGCTCATGGACGTGCGCATGCCCCGCCTCGACGGCATCGAGGCCACCCGCCGGCTGGCCGGCCCCGACGTGGCCGACCCCGTGAAGGTCGTGATCCTCACGACGTTCGACCTCGACGAGTACGTCTACGCCGCCCTCCGGGCCGGGGCCAGCGGCTTCCTGCTCAAGGACGTCCGCCGGGAGGACCTGGTCCACGCCGTCCGGGTCGTGGCGGCCGGCGAGGCGCTGCTGGCCCCGTCGGTGACCCGCCGCCTCATCGCCGACTTCGCCGCCCGCCCGACCCCCGACGCCGGGCGCCCCGCCGACCTCGACCGGCTCACGCCCCGCGAGCACGAGGTGCTCGAGCTCATCGGCCTCGGGCGCAACAACGCGGAGATCGGCGCCGCCCTGGTGGTCGGCGAGGCCACGGTCAAGACCCACGTCGGCCGGGTCCTGATGAAGCTGGGCCTGCGCGATCGGGTGCAGGCGGTCATCTACGCCTACGAGGCGGGCCTGGTGGCTCCGGGTCAGGCCTGACGGCCTGACGGCCTGACGTCCCGCGGGGCCGGGCGGCGCTGGCTAAGGTTTTTCGGCGGGGTAGCTGAGGGGAGCGTCGCGAGTCGTGGCGACTGTGGTCAGTGCCGCCGGGTCCGGAGCGGGCTCGACCTGGGGGGAAGAGGGGTACGTGGTGATCCGCCGGCTCGATGTCGGGAGCCGCCAGTTGGCGGCCGGCATCGTGGCCGACCTGGTCGGTCCCGGCGCCCAGGTGGTCGCCAGCCGGGTCGACGTGGCGCCGTCCGGGCACGGCGGCGGGCGGTGGGGGCCGGCGGGCGCCGCCCCCGGGGGCGAGGCCCCGGCCGTGGCGGTGTGGCACGCCCTCACGGACGCCACGCTGGAGAACGGCTGCCCGTGGGTGGTGCCCGGCTCGCACCTGGGCCCGGTGGGCGACGGCGGCCGCGACGGCGCGGTGCCGGTGCCGCTGGCAGCCGGCGACCTTCTGGTGCTCGACGCCCGGCTGCGCTGCCGCTCGACCCCCAACCACTCGACCCTGGCCCGGGTGGCCGTCGTCGTCGACTATGCGGGGAACTCGCCCGACCAGTCCTCGTCGTAGGACCAGTCCGGCTGCTTGGCCCGGTGGCGGACGTCGACCGCCACCTCGCCCTCGCCCAGCCCGGTGACCTCGGCCACCAGCAGCGGCTCGATGGCGCCGGCGCCGGGGGCGGTCCGGCCGGCCAGGTCCTCGGGCCAGCCCTCGACGATGGCGCCGACCACCGCCTGCTGCTGGCTGGCCAGGTTGCAGCGGGCGCCGTCGGCCACCGTCGTCAGCGCCGTGACCACCCGCTCCAGGTCGTAGGGGCCGCCGCCCCGCCCGCACAGGCGGCCGAGGGCGTCGGACACGGCCAGGCCGTCGACCTTGCACGGCGTGCACTGCCCGCACGACTCGACCGCCAGGAACCGGGCCACGCCGGCGGCCACGGCGGTCATGTCGGTCTCCTCGGCCACCACGACCAGGCTGGCCGTGCCCAGACCGCTGCCGATGGCGGCCATGTCCTCGTAGGTGAGCGGGGTGTCGAGCAGGGCGGCCGGCACCGGGGCGGCCGAGACGCCGTTGAGCACGGCCTTGACCGGCCCGCCCGCCAGCGGCCCGCCGCCGACCTCCTCGATGGCGGCCCCCACGGTGGTGCCGAGGGCGACCTCGCCCACCCCGGGGTGGCGGACGGCCCCCGTGACCGTGCACACGATCGTCCCCGGCGACTGGCGGGTGCCGATCTCGCGGAACCAGCCGGCCCCCTCGACCAGGAGGGCGGGCACGTTGGCCAGGGTCTCGACGTTGTCGACCAGGGCGGGCGGGGCCAGGGTCTCGGGGCCGGGCCCGGCCATCTCCACGTGGGCCGAGGCGCCGTCGTGGGCGACGACGTCCTCGTCCTCCTCGACCACCTCGACCACGCCCCGGCGGTAGGGCGGGGCGATGCGCGGGAAGGGCATGCGGCCGTCGACCACCTCCAGCAGGGCGGTCTCCTCGCCGTACAGGTAGTGGCGGGGCCCGAGGAGCACCTCGACCGGCGCGCCGCCCAGCCAGCCGGCGGCCTCCATCTCGGCCACGGCGGCCGACACCCGCTCGGCCACCGCCGGCTCGCCGTCCTTCAGCGCCACGACCACGTCGGTGGCGCCGACGGCCCGGGCGGCGACCAGCGCGCCCTCCAGCACCCGGTAGGGGTCGGCGAGCAGGATGGCGCGGTCCTTGTAGGTGCCGGGCTCGCCCTCGGCGCCGTTGACCACCACCGTGGTGGGCAGCTCGGGCTCGGGGGAGCGGTTGGCGGCGATCGTGCGCCACTTGGTGCCGGTGGGGAAGCCGGCGCCGCCCCGGCCCCGCAGGCCGGCCGCCTCGACCTCGGCGATCACGGCCGCGGGCTCGATGCGGCGGGCGGCGTCGAGCGCCCGGCCGCCGCCGGCGGCGGCGTAGGCGTCGAGCGAGCGGACGGGCTCGGGCGGCAGGACGCGGGAGACGCGGGTCATCGGCGGCGGGTCACTCGTTGGGCTCGCTCACGGCGTTCAGGGGTGTCCGGCATGCTCGGGACCTACCCGCCCCACCCCGGGTCGGATACACCGGGCGGGGCAGGTACGGTGCTGGTGGCCATGTCGGATCTGCCCCCGCCACCGGTCGAGCAGCGGCCGCCCTGGCTGCCGCCGCCGCCCGGTGCGCCGGCCCGCCGGCCGTACCTGCCGCCGCCCCCGCCCCCGCCGACCCCCGGCGACCCCGGCGACGGGTCCCGGTCGCGGGGCCGCCGCTGGGCCCTGGCGGCGCTCGGCCTGCTGGTCATCGTGGGCCTGGTGGCGTCGGCCGTGCTGGCCACCGGCGGCGGCGCCCACCGCGGCAGCCCGGCGCCGACCACCTCCCCCGCGCCGGCCGACCGGGCCTCCATCGAGAGGGCCGTGGCCGACATCAGCGGGTTCGTGGAGCACGAGCGGGGGCTGAAGTTCAAGCACCCGGTCACGGTCCAGCTGCTGGGCGAGGGCCAGTTCCAGGACCGGCTGCTGAAGGACTTCGACGACGACGCCGCCGACATGCGCAAGGACGAGGTGCTGATGAAGGGCCTGGGCCTGGTCGACCCGGGTGTCGACCTGGTGGCAGCCATGCGCTCGCTGCTCGGCGCGGGGGTGGTCGGCTTCTACGACCCCGAGACGAAGGCCCTGGTCGTGCGGGGTGCGGCGCTCACCCCCTACGTGCGCACCACGATCGCCCACGAGCTGACCCACGCCCTCGACGACCAGTGGTTCGACCTCGACCGCCCGCAGTACGACGACGCCGACGACGAGGTGTCGTTCGGCTTCAGCGCCCTGGCCGAGGGCGACGCCCGCCGGGTCGAGAACGCCTACCGGTCGTCGCTGAGCGAGGCCGACAAGCGGGACGCGGCGGCCGAGGAGCTGCAGATCGGCGCCGGGCTCGACCTGCGCAAGGTCCCGCTGGTGCTGGTCGACCTCATCGGCGCCCCCTACAGCTTCGGCGAGGTGCTGGTCGACGACGTGGTCCGCCGGGGCGGCAAGGCCAGCCTGGGCCGGGCGTTCGGCGACCCGCCCCACACCAGCGAGCAGGTCCTCGACCCCGACCGCTTCGCCGACCGGGAGGGCTCGCTGCCGGTGCCCCATCCCCGGGTGCCCGGCACGGTGATCAAGCAGGGCGTGGCCGGCGAGCTGCTCATCCAGGAGACGCTGGAGAGCGGGATCCCCCGGGACGACGCCGCCACCGCCGCCGAGGGCTGGGGCGGCGACTGGGCCGTGGCCTGGAAGGACGGCCCGCGG
The DNA here is from genome assembly GCA_035263165.1 of Acidimicrobiales bacterium. Classification (GTDB taxonomy): domain Bacteria; phylum Actinomycetota; class Acidimicrobiia; order Acidimicrobiales; family VFJN01; genus ZC4RG19. Next base: position 448 of record DATFRN010000346.1, on the reverse strand, counting down.
CCGTGCACCTCGCTGACGGTCGTCGGTGACGACGCCAAGGAGACCGGCGAGCTGCGCGACGCCTTCCGCCGCTGGGCCGACAGTCACGACGGCGCCCGCATCACCGGCGGCACCGGCGGCGCCCCCGTCAACGTGGCGTCCTGCGCCGCCGGCTGACCGCTTATCCGACCAACGCCAGGTCCACCGCCTCGGCCGCGCTGGCGGCCGGGACCGCGCCCGAGATCGCCCAGGCGCCCTCGCCGAGCGCCACGACCCGGGTGCCGGCCAGCAGCGCGTGGGCCACCTCCGACAGCGTGCCGTAGGCGCCGGCCAGGGCGATGACGGCGTCGGCGTCCATGACCACCAGGGCGTTGCGGGTCTCGCCCAGGCCGGTGGGCACGGCCACCGTGACGTAGGGGTTGGCCTCGGCCCGGCTGGTGCCGGGGAGGATGCCGACCGTGGTGCCCCC
>DATFRN010000345.1:0-5158 GCA_035263165.1 Acidimicrobiales bacterium | reverse complement strand
GCTCGACGGGCAGGATCGCGTCGGCTCCCTCCGGCAGCACGCCGCCCGTGGCGATGCCGGCGGCGGCGCCGGGCGGCAACGGCGGCCCGCTCGACCGGCCCGCTCGGGAGCGGGATCTACCCACTCCGGTGGGCGACATCGAGCTCAACCCCCGCTACACATTCGAGAACTTCGTGATCGGCGGGTCCAACCGCTTCGCCCACGCCGCCGCCCAGTCGGTGGCCGAGATGCCGGCCCGCCGCTGGAACCCCCTGTTCATCTACGGCGACGCCGGCCTGGGCAAGACCCACCTGCTCCAGGCCATCGCCAGCTACGTGAACGACAACTACCCGGCCTACCGGGTCCGTTACGTCACGTCCGAGACCTTCCTCAACGAGTTCATCGACTCCATGCACTCCGACACCCGGGACGCCTTCAAGCGCCGCTACCGGGACATCGACGTGCTGCTGGTCGACGACGTGCAGTTCTTCCAGGGCAAGCAGGAGACGCTGGAGGAGTTCTTCCACACCTTCAACCACCTGCACCAGACCAACCGCCAGATCGTCCTGTCCTCCGACCGGGCCCCCGACCAGATCGGCTTCGAGGACCGCCTGCGCAGCCGGTTCCAGCAGGGCCTGCTCACCGACATCCAGCCCCCCGAGCTCGAGACCCGCCTGGCCATCCTGCGCAAGAAGGCCGAGCTGGAGACCGCCCGCATCCCGCCCGAGGTGCTGGAGTTCATCGCCGCCAACATCAAGGACAACATCCGGGTGCTGGAGGGGGCGCTCATCCGGGTGTCGGCGTTCGCCAGCCTCACCCACGAGCCCATCACGGTCGACCGGGCCACCCAGGTGCTCGCCGACCTGCTCAGCGAGAGCCAGCCCCGGCCCATCACCCCATCGCTCATCATGGAGGAGGCGGCCGCCCAGTTCGGGTTCACCGTCGACGAGCTGAAGAGCAAGCACCGGCAGCGGCCGCTGGTCACGGCCCGCCAGATCGCCATGTACGTCATGCGCGAGCTGACCGAGCTGTCGTACCCCAACATCGCCCGCGAGTTCGGCGGGCGGGACCACACCACGGTCATCCACGCGGTGGAGAAGATCGGCGCCCTCATGTCCAAGGACCGCCAGATCTACGACCAGGTGACCCGGCTCATGAAGGCGGTCCGCCAGGGTGACTGACGCGGGCCGCCCACAGGCGCGGCCGGCCCGGCAGGCCTCCGGTGGACAAGTCGGGGGACCGGCTGTGGACCGGGCCCCGGCGGTGGTGGACGGCGGGGCGATCGTCCCCATCCGCATCACGCGCAGGGGGTCGCGGCTGTGGGAGCCTGGGGACAGCACGGGGACGGCCATCGGGCCCGTGACCTGGGTGGACGGCCCCTCGTCCACAATCCACAGCCCCTACTGCTACCTCTGGTTCTGATACTTCGATCTTGCAGGCAGAGAAAGAGAGCGACGGCGTGAAGTTCCGATGCGAGCGAGACGTCCTCGTCGAGGCGCTCGGCACGGCCGGGCGGGCGACGGCGAGCCGGGGCGGGGCCCTGCCGGTCCTGGCCGGGATCAAGGCCGAGCTGAGCGGGGACACGCTGACCCTCACCGGGCACGACCTGGAGCTCACCATCTCGGTCGACGTGACCGAGGGCGTCAAGGGCCGGGAGGACGGCGTGGCCGTGCTGCCGTCGCGCCTGGTGTCGGAGGTCGTGCGGGCACTGGCTCCCGGCGCCGTCGAGGTCGAGGTGGACGGCGAGCAGGCCCGCATCACCGCCGGCCGCTCCGAGTTCACGCTGCGGGTGTTCCCCACCGACGAGTTCCCCCGGGTGCCGGCGCCGACGGGCGACGCGGTCACGCTCGACGCCGGCGAGCTCGGGGCGGCGCTGCGCCAGGTGGTGCCGGCGGCGTCGGGCGACGACGCCCGCCCGATCCTGACCGGCGTGCTGGTGGCGGCGGAGGCCGACGGGCTGCGCCTGGTGGCCACCGACTCCTACCGCCTGGCCGTGCGGGACCTGCCGGGGCAGAACTTCCTGGGCGAGGGCCAGTCGGTGCTGGTGCCGTCCCGGGCGCTCAACGACCTCACCCGGGTGCTGACCGGCGTCGACTCGCTCACGCTGCGGCTGGGGGAGCGGGACGCCAGCTTCGAGGCCGGCCCGGTGCGGCTCACGACCATGCTCATCGAAGGCGACTTCCCGAACTACCGGGGGCTCATCCCCACGGCGCATCCCAACCGGCTGACCGTCAGCCGGGAGGCGCTGCTCGAGGCGCTGCGCCGGGTCAAGCTGCTGGCGCGGGAGGCGACGCCGGTGCGGCTCGCGATGACCAGCGACGGGCTCGACCTCAAGGCCGTGACCCACGACGTGGGCCAGGCCTACGAGTCGCTCGACGCCAAGTACGAGGGCACCGAGCTCGAGGTGGCGTTCAACCCCGACTACCTGCTGCAGGGGATCGAGGTGCTGTCGGGCGACGAGGTGCTGATCGAGACCGTCGACTCGCTCAAGCCCGCCCTGGCCCGCAGCCCCGAGCACCCCGAGTTCCTGTACCTGCTCATGCCCGTGCGGGTGAGCTGACCGGGCGCCGCCGGTGCTGGTCCGCACGCTCTGGCTGACCGACTTCCGCAACTACACCGCCGCCCAGCTCGACCTGGCCCCGGGGCTGACCGCCGTGGTCGGCGCCAACGGGGAGGGCAAGACCAACCTGCTGGAGGCGCTCGGCTGGCTGGCGACGCTGGCGTCGTTCCGCGGCGCGCCGACCGACGCGCTGGTGCGGCGGAGCGCACCGTTCGCCGTGGTGCGGGCGCTGGCCGAGCGGGACGGCCGGGAGCTGCTGATCGAGGCGCAGCTGCAGCCCAACGGGCGCAACCGGGTGCTGGTCAACCGCCAGCCGCTGCGCCGGGCCCGGGACCTGCTGGGCTCGCTGCGGGTCACGGTGTTCACGCCGGACGACCTGGCCATCGTCAAGGACGGGCCCGCCGAGCGCCGGCGGCTGCTCGACGACGCGCTGGTCAGCCTGGCGCCCCGCAACGACGCCCTGCGGGCGGACGTGGACAAGGTCCTGCGCCAGCGCAACGCGCTGCTGCGCTCGGCGGCGGGGCGGCTGGACGAGACGGCCGCGTTCACGCTCGACGTGTGGGACGCCAAGCTGGCCGAGGCGGGCGCCGCGCTGGTCGCCGCCCGGCTGGACCTGCTGGACCGCCTCCGCCCGCCCCTGGCGGCGACGTACGACGCCCTGGTCCGCCGCCCGGCGGAGGTCACGGCCCGCTACGAGGCGGCCTGGCGGTCGGACGGGGAGCTGCAGGCGTCTCTCGCGGCCGCGCTGGTCGCCGCCCGGCGCGACGACGTGCGGCGCGGCGTGTCGACCGTGGGGCCGCACCGGGACGAGGTGGTGCTGGCGATCGGGGACGGGCCGGCGCGGACGCAGGCGAGCCAGGGGGAGCAGCGGTCGCTGGCCCTGGCGTTGCGGCTGGCGACCCACCACGTCGTCACCGAGGCGACCGGGTCGGCGCCGGTGTTGTTGCTCGATGACGTCTTCAGCGAGCTGGATCCGGAGCGGAGTGCTGCGCTGCTGTCTCAGCTCCCCGACGGGCAGACGTTGCTCACCACCGCCGGGAGCCTGCCTTCGGGGACGCGGCCCGATCGCACCGTGCGGCTGAGGGCCGGGGTGATCGAGGGTTAGGAAGGCCCCGTCTGCCGTTGCAGGTGGCGTACCATCGAGAGATGGCATGGCGGCTGCTCCCCTCCGGCACGACGCCGCCCGTGCGGGTGGGCGACACGATCGACCGGGTGCTCGGCCGCCTGGGGACGCCGTCCCGGGCCGGGGTCGAGGTCGTGTTCGAGCGGTGGAACGAGGTCGTCGGCGACGCCATGGCGGCCCGCACCCGTCCCGTCGCCATCGACGGGGACCGGCTGGTCGTCAGCTGTGACGAGCCCGCCCTGACCACCCACGTGCGCTTCCTCGAGCCCCAGCTCGTGGCCCGGCTGGCCGAGCTGGCCGGCGACCGGCACATCGCACGGATCGAGGTCAGGGTGGAGCGCCGCAGCCGCGGTCCGCGACCGCCGCGGCGCTCCGGTCGTACGCCCTGATCACGGCGCCGCCGGACCCCTCGGGGATGGTCGGGAATCGCCCACCCCTCTGGTAGACTTGCTTCGTTGTGATTAGCGGGTCTGACCAGGCCAAAGCCGCTCGGGCGCCGGTGATCCGCTCTTGGGATTCAACCTGACGGAAGGGCGCGCCTTGCCGCAAGGAAGCACGTCGTACGGGGCCAAGGACATGCAGGTCCTCGAGGGCCTCGAGCCGGTCCGCAAGCGACCGGGCATGTACATCGGTTCGACCGGCCCCACGGGGCTCCACCACTGTGTGTGGGAGGTCGTCGACAACTCGGTCGACGAGGCCATGGCGGGCTTCTGCGACCGCATCGACGTCATCCTGCTGGCCGACGGCGGGTGCCGGGTCATCGACAACGGCCGGGGCATCCCCACCGACATCAACCCCCAGTACAAGCTGTCCGGCGTCGAGATCGCCCTCACCAAGCTGCACGGCGGGGGCAAGTTCGGGGGCGACGGCTACAAGGTGTCCGGCGGACTCCACGGCGTCGGCGTGTCCGTCGTCAACGCCCTGTCCCGCCGGCTGGTGGTCGAGGTCGACCAGAGCGGCAAGCGCCACACGATGGTCTTCGCCAACGGCGGCGAGCCCCAGGGCAAGCTGAAGGTGACCGGCGAGGCCCCCCGCAACGGCCGCTCCGGGCCCCGCCACGGCACGACCGTGACGTTCTGGCCCGACGACACCGTGTTCGAGACGGTCGAGTTCTCGGCCCGCACCATCCTCGAGCGCCTCCAGATGATGGCGTTCCTCAACAAGGGCCTCGAGATCCGCTTCCGGGACGAGCGCCCGGGCCACGACAACGAGACCGTCACCTTCAAGTACGCCGGCGGCATCGTCGACTTCGTCAAGCACGTGAACAAGACCAAGGAGAGCCTGTTCCCCAAGGTCGGCTACTACGCCGACGAGGACGAGACGTCCGAGGTCGAGGTGGCGTTCCAGTGGAACAGCGGCTTCAACACCGACGGCATCCACAGCTTCGCCAACGGCATCAACACCGTCGAGGGCGGCACCCACGAGGAGGGCTTCAAGGCGGCCCTCACCACCGCGGTGAACAAGTACGCCCGGGCCAAGGCCCAGCTCAAGGAGAA
>DATFRN010000344.1:0-14239 GCA_035263165.1 Acidimicrobiales bacterium | reverse complement strand
ATGACGCGTTGCGCCGCCGCCGAGACCCGCTCGCGGTGCTCCCCGCGGGCGATGTAGTCGCGCACAGCGCGGCGGGCCGCCTCCTGCATGGAGATCTTCTCGTGGCGGGCGCGCTCGCGAAGGGCTGCCTGCTCTTCATCTGAGAGGCGGAGCGTCATGGCCACCTGTCCATGGTATCAAATCGATACCACCGACCCCGCTGACGGCGGTCAGCCCGTGGGCTGGAGGACCCGGCGGGCGATGGCGAAGCGGAGGTAGCTCCAGCAGGCCGTGGCCAGCATGGCCAGCTTGGTGGCGTGGCCGATGACCGGGTTGGCCAGCTTCTCCTCCTTGGTGCGGTGCCACAGGCCGTCGAGGACCTCGTCGTGGCGCACCAGGTTGCGCTGGGCGACCAGGCTGTTGAGCGCCGCCTCCACCCGGTAGCCGGCGATGTCCGCCGCGTCCAGGGCGTCGAACAGCTCGCGGCGCAGGGCTCGCTGGCCCGTGAGGACCGGGAGGCTGGCCAGGAAGATCGGGTTGGCCACCGGCCCCCGGTCGAACAGCCCGCAGGCCATCGCCGCCCGGCCGGACGCCACGGTCGCCACCAGGGCGTCCACGTGGTCGGGGCGCAGGCCCACCAGGTCGGCGTCCAGGAACACCACCACCGCCGCGTCGCCGGCGGCGGCGACGCCGGCCCGCATCGCCTGGCCCTTGCCCGGCACCGGCTCGGACACCACCCGGGCGCCGTGGGCCGCGGCCTCGGCCGCGGTGGCGTCGGTCGAGGCGTTGTCGACCACGATGACCTCGTCGACCAGCCGGGCGTCGAGCGCGGCGTAGACGACCGCCCCGACCGTGGCGGCCTCGTTCCAGGCCGGGATGATCGCCGCGGTCCGCCCGCGCTCCCAGTGATTGCCCACCGACATCAGGTGGTAGATCCTACCGGGCATGCCCGCACGTCACGTCGTGGTCCTGGGGCCGATGGCCGTGGGGAAGACCACCGTCGCCCGCGCCCTGGCGGCCCGGCGGGGCTGGCCCTGGCGGGACAGCGACGCCGACCTCACCGCGGCCCGGGGCATCACCGGCCGCCAGTTGGCCGACGCCGAGGGGGTCGACGCCCTCCACCGCTGGGAGGCCCACGACCTCCTCGCCGCCCTGGCCGACCCGTCCCCGTCGGTCGTCGCCGCCGCCGCCAGCGTGGTCGACGACCCCGGGTGCCGGGCGGCCCTCACCGGCGCCGGCGCCGACGTCGTCGTGGTCGTGCTCACCGCCCCGCCCGCGGTCCTCGCCCGCCGCATGGCCGGCGACCGCCATGACGCGGACGGTGGCTGGCGCCGGGACCTGGGCCCAGACGAGACCGCCGCCATCGCCGCCCTCGACCGCCGGCGGGAGCCCGAGTTCCGGGCCGTGGCCGACGCCGTGGTCGACACCGACGGCCGCACGCCGGACGAGGTGGTGTCCGCGGTCGAGGACGCTCTCTCGCGGTCCCCTGGCCGCGCTCCGTAGCCGCTACGCTCGCCGGCGCTAGGGGGAGAGAGAAGGGGTTCGCCGGCGGATGCGCAAGCTCCGGTCGCAAGCGTGGGGACCTCCGGCCGTCGTGGTGGCCGGCACCCTCCTCGCGCGCGTCGCCGTGCTCGTGACCGGCGACCGGTTCCACGCCAGCCAGATCTACCCGCCCTCCATGTGGCACCTGATCGACCCCGAGGTCCTCCGCCACCACCCCTTCACCGCGCTGTGGGACGTCCACGTCGTGCCCCCGCTGTTCGACTTCGCCGTGGGCGCCGTCCTGGCCTGGTCTCCCATCCGCGACGCCCTCTCGTTCCAGTTGATCTTCATGGCCGCCGGCATCGGGGCCGCCCTCGCCCTCTACTCGGTGGTGCGCATGGTCGGCGCGCGCCCGTGGGTGGCGGTCGCCACCGCCCTCCTCGTGTTCTGCGACCCCTACCTCATCGGCTTCGAGACCGTGGTCTCGAACGAGGCCTTCGCCGTTCCCCTGCTCATGGCCGTCGTGTGGTCGGTGGCGTTCTACGCCCGCCGCCCGAGCGGGAGGCGCCTGGCGCTGGTGCTGACCAGCGGCACGGTCCTGGTGCTCACCCGGGCCATGTTCCACCCCCTGTGGCTGGCCCTGGTGGTGGCCACGGTCGTCGTCGTCCGCCCGCCGCCGCTGCCCCGGCGCCGCCTGGTGGCCGCCTGCCTGGCGCCGTTCGCCCTCATCGGGGCGTTCATGCTCAAGAACGAGGTCCGGTTCGGCACGTTCAGCCTCAGCAGTTGGAGCGGGATGAACCTGGCCCGGGTGGCGCTCATCCCCCTAGGGCCGGACGAGGTCAACCGCATGGTCGACGACGGCACGCTCAGCGAGGCCGCCCGCGTCCGACCGTTCTCGCAGTACAAGGACTACGCGCCCCACGTCCCGCCCTGCGACGCCCACTTCGGGACCGGGGTCCTCGACCGGCCGACCAAGCCCGAGCACAGCGCCTGGCCCAACGTCAACTTCAACTACGCCTGCTACGTGCCCATCTACCAGCAGGAGGGGCACGACGCGCTGGTGGCCATCCGCCACCACCCGGGCTGGTACGCCCGCTCGGTCGGCGCCAACGCCATGAACTTCGTGTCCAACCCGCTCATGGACACGGACATGGGCGACCTCGACGGCGGGGCGGCCGGCGCGCTCGACCGGGTCTACGCGGTGGTCCAGCTCCGGGGCCACGCCTTCGCCCTGTACCCCCACGTCTACCCCATGCTCGCCGACTACCAGCGCGCCTTCGTGGCCGGCGTCCTGCTGGTGCTGGCCCTGGCCGGGCGGGCCGCTCGGCGCGCTCTGCGCCGCCGGGCCACCGCCGCCGACGTGGTCGCCCTGGTCGTCGGCGAGACCGTCGTGGCCATCTCGCTCATCTGCCTCCTCGCCGACGGCTTCGAGAGCGGCCGCTTCCGGGCCCCGCTCAACCCCCTGGTCTACGGGACGTTGTTCGCCTGCGTGCTGGAGGGAATCGCCCGCGTCGTCGACCGCCGCACGGCCGTGGCGCCCGCCGCGGAAACCCCGCCGGTCGACGCTCCCGCGGTGTGAGCGACGCGCTACGGTCGTTTGTGACGGCTCGTCAGATTCCGGGAAGGCCGGGGCGCAGCCGACCCAAGGGGGGTCTCGTGGGCAGGAACTGGTCGCGTGTCATCGGCGCACTCGTGGTGCTGACCGTCTTCGTCGGGGCGTGCAGCTCCGACCGGGGTGAGGACCCGAGCGCCGAGGCCGGCAACAACGGCGGCACCACCACCACGGCCGGCTCCGGCACCGGCCAGAAGTTCGGCACGCTCGACTCGCCGTGCGGCAAGGGCGAGGCCAAGGGCGCCACCGACCAGGGCGTCACCGACGACCAGATCGTCATCGGCTACGGCGACGACGCCGGCTTCTCGGTCTCGCCCGGCCTCAGCCACGAGACCTCCGACGCCATCAAGGCGATGATCGCCTGGTGCAACGACCAGGGTGGCATCAACGGCCGGAAGGTCGTCGGCAAGTACTACGACGCCGCCATCACCGACGTGGTCAACGCCATGACCCAGGCGTGCGGCCAGGTGTTCATGCTGGTCGGTGAGGCCTGGGCGCTCGACTCCAACCAGGAGCAGACCCGCCTCGGCTGCAAGCTGCCGGCGGTGCCCACCTACTCGGTGAGCCCCCAGTTCGCCAACGCCCCGCTGACGTACCAGGCGGTGCCCAACCCGGCCGACATCTTCGCCGCCAACAACGCGCCCCAGGTGGCCGACCTCTTCCCCGACGAGGTGAAGAAGGCCGCGGTGATGTTCGGCAACTTCTCCGCCACCATCGACACCAAGGACAAGGTCCTCCAGGCCTTCCCCAAGTTCGGGTGGAAGTTCCTCGACTGCCCCCAGGAGTACGCCCTCACCGGCGAGTCCGACTGGAAGCCGTTCGTCCAGAAGCTCAAGAGCTGCGGGGCCGAGGCCGTCTACTACTCGGGCCAGGCCTACCCCAACATGCAGAACATGCTCGACGCCGCCGCCCAGCTCGACTACCACCCGATCTGGCTGACCGACTCGAACAACTACCTGCAGTCCTTCGCCGACTGGAACGCCGACGGCAACGGCGACAAGGTCTACGTGCGGTCGGCGTTCGTGCCCTTCGAGGAGGCCAAGCCCGGCACGGCGGTCCAGCAGTACATGGACATCGTCAAGCAGAGCGGCGGCGACATCAGCCAGCTCGGCGAGCAGGCGACGTCGTCGTTCCTGCTGTGGGCTACCGCGGCCAAGCAGTGCGAGGACCTGACCCGCCAGTGCGTCCTCGACGAGCTGGCCAAGATCAAGAAGTGGGACGGCGGCGGGCTGCACGCCGAGTCCGACCCCGGCGAGAACATGCCGCCGAAGTGCTCGCTGCTGCTCAAGCTGGACGGCACCACCTGGAAGCAGGTCGTGCCCGAGAAGGCGGGGACCTACGACTGCGAGTCCAACGCCGCCGTGAAGCTCACCGGGCGGGTGGTCGACCAGGCCAAGCTCAACGCCGACCGGGTCTCCACCGCCTTCCAGCAGTAGCCGGCGGGGGCGGGCGACCGTGCAGACCTTCATCCAGTACACGATCCTCGGGCTGGTGACCGGGGGCGTCTTCGGGATCGCAGCGTCCGGGCTGGTCGTGACCTACACGACATCGGGCATCTTCAACTTCGCCCACGGGGCCATCGCCATGCTGGCCGCCTTCACCTACTGGCAGCTGCGGTTCGACTGGGGGTGGCCGGCGCCGCTGGCCCTGATCGTGGTGCTGGGTGTGCTGGCGCCGGCGTTGGGGGCGGCCCTGTACGCCGTGGTGATGCGGGGGCTGCGGGGCACCGCCGAGGTGACCCGGATCATCGTGCCGGTCAGCGTGATGCTCGGGTTCCTGGCCCTGTCCACCTGGATCTGGGACCCGACGCCCCGCCAGCCCCGCCTGTTCCTGCCGTTCTTCGGGGCCAACAAGACCGTCGACGTCTTCGGCGTCAACCTGACCTGGCACGAGCTGGGGGCGTTGGCCGTGGCCGTGGTGGTCGCCGTCGGCCTGCGCTTCCTCTTCTACCGGACCCGCACCGGGGTCACGATGCGGGCGGTCGTCGACGACCCCGACCTGCTGGAGCTCAACGCCGGGCGCCCCGAGCGGGTGGCGACGGCGTCGTGGGCGCTGGGCGCCTTCCTGGCCGCGGTGGCCGGCATCCTCATCACCCCCATCCAGGGCTCGGCCATGAGCGCCACCGCGCTCACGCTGCTGGTCATCGACGCCTTCGCCGCCGCCATGTTCGGCCGGCTGCGCAGCGTGCCCCGGACGTTCGTGGGGGCGCTGGTGCTGGGCCTGGCCAGCGCCTACGTCATCGGCTACTTCCCCTCCGAGCGCTGGACGTGGACCGGCAACTTCCGCATCTCGCTGCCGATGATCGCCCTCTTCGCCGTGCTGCTGTTCCTGCCCCAGGACCGGCTGCGGGGCATCACGGTGGCCCGGACCCGGGAGCGGTTCCGCATGCCGTCCATCCGCAACTCGCTGATCGCGGCGGCGGCGCTGGTGGCGGGCATGTGGCTGCTGCGGGGGCTGCTCGAGCCGACGGCGGTCAACGATCTGGCCTTCGCCATGACCGCCGCCGTGGTGGCCCTGTCGCTGGTGCTGCTCACCGGCTACGCCGGCGAGATCAACCTGGCGGTGCTGTCGTTCGGGGCGATCGGGGCCATCGTCGTGCACCACTTCGGCATCAGCGGCACCGGCCCGGGCGCCCGCACGACCCTCTGGGGCTACGTGCTGGCCGCGGTGGTCTGCGCGCTGGTCGGCGCCCTGGTGGCGCTGCCCTCGCTGCGGCTGCGGGGGCTGTACCTGGCCCTGTCGACGATGGCGTTCGGGGTGTTCGTGTCGAACATGGTGCTGCGGGAGATCACGCAGCGGACCCTGCCGCTCATCCACCTGCGGTTCACGATCTTCCCCAGCGGCAACCTCGAGGTGCCCCGGCCCAAGTTCGGCCCGGTCGACCTGGCCGCGATGCCGACGTTCCTCATGTTCGTGACCGTGCTGTTCGCCGTGCTGGGCGTCGGCCTGGTCCTGCTGCGCCACAGCAGCTACGGCCGCCGGCTGACCGCCATGAAGGACAGCCCCGCGGCGTCGGCCACCCTCGGGCAGAGCCCGGTGAGCCTCAAGCTGTCGGTGTTCATGCTGTCGGCCGCCATCGCCGGGGTCGGCGGGGCGCTGATGACCGCCCAGATCGGCTCGGCGCCGCTCGACCGCTACGACATCTTCCTCAGCCTGTCGCTGCTCATGCTCACGGTGGTCGGCGGGATCGGCTACGTCAGCGGGGCGCTGGCCGGCGGGCTGCTGTTCGGCGTGCTGTTCGTGGCCGTGCAGAACACGTTCGACAAGCTGGGCGCCGAGGTCCACGGGTTCGAGGGCCTGTTCGACTTCCTGGCCCACCTGGCCACGGTCGCCCCCGCCCTGCTGGGCGTGAGCATGGGGCGCGACCCGACCGGCGCGGTCGAGCGCATCCTCACCGAGGTCGAGCCCGTGCGCCGGGCCCGGCCGGTCGTGGCCGGCGGGCTGGCGGCGGTGGCCGTGGCCTACGTGCTGGCCCGGTCCGGGGCCATCAGCAACTGGTGGCTGATCGTGATCTGCCTGGCGGTGGCGCTGGCGATGCCGCTGCTGGCCAAGCGGCTCGTGCCGGCCGCGGCGACGGCGGCGGCGGACGGGGACGGCGCGGTGCCGCCCGAGCTGGTCGGCGTCACCCGGCCCTTCGTCCCCGGCGACCGCACGATGCTCGACGCCGCCCTCGGGCTGCCCGCCGGCGCGGGGCGGGAGGGCTGATGGCCCACCTCGAGGCCCGGGCCGTGTCGGTGCGCTTCGGCGGCAAGGCCGCGCTGTCGGGCACGACGGTCACGGTCGAGCGGGGCGCCATCACCGGGCTCATCGGGCCCAACGGGGCCGGCAAGACCACGCTGTTCAACGTCGTGTGCGGCCTGCTCAGCCCGCAGACCGGCGAGGTCGTGCTGGACGGCAGGGACATCACCCACGCCCCGCCCCACCGCCGGGCCCGCCACGGCCTGGCTCGGACGTTCCAGCGGCTGGAGCTGTTCACCTCGCTCACCGTCCGGGACAACATCCGGGTCGGGGGCGACATCCACAACCGCTGGCGCCGGGGCCGGGGCGCCGACGTGGTGGCGGAGACCGACCGGGTCATCGAGCTGTGCGGCCTCGGGGCCGTCGCCGACCGGGAGGTGTCGGAGATCCCGACCGGGCCCGCCCGGGTGGTCGAGCTGGCCCGGGCCCTCATGACCCACCCGACCGCTCTCCTGCTCGACGAGCCGGCCGCGGGCCAGACCGATGCCGAGACGGTGGCGTTCGGCCACCTGCTGCGGCGGCTGGCCGGTGACGGCCTGGCCATCTGCCTGGTCGAGCACGACATGTCGCTGGTGATGGACGTGTGCCAGACGATCCACGTGCTCGACTACGGCCGGACCATCGCCGTCGGTTCGCCCGACGCCGTGCGGTCCGACCCCGCCGTGGTCGAGGCCTACCTCGGGACACCGGAGGGGGTGGGATGACCGCCGGCAACGGCGCCACGCCGCCGCTCGGCGGCCCGGTCGCCGCGCTGGAGCTGCGGGGGGTCCACGCCGCCTACGCGGGGATCGAGGTGCTGTCGGGCGTCGACCTGGTGGTGCCGGTGGGGGCGGTGGTGGCGCTGCTCGGCGCCAACGGGGCAGGCAAGTCGACCACGGTCAAGGTGGCCGCTGGGCTGCTGCGGCCGACCGCCGGCTCGGTCATGGTGGCCGGCCACGACGTGACCGGGGCCGCCGCCCACGACCTGGCGCGCATCGGGGTGTGCACGATCCCCGAGGGGCGGGGGATCTTCCCCAACCTCAGCGTGCGGGAGAACCTGTGGATGGCCGTGCCCGAGCGGGGGCGGCTGCCGGCGGTCGAGGAGGCGGCGTTCACCCGCTTCCCCCGGCTGGCCGAGCGGCGGACCCAGCTGGCGGGCACGCTGTCCGGCGGCGAGCAGCAGATGCTGGCGCTGTGCCGCGCGCTGGTGGTCGACCCGGCGGTGCTGCTGCTCGACGAGCTGTCGATGGGCCTGGCGCCGATCGTCGTCCAGCAGCTCTACGAGATCGTCGCCCAGGTGGCCCGGGAGGGCATCTCTATCCTGGTGGTCGAGCAGTTCGCCCAGGCCGTGCTGGGCATCGCGGACCGGGCGGCGATCATGGTCAACGGGACGGTCACGCAGGCGGGCACGCCCGCCGAGATGCAGTCCGCGCTGTCGGACGCCTACCTGGGTGGATAGGAGCGCACATGAACGATCGGATCGAGCGCCTGGCCGACGAGGCCGCCAAGCTCGGCGTGACCAAGGGCGCGGCCCGGGACGGGCGCTGGCAGGCGCTCGGCCTGGCGGCGATGGTGGTCGGGGCCGGGGTGGCGCTGCTGGCCTACCCCCTGTCGCTGGGCAAGAGCGACCCGCGGGACATCCAGTCGCTGATCATCCTGGCCGTGGCCATGCTGGCCGTGGCGGTGCTGGGCGCCGCCGTGTTCCTGCGCTACTCGCTGGGCCGGTTCCTGCGGTTCTGGCTGCTGCGCCAGCTCTACGACGGGCAGGACCACATCGACCAGGTGGTGGCCGCGCTGCGGGAGCCGCCTCCGTCGTCGACGCCGTCTCCGCCGGCGCCGCCGGCCGCCGACCTGACGGAGCGTCAGATCTCTCGCTAGTCTGACGGCCCGTCAGGATCCAGGGGAGGGAACCGTGGCCGTCGCCGATGCGCAGCACCCCGCGGCGCTGCACCGCCAACCGCTCATGCCCGACCTGCTCATCGCGGCGCTGGAGCGGAACCTCGACCAGCCGACGGTCTACCTGGGCGAGACCGTGCTCACCGGCCGCCAGGTCAGCGAGGAGATCAGCCGCTACCAGCAGGCGCTGGAGTCGGTCGGTCTGGGGCGGGGCAGCCCGGTGGCCGTGCTCGCCCTCAACCGCCCCGAGGTGCTGTTCAACATGGGCGCCGGGATGCTGCTCGGCTGCCGGACCACGCCGCTGCACCCGATGGGGTCGCTGGACGACCACGCCTACGTGCTGGAGGACGCCGGCATCGAGACGCTGGTGTTCGACCCCGAGTTCTTCGGCGAGCGGGCGGCGGCGCTGGCCGAGCGGGTGCCGGGGCTGAAGAACCTGCTGGCCTTCGGGCCGCCGCCCGAGGCCGGGGGCGCCCTCGACTACATCGCGCGGGCGGCGACGTTCTCGCCCCGGCCGCTGCGGGCGCCCGAGGTGGCGCCCGAGGACATCCCCGGCCTGGCCTACACCGGCGGCACCACCGGCAAGCCCAAGGGCGTGATGGGCAGCTACCGGTCGGGCGCGGCCATGACGCAGATCCAGATGACCGAGTGGGAGTGGCCGGAGCGGCCCCGGTTCCTCATGTGCACCCCGCTGTCGCACGCGGGGGCGGCGTTCTTCGTGCCGGTGCTGCTGCTGGGCGGGTCGCTGGTGGTCGTGCCCTACTTCGAGCCGGGCCTGGTGCTGCGGACCATCGAGGAGCAGCGCATCACGGCCACGATGCTGGTGCCGACGATGCTGTACATGCTGATGGACCACCCCGACTTCGCCACCCGGGACCTGTCCAGCCTGGAGACCGTGTACTACGGCGCCGCCGCCATGTCGCCCACCCGGCTGCGGGAGGCGATCACCAAGCTGGGGCCCATCTTCTTCCAGTACTACGGGCAGGCCGAGGGGCCGATGACGCTGTGCGTGCTGCGCAAGGGCGAGCACGACGTCGACGACCTCGACCGGCTGGCCACCTGCGGGCGGCCGGTGCCGTGGGTCCACGTTGCGCTGCTGGACGACGACCTGCGGCCGGTGGCCCAGGGCGAGCCCGGGGAGATCTGCGTGCGGGGCCCGCTGGTCATGCAGGGGTACTGGAACAAGCCCGAGCAGTCGGCCGAGACGCTGGCCGGCGGCTGGCTGCACACGGGCGACATCGCCCGGCAGGACGCGCAGGGCTTCTACACGATCGTCGACCGCAAGAAGGACATGATCGTGACCGGCGGGTTCAACGTGTTCCCCCGGGAGATCGAGGACGTGATCTCGGCCCACCCGGCGGTGGCCAACGTGGCGGTCATCGGCGTGCCGGACGACCGCTGGGGCGAGGCGGTCAAGGCCGTCGTCGTGCTCCGCCCGGGCGAGACGGTGGAGCCCGAGGCGCTGATCGACCGGGTCAAGGAGGCCAAGGGCTCGGTCCAGGCCCCGAAGTCGGTCGACTTCGTCGACGAGATCCCCTTGAGCCCCCTGGGCAAGCCGGACAAGAAGACCCTCCGCGCCACCTACTGGCAGGGCACCGACCGCCAGGTCAACTGACGCTGGCCCACGTCCCGGGTCAGTGGACCCGGGGGACGCCGCCGTGGATGGTGGCGGCCACGTGGGTCGAGGACGGGTCCTCCAGGACCGCCGACAGCGGCGCGTCGAGGAGGCACAGGTCGGCCGGGGCGCCGACCTCGACCCGGCGGGGCTCGCCGCCCGGGGACTCCAGCGGGGTGAGGAACAGGGCCAGGGCCCGCTCCGGGGACACCGCCTCGCGCACGCCCAGGGGGGCGCCCTCGGACGTGCGGCGGTCGATGGCCGTGGCGATGGCCCGCCAGGGGTCGGGGTGGCCGAACGGGGCGTCCGTGCCGCCGCCCACCGGGATGCCCGCCTCGATCAGGCTCCGGCACGGGTACAGGTGGGGCAGGTCGTCCGCCGCCACCTCTGCCAGGTAGCGGTCGCCCCGCTCCTCGACGAACCCCGGCTGGGTCACCACCACCAGCCGCCGGGACGCCATGCGGGCCCGCAGGTCGGGCGGCACCACCGAGGCGTGCTCGACCCGGTCGCCGGCCAGCGCCCCGGCCTCGTCCCAGGCCGAGAGGGCCAGGCCCAGCCCGGCCCGGGTCACGCAGTGGACCGCCACCGGCCGCCCCACCTCGTGCGCGGACCGCATCCACCGCACCAGCTCGTCCAGCCCCGGCAGCGCGTAGTCGGCCACCACCAGCTTCACCGGCCCGCGCCCGAGCGGCGCCGGCGGGGTCGCCTCCGCCAGCCGGGGCCCGCCGGTGACGACCACCCGCTGGGGCAGGTCGCCGGCCGCGGCGGCGCTGGCCAGCGGCGCCATGTCGTCGAGCGCCCGCACGGGCGTGGCGTCGGTGACGGCTGTGACGCCGTAGCGGCTCAGCCGGCGGCCGACCGCCGCCAGGTCGGGCTGGGGCGGCGCGGGCAGCCGGTCGCGCAGCCACTCGTCGAGGCCCCGCAGCCGCCCGGTCGCCCGGCCGTCGCCGTCGCGCTCCACCCCGGCCCCGACGCCGGCCGGACCGCCGTCGCCGTCGCCGAGGCCCACCTGGGCCAGCGCCTGCGAGTTGAGCACCCACCACTCGCCCGTGCGGTGCTGCACCCGCACCGGCCGCTCGGCCACCAGGGCGTCGAGGCGCCACCGGTCGAGCGGCCCGGCCACCGACTCGTGGTAGCCGATCGCCCCCAGCCAGTCGCCGCCCCCCAAGGCGGCGTCGGCCGCGGCCAGGGTGGCGCCCAGCATGTCGCCGTCGGTGACCACCGGCGGCCCCACCCACGGCGCCCGCTCGGCGGCGGCCAGGGCCAGCAGGTGGATGTGGTGGTCGTGCAGCCCCGGGAGCAGCGCTCCCCGCCGTCCGTCGATGACCTCCTCGCTCGGGCGCGGCGACAGGGGACGGTCGACCTCCTCGATCACACCGTCCGTGGTCCGTACGTCGACGAGGCGCCCGTCGACGACGACGTCTCGCAAAACCAGGCCGGTCACACGCCGGCCTGTCCGCCATTCATCCCGACGAGCGTAGGTCGCGCCGGGACCGCCCGTCGGCGCGACCCCGGCACGGCGTCAGCCGGTGGGCAGGGCGGGGAAGGCGTTCTGCACCAGCATCCGGAACTGGGCCGGGAACCAGCGACCCGCGTGGGGCGCGTCCGGCAGGGCGTTGGTCGGGAACGCCGTGTTGTAGCGGTTCTGGGCGTTGGGGTCGCACATGGCGTCGAAGCCCTTGGCCGGGTCGTCCGGGTCGCTGATCCCGGCCTGGGACACGCCGTCGGACTCGCCCGGTGGCTTGATCCACACGAACGCGTCCAGCCCGGCCGTCCCCGTGTCGGCGGTCGGCCGCTCGCCGATGCCGGCGCCGGACTGGTTGCACCAGCCGCCCCGGTGGGGCCGGCGGTCGACCCGGCTCTGGTCCACGTAGGTGTTGAGGTCGGTCGACGTGCTGACCTGGGTGGGGCGGGAGGGGCCGCCCCACCCGTTGCGGGACGTGTCGATCAGCATGCCGCAGCCGGCACAGCCCCGGGCCACGAAGGCGTTGCGCAGTGCGGTGGCGAAGTCCCGCTCGTCGAAGTTGGGGTTGAACTCGTAGAACGTCGACGACAGCAGCTGGCCGTTGCCGACCTGGAGGTTGGGGTTGGGCAGGAACGGCTCGTCGAGCGGCGTGTAGTTGGCCGTGTTGGTGACGAAGCCGCTGATCTTGTCGTAGCCCGGCCCGCCCTGGCTCGCCGCCAGCACGCTGTCGTAGACGGGCAGCGCGCCGTTGAGGTTGTTGGGCCAGCCCAGCCAGCCCGAATGGGCGATGTCGAGGTACAGGTAGGTGTTGGGCAGCGAGCTGAGCTGGCTCACCGCGTAGCGCACGCCGTCCCGGTAGGCGCCCGTCTGCTGGGCCTCCACACACTTCTGCGACGTCTGCGCCCCGCTCGTGTTGGTCACGAGGTTGGGCAGCGAGTCGGGCTCGACGATGAGCACGATGCGCAGGTTCCGGTAGGCGGTGTTGGACAGGATCGTCCGCATCGGGTCGATGTAGTCGCTGCGGTAGCGGGCCAGGCCGCCGTTGGCGATGAGCAGCTCGCCGTTGGAGGCCAGCGCCGCGCAGTCGCGGTTGGGCAGGTCGTACACCACGACCTCGATGGTGAGCGGCGCCGACCCGTTGGCGGCGTCCTGCTGGACGGCGGCGTCGAGGTGGTCGGCCAGGCCCATCGCGCTGCCGGGCGGGTCGAGGGCGGCGATGCGGTCCATCCACACCGCCGTCGACTGGCGCCCGACCACCCGCATCTGGGCGCCGAGCGTGCCGCCCGCGGCGGTGGCCTCGCTGGTCACCTGGGCCTGCCAGGCCGGGTTCACGTAGCCGGTGGCGCCGGCGTAGGGGTTGTCGGCCTTGGTGCCGGGGGGCGGCGTCGTGGTCGAGGTGGTCGACGTCGACGTGGTGGTGGACGTGGAGGTCGACGTCGTGGTGCTGCCGGTGGTCGTGCTGGTGGTGGACGACCCGGTCGTCGTGGTCGTCGTCCCACCGGGGGCGGCGCACGGGGCGCCGTTGAGGGTGAACGCCGTCGGGCCGCTGTAGGCGCCGGTCCAGCGCCCGTTGAACCCGATGCTGGCGGTCCCGTTGGTGGCCAGCGAGGCGTTCCAGTCCAGGTTGGTGGCGGTGACCGGCGGGCCGTTGCTCCAGGTCGCCGACCATCCCTGGGTCAGCGACTGGCCGGCGGGCAGGGCGAACGACAGCGTCCAGCCGGTGACGGGGGAGCCGAGGTTGGTGATCGTGATGTTGGCGGTGAAGCCGCCGACGCCGGGGCTCTCGGTCCAGGGCTGGGCCTGGTAGGCGACCGAGCACGTGGGGCTGGCGCCGCCGGTGGGCTCGCAGGCGATCGCAGCGGTCGCCACGGCACCGACCGTGGACAGGGCGACCAGCCAGCGCAGGGAGGGGCTCCTCATGCGGATCCTCCTTGGTGAGCAGGGAATCCGTCTGCCTCTCCCACCTTGGGCCGCTGAGCACTCTCTGTCAACAGGCCACTACGGAAACCTCAGGAGCGCTCCCACCGGGTCTGCGGTCAGCGCCGCTCCCAGGCGATGCCCGAGGCGTCCGCGTCCCAGGTCGTGGGGGTCGCGCCCTCGCTCCGGAGCTGGCGCTTGAGCACCCGGCCGACCGGGCTGCGGGGCAGCTCGGCGCGGAACTCGATGTAGCGGGGCAGGGCGAAGTAGGGCAGCTCGTCGACGCACCACCGGAACAGCGCCTCCTCGCCGAGCGAGGCGCCCTCGGCCAGGGTGGCGGTGATCTTGAGGTCGTCCTCGGTCATCTCGCTCGGCACCGCGTGCACGGCCACGTCGGCCAGCGCGCCGTGGCCCATGAGGATGCGCTCGACCTCGAAGCTGGAGATGTTCTCGCCCCGCCGCCGCAGGTAGTCGGCCTTGCGGTCGACGAAGAACAGGTAGCCCTCCGCGTCGATCCGGCCGACGTCGCCGGTGTGGTACCACCAGTTGCGGCTGG
>DATFRN010000343.1:0-11666 GCA_035263165.1 Acidimicrobiales bacterium | reverse complement strand
CCTCGACGGGCTCGACGCCAAGGTGGTCGTCAGCCGCTGACGACGACGCCGTCGCTCGCCGACGGCCCGCGGGCGCGGCTGCGCGTCCACCAGAGGTCGAGGACGATGCTCAGACGGCGCCGGGCGCCGTGGGCCTCGGCGGCGGGGGCTGGCGGTCGGGGCGGTAGGCCGGGGCCGCCGGCCGGGCGATCAGGCGGGTGAGCCAGTCGATGGCAGCGCGCAGCGCCAGGGCGGCCAGCCCGTAGATGATCATCGCGAACAGCAGCGAGGTGTCGAGCACCGACTGGCCGCTGAGCGGGACCGGCTCGAACATGCCCCGGAAGGGCGCCATCGTCCGCGAGGCCGAGCGGTAGACCCACTCGACGAAGGACGCCGTCGGGTTGGCCCCGAACAACTGCAGGACGAAGGCGAGCAGCAGGATGATCAGGTTCACGATGAGCCAGGCGTAGACCACCCACAGCAGCACCTTGGCGACCTTGCCGACGGTGAGCCATCCCTCGTGGGCCGTTTCGGTCGTCGTCGTCTGCATCTGGACCTCCCCCAGGCAGCGGCCGCCGGCCGCGGCCGTCCGATCGGGGCGATCGTCGCCCACCGCGCCCCGGACCGGCTCACCCCTCGGGGGTGGTCCGGCGGATGGTCAGCCGGCGGGGGCGACGTGGCCGGCGTCGATGCCGAGGGCGGCGACCACCTCGGCGGCCCGCGCCGCCACCTCGGCGTCGGGCAGGGACGGCGCGGCCAGCAGGGTGCGGGTGGCCGCGGCGACGGCCGCCAGCGTGGCGTCGTCGGTCAGGCGGCCGGCCTCGTCGGAGAGCGTGCGGGGCGCGGCGATGCCCAGGTCGGCGACGACCCAGGCGCCCTGCCAGGTGAGCGTCTGGGCCAGCATGCGCCGGGCGTGCTCGCCACCGCTCGTCCCCGCGCTCAGCACCGCCACCGGGCGGCGGTACATCTCGCCCGACGTCACCAGCCAGTCGAAGGCGTTCTTCACCGCGCCGGCCACCGCCCCCGCGTACTCCGGGGCGGCCACCAGGACGGCGTCGGACGCCGCCACCGCCCGGCGCCACCCGGCGACGGCGGCGATCGGCTCGTCGCTCCGCCCGGGGTCGAAGGCCGGGATGTCGGCCAGACCCTCGAAGGACGCCACGGCCGCGCCCTCGGCCGCGGCCACGGCGGTGGCGGCGTCGATCACCGCCCGGTTGGCCGAACGCCGCTGGAGGCTGCCGCACACGGTGAGGAGGGCCGGGGTCATGCCGTGGACAACAGCGCCCGGCGGCGGAACAGTCCCGCCGTCAGCGGTCGGGCCCGACCAACGCGGCGAACAGCGCCAGCGCCCGCGTCGTCGCCTCGCGGTCGCCGGTGCCGGCCAGGTCGAGCAGCAGGCCCCGCACCACCGCCAGCGACAGCCGGGCCAGGTCGGGGTCCATGCCCCGGTCCTCGCCGACCTCCAGCCACGAGGCCACGATGCCCGGGAACAGGCGGTCGAAGGGCGCCTCGCCGCCGGCGCCCCGGGCGTAGCACTCGAAGAACAGCCGCTCGGCCGGCCGCAGGCCCTCGCCGCTCAGGTCGTCCCACATGCGGGCGAGCGCGGCCGCCGTGGCCGGGGCCGGGCCGGGGGCGGCGGCCAGCGCCCGCTGGCGGGCCTCGACCTCCTCGACCACCGCCACCAGCAGGCCGTCGCGCGACCCGAAGTGGTGGAGCAGGTTGCGGTGGCTGGTGCCGACCGCGGCGGCGATGTCCCGCAGCGACCGGGTGCCGATGCCGCCGTCGGCCAGGGCGTCGACCACGGCCGCCAGCAGGTCCTCGCGCCGCTGGGGGTCGCGGGGCCGGGCCATCAGGCCCGGGCGGCCGCCTCGCAGCGCTCCTTGAGGCCGGCGGCCTCCAGCGCCAGGTAGCGGCGGGTGCGCCCCGCGGTGAGGCGCCCCACGATGCCGGCCAGCGGGCCCGAGTGCTCGATCTCCTGCTCGACGAGCGTGGCGCCCGCGCCCTGCGGGGTGAGGCGGTGGCGGGCGACGGTGACCACGCCGGGCGAGCGGGCGACCCACGACCACGAGACGCCGGGGTCGTACTCGGTCACCTCCCAGGTCATGACGGGCATGCGGGGCTGCTTCATGCGCACCCGCGCCCCCGCCGCGACGCCGGCGCCGGCCACGAACTCGGCTCGGGTCACGGAGGCGGTCCAGTCGGACCAGTGCTCGACGTCGGTGAAGACCCGCCAGACGTCGTCGGCGGGGGCGCTGATGATGACGTTGTCGGCGATATTCATGCACCAAATGGTACACGAACTCGCCGCGGACCCTACGCCGTGATCCAGGCGGACGCGTCGGCCTCGTCGGCCAGGTCGAACACCTTGACCTCGCCCGGGATCAGGTAGCCGACGGCGTTCACGGCGTGGCGGATCCAGGCCTGCTCGGCGACGAAGGCGATGCGCTCCCACTTCCCGATGTGGCCGAGGCCCAGCTTCCCGTCCTCCCACATCGCCCCGCCCGAGAAGCCGGTGAACTCGGCCCCGAGGACGTACAGCAGGCGTGCCTTGTCGTGGGCGGCCAGCACCTCCTCGATCGCGGGCACGAGCCGCTGCTCGTAGTCCTCCCGGGTGACCTCGCCCTTGGCGACCACCCCGACGACGTCGTCCGGCAGAGCCGGGATCAGTTCCAGCATGCCGCCACCCTCCGGCCGCCGGCCGCCGGCGTCAAGCGCCCGCCGCGCGGCCGTGCCATGGTGGGGGGCCATGTGCGACGAACCCCGGCCCAACGCCGGCGCGGTCGCCCAGGTCGCGCCCCGGCCCCTGGGCGACGCCGACATCGAGCCGATCCCCCTGGAGCCGGTCGACCGGGTGGTGCTGACCACCCTGGTCGACAACCTGACCGACGCCCTGCTGCTCGACCAGGGGCCGGCCAAGCGCCACGGCCTGCGGGCGGTGTCCGGGCGGCCCCGGCTCGCCCAGTCCCTGCTCGAGGAGGGCGGGGCCTACGACGGCCTGATGGCCGAGCACGGGTTCTCGATGCTGGTCACCGTCGAGCGGGGCGACCGCCGCACCCGGATCCTGTTCGACGCGGGGATGTCGCCCGACGGCATGACCGGCAACATGCGCCGCCTCGGCGTCGACCCGGGCGACGTCGAGGTCGTCGTGCTCAGCCACGGCCACTTCGACCACACCACCGGCCTCGACGGGTTCGTGCGGGCGGTCGGGCGGCCCAACATCCCCGTCGTGGTCCACCCCGGCCTGTGGAGCCGGCGGCGGCTCAACATCCCCGGCGCCGACCCGTTCGAGCTGCCGACGCTGAGCCGGCGGGCCCTGGAGGGCGCCGGCTTCGACGTGGTCGAGCGGGAGGCGCCGTCGCTGCTGTTCGACGGGTCGGTGCTGATCACCGGCGAGGTGGCCCGCACCACCGGCTTCGAGACCGGCATGCCGTTCCACGAGGCCCACCACGACCACGGCTGGGCGCCCGACCCGCTGATCCTCGACGACCAGGCCCTGGTGGTCCACGTCCGGGGCGCGGGGCTGGTCGTGCTGACCGGCTGCGGCCACGCCGGCATCGTCAACATCGCGCGCTATGCCCAGCGGCTGACCGGCGTCGACCGGATCCACGCGCTCGTCGGCGGCTTCCACCTCAACGGGCCGGCGTACGCCCCGGTCCGGGCGCCGACGGTCGACGCCCTGGCCGCCCTGGCGCCCGGGGTCATCGTCCCGGCCCACTGCACCGGCTGGGACGCCACCGTCGCCATCGCCGACCGGCTCCCCGACGCCTTCATCCAGAACAGCGTCGGCACCCGCTACGAGCTGGCCGGCGCCTGACCCCGCCCGACCGCGTCGACCACCAGGCCGATCGCCCAGGACAGCGCGGCGG
Organism: Acidimicrobiales bacterium; assembly: GCA_035263165.1. GTDB lineage: Bacteria > Actinomycetota > Acidimicrobiia > Acidimicrobiales > VFJN01 > ZC4RG19. Next base: position 7,821 of record DATFRN010000343.1, on the reverse strand, counting down.
TGGCCCGGTCGGGGTCGAAGCCCCACGACGACACCAGCCGCTCGTAGGACGGCGGGTTCCACAGCACGTCGAGCACGCCGGCCGCCGCCTCCCGCTGGGGCCCGCTCCAGCCCGGCGCCGCCTCGCCCACCGCGCGCAGCAGGGCCTGGTGCCGGCGCACGTCCACGGCCCGGAACGTGGGGTCGTCCGGCTCGGCGACCGTGCTCCCCACCGCGAACCGCTCCAGTGACCGCATGATGCGGCCGGTCACCTCGGCCACCGTCGCCAGGTCGACGGCCTCGTAGTCGACGCCCGCCTCCCGCTCCAGCCGCCGCATGACCGCGTCGTGGAGGTGGCGCTCGCTCGGGAAGTGGCGGTAGACGGTGCGCTCGCCCACCCCGGCCCGCTCGGCCACGGCCCGGAAGGTCAGGCCCCGCCAGTCCCACGAGGGCAGCTCGTGGACCAGCGCCGAGCCGGCGGCCACGATGCGCTCCCGGGTCTCGGCCAGGCGCCGGCGGCGGACGGGGCTGTCGTAACGGCGCCGCGGGGAGCCGGCGCCGGCCATCAGCCCTCCGTCCGCGAGCGCTCGAGCATGCCGTGGGCGGACTCGCCGTCCCAGGTGTAGCGGACGATGGCCTGCTGGAGCGCGAACCCGCTGAGCGGGCCACCCACCATGAACGTGGACAGCAGGGTCTCGCCCCGGATCGTGGTCGTGCCCCGCGCGGTCTCCAGCACGACCGATACGTCCTCGCCCGCCGCCCGCAGGCCGCCCAGCCACGGCGCCCGGGCCACCCGGGCCGGGATCAGGCCGCCGTCGCCGTCGAACAGGTAGCCCTCGTTGAACGTCGGCTTGCCGTCCGTGCGGGGCGGGTAGACGCAGTGGCCGAACGCCCGCCCGCTGGGGAACAGGGCGGACTGCCAGGCGTGGCCCCGGAAGGCGGCCAGCCGGCGGACGCCCTGGCGGCGGATGCGCAGGCCGCCGCCGGACAGGTCGTGCTCGTCGTCGCCGACCCGCAGCCGGCCGGTGGCCCGGAACAGCTGCTCGAACCGGGGCCCGCCCATGAGCGCGCCCTCCTCCTGGGTGGCGAGGACGTGGGCCGCCTCCTCGGTCAGCGTGCCGCCCTCCCACGGGGGCACGGCCGAGCGGATGTCGAGGTCGAGCTCGACCGGCACGGCGTCGCCGTCGCCGCCCGGCAGCCAGCCGCCGAGCTGGGCGTCGACCGTGGTGGCCGTGGCCGTCCCGGCCAGCCGGGCCCGCCAGTGGCGGAACGGCTCGACCAGCTCGAAGGCCAGCGGGCCGGCGCCGAGCACGCGGGGCCGGCCGTCGGGGCCGAGCGGGTCGTGCACCGGGCCGGGCCCGAAGATCGTGATCACCCGCCCGCCCCGGAGGGCGAGGTTGACCTGGACGTCGTGGCTGTCCCAGCGGTCGGCCACCGCCTCGACGCCGAGGCGGGGCAGGCCGACGCCGTCGCCGTCGTCCCAGACCCAGACGTTCACCGACTCCCGCATCTCCGGGTCGTCGGGCTGGTCGGCGAACACGAACTCGCGCCCGGGGTCGAGGCCCCCGGTCAGGTCGACGCCCGTCGTGCCGGTCACGCCGGTGCCCCCGTCCCCGTCCCCGTCGCCGTCCCCGTCGCCGTCCACTCGGCCATGCGGGCCGTGTAGCCGGCGAACCGCCGCCCCACCTCGTCGAGGTCGAGGCCGAAGGCGGCGGGGTCGGGGTGGACGTTCGGCTCCCGCCGGGCGGCGTGGTCGGCCCACCAGCGCCGCATCCCCGCCTCGAACTCGGGCGTGACCGGCTCGCCCAGCCAGGCGTACAGCTTGCCGACCTCGGCCACCGGGTCGGCCTGCACGGCCTCGAAGCCCATGTCGTAGACCCGGTCGTCGGCGCCGGCGTCCCGGAAGGCCAGCAGGCGCTCCATCGCCGTCGTCCAGTGGTCGACGTTGAGCTCGCCCAGGTAGGCGAGGTCGAGGTCCCGGCTGAACTGCTGCCCGACCTCGACGTAGACGTCGACCACCGACACGATGACCTCGACCGGGTCGCGGTGGGTCATCACGAAGCGGGCGTCGGGGAAGGCCCGGTCGAGCGCGCCGAGCCACAGCAGGTGGGACGGGCACTTGAGCCGCCAGGGCCGGGCCGGCGCGCCCCACTGGAGCAGCTTGAGGACCCGGCGCTCGTAGGCGTAGGTCGAGGTCAGGTCGGCGTCCCGCAGCCAGGCCGAGTACGACGGCACGTGGGCGAAGGCCTGGAAGTAGTGGGCCCGGAAGTCGAGGGCCATGAGGTCCTGGCACTCCTCGGGGCCGGTGGGCGACGACGGGACCAGCGCCGCCATGCGGGGCGCCAGCTCGGCCCGGGCCGCGGCGGCCGCCTCGGCCTCGGCGATGCGGGGGTCGGGCCCCGCCACGGTCGAGGGCGGCGGGCACGGGGCCGCCGCCTCCCACTGGCGCAGCGAGCGGGCGTGGGGGTCCTCGGCCAGCAGGAACGACACCGCCGTCGACCCGGTCCGGGGCAGGCCGAGGCCGATCAGCGGGGCGTCGACCGGCTCGTCGTCGATCTCGGGGTGGCGGCGGTACCAGTCCTCGATGCGCAGGCGCTGGGCCAGCAGGTTGGTGATCAGGTGGGGCAGGACCACCTCGCCGAGGTCGTTGAGCCGGGCCTCGGCCCGCAGCGACCGCACCAGCCGCTCCAACCCCTCGCGGAACGAGTCGTCGCCGAAGTCGTCCAGCCCCGTCTCCGCCTGCGCCGCCGCCAGCAGCTCGTCGTGTGGCCGCATCCGCCCCCCCGGGTCCACGGCAATTGGTGGCAGCAGATTGTCATGAATCTGCCGGGCGGGCAACGGCCGTTCCGTCCGCCGCCGGAACATCACCCCGCGAGGGTGGGGCGCCCATCCGGAGCACGCGGTCACATGGCCGGAGAGAGACGCACCGGAAGGGACAGGGTGATGGCTGACGAAGAACACCTGGGACCGGTCAGTTACCTGATCGTCGAGTTCCCGGGGAGCAAGATGACGGGCGAGGGCTTGCCCATCCTGGTGGACCTGGTCGACCAGGGCCTGATCCGCGTCCTCGACCTCCTGTTCGTGACCCGCGACGACGACGGGACGCTGCGGGGGGTCGAGGTGACCGACTTCGACCAGGACGGCGAGCTCGACCTGGCGGTGTTCGAGGGGGCGGCCTCGGGGCTGCTCGACGAGAGCGACCTCGCCGACGCGGCCTCGGTGATCGAGCCGGGATCGTCGGCGGGCATCCTCCTGTTCGAGAACACCTGGGCCCGCGGCTTCACGCAGGCGCTCCGCAACGGCGGGGCGGAGGTCGTGGCCGCCGGCTACGTGCCCGTCGACGCCCTCGAGGACTCGCTCGCCGCCGCCGAGGCGGCGGGCTGACCCGTACGGACAAGGAGAGAGGACAGGACCATGCCCGGACTTCTTCGAGGCGTCGCCCGCACCGCCGTGGTGGCGGGGACCGCCACCGCCGTGTCGAACCGCGTCTCCCGCCGCCAGGCCAACCGGTGGGGTGCGCAGGAGGAGCAGCAGTACGAGGCGCAGCAGTACCAGCAGCAGCAGTACGCCCAGCAGCAGCAGCAGTACGCGCCGCCGCCTCAGCCGGCCCCGGCCGCGCCCGCCGCGGACCCGATCGCCCAGCTCAAGGAGCTCGCCGCGCTCAAGGACCAGGGCATTCTCACCGACGCGGAGTTCGACGCCCAGAAGGCGAAGATCCTCGGCTCCTGACCGGCCGGGAGGCCGCGATGCTGTTCCTGTACCGGCCCCGCCAGACCTACATGCCCTTCCGGCGGCCCCGGTCGCGGATGGAGCAGGACCAGTACAACCTGCGGATGCAGCAGGCGTTCTCCGCCACGCGCCAGGTGCCGCCGGCCGCCCCCGCACCCGCGGCGGCGGCCGGCGATCCGGTGGCGCGGCTGCGGGACCTGGCCCGGCTGCACGAGACCGGAGCGCTGACCGACGCCGAGTTCGCCGCGGCCAAGGCCAAGGTGCTCGACCTCGAGGACGGCGCACCGTGACGCCCAACTCGGCGCGGGCGACCGCGCTGGTGCGGGCGCTGCGGGCCGGCCTGGAGGGCGACGCCGCCACGCTCCGGGAGCTCTACACCGACGACGTGAAGGCCTGGACGCCCGCCCTGGCCGCCGCCTCGCTGCCCGAGCTGCTGGCCGAGCTGGACCGCCGCGACCAGGCGTTCTCGCCCGTCTCGCTGGACGTGTCCCCCCTCGACGTGGGCGGCGACCACGCCTGCGCGGAGTGGACGGTCACCCTGACCCACACGGGGCCCCTCGAGCTCGCCGGCGGCGAGACCCTGGAGCCGACGGGCACCACGGTCACGCTCAACGGCACGACGGTCGCCGAGTTCCGCGGCGACCGCATCTGCTCCCTCCGCCAGTACTGGGACGAGCTGGCGGTCTTCGACCAGATCGGCCTCCTCGCCCCCGACGGGGGCTGACCCTCACTCGGCGGGCAGCTCGACCTCCACCGTGGCCGTGGCCATGGCGGCGCCGTCCTGGTTGCGCATGTCGACCGCCACCACCGCCAGGTGGACCCGCTTGCGCTCGACCCGGGTGTCGATCACCTCGCCGGTGAGGAAGGTGGCGTCGCCGGTGAGCGCCGGGTTGCGGTACTGGGCGCTCGAATGGGTGATCGCGCCCCACTCCCCCGCCCAGGCCGCCACGTAGTCGAGGATCCATGCCCCCATCGACGCCCCGTAGCCGTAGCCCCGGGGCATACCGACATGACGGGCCCAGCGGGGCTGGAGGTGGCCCCGGGACGGCCCGTAGTAGGCGCCGTCGGTCAGCTCGGGGTTGACCCGCTCCATGCGGCGGTCGCCCTCGAAGCCCGCCATCTCCCGGGTGTAGCCCAGCTCCTCGGCCCGCACCGTCGTCGGGCCCTTGGCCGTGGCGCCCCACGTCGTCATCGGGTAGGCCCGCCACTCGGTGGCGAACGACGCCAGGCTGTGGGGCCCCAGCACGTTCTCGGCCAGCCGGTCGCCGGCCGCCACCGACGAGAACAGCCGCCGGCCGTGGCCGAGCGCCTGGATCTGGTCGATGAAGGCCAGCTTGCGCTCCTCCAGCTCCGCCAGCTGGTCGTCGGTCCACTCGGGCTCGCCGTCGCCCGCGGCGGACGACGGCGACGACATGCCGTCGACGCCGAACATGTCCTTCTCCTTCGCCTCCTGCACCCGGTAGCGGATGGCCGTGGAGCGCTGGAGGGCGACCCGCTCGCCGACCTGGTTGATGTAGAGCGTGTCGCCCCGCTGGAAGCAGGTCGGGCCGGCGAAGCGGGTGTCGGCGACCTTGTAGTCGTACGGCATGCGGTGGCACACGAGCTTGTCGCCCGGGCGGACGCGGGGCCCGAAGAACCACCAGTCGTCGCCGCCGAAGATCAGGTGCGATCCGGGGATGCGACCGACCTGGGCCGGCGAGGCGCCGTGGCTGGTATCGCAGGTCACCGTGAACGACTGGGGGGCCACGATCTCCCCCCACCGGCCCTCCGCCGCCCACCGCTCGTCGTAGTGCAGGGGGTTGGGGTAGTGCATCGCCTGCACCCAGCGCCGGACGTCGTTGAGCGCCACCGGCTCCTTCAGCTCGCCCGGCCGCATGGGTACGCCCATGTACCGGTCGAGGTCGGACACGTCCAGCGTCGTCTCGGTCGTCTCGCTCGTCGCCTGGTCGGTCATGTCTCTCCCTCGCCCACCGCCAGCCGGGCGTGGACCAGCTCGAGCAGGGCGTCGTCGCGGACCTTGGCATCGCTGCCGGTCATGGGCATCTCGTCGTCGTCGAAGAACAGGACGTGCCGGGGCACCTTGTAGGCGGCCACCCGCTCCCGCAAGAACGCCCGGACGTCGTCGGCGGTGGCCGTGTGGCCGTCCCGCACCACGATGCAGGCGACGACGGCCTGGTCGAGGCGCGGGTCGGGCACGCCCAGCACCCGGGACAGCTTCACCGGCGGGCAGGCCCGCAGGGCCACCTCGACCTCGGCCGGCGAGACGTTGGCCCCGCCGGTCTTGATCATCTCCGTCCGCCGCCCCGAGTAGTGGAGGTTGCCGTCGGCGGTCACGTGGCCGGCGTCGCCGGTGTGGAAGAACCCGTCGGCGTCGACGCAGTCCTCCGGCGGCCGGCCGAGGTAGCCGAGCATGCGGGCGGGGCCGGACACGCACAGCTCGCCCTCCTCGTCCACGCCCAGCACCGCCCCGGTGTCGGGGTCGACCACCCGCAGCCGGGCCCCGGGCAGCAGCGTCCCGTGGCCGAACTTGGCCCGCTCCCGGGGCGTGTCGAACGGGTGGGCGGACACGAACGCGCACGTCTCGGACAGCCCGTACCCGACCGGCATGATCCAGCCGGGGTCGCCCTCCACCCGGGGGTGGCGGGCGTAGGCCCCCTTGCCGTAGACGCAGCGCAGCGAGGACAGGTCGGTGGCCGCCCAGTCGGGGTGCTCGGCCAGCGCCACGGTCTGGTGGGGCAGCGTGTAGGGCTCGGTCACCCGCTCCCGGGCCATCAGCGCCAGCGCCGCGCCCGGCTCGAAGGTCTCCTGGGCCACCCAGCAGCCGCCGGCCGCCAGCGTGGCCCCGACCGCGGTGTTGAAGCCCGCGGTCCAGAACAGCGGCAGGGCGCTGAACATGCGGGTCTCGGGATGGCGGCCGAACACCCGGGCCTGGAGCCAGGACTGGAGCGCCGGCGCCCGGTGGGCGTGGAGGATGCCCTTCGGCTCGCTGGTGGTGCCCGACGAGAAGATCACCAGCGCCGGGTCGTCGGGCGTGGTCTGCGCGGTCCGGGCGTCGAGCGCCTCGTCGGGCGTGCCGTCGCCGTTGGCCACCAGCTTGTCCCAGGACTGCTCGCCCAGCACCGCCACGGCGCCGAGGTGGGGCCGGCCGGCGGCGATGGCCCGCAGGTCCTCGCCGAACCGCCGGGCCAGCAGCCGCTCCTGGGACAGCACCACCCGCGCCCGGCACGCCGCCACCATGTGGGCCAGCTCCGGGCGGGGCGCGAACGTCGACATCGGCGCGGCCACCGCGCCGGCCAGGGCGGCGCCGAAGATGGCGGCCAGCGCCTCGGGCCGGTTGCCCATCACCACGCCCACGGACTCGCCGGGCATCACGCGGCAGGCGACCAGGGCCCGGCCGACGCGGCGGGCCTCGGCCCCCAGCCGCCGGTAGGTCCAGCGCACGGTCTCGCCGCCCCGCAGGGGGTCGTCGAACACGACGGCCTCCCGGTCGCCGTGCCGCTCGACGACCTCGGCCAGGAACCCGCCGAGCGTCAGCGCGCCCACGCCCGGCACCTCCGCCACCGCCGGCCCCTCGAACGTCGTCACAGGCGCGCGACCCCGCGTGTGGCAGTGTCTGGCCCCATGCGATTCGGACTGGACGTGGCGCAGCAGCGCATGCCGTGGGACGAGGTCGTCGGCCGGGTGCGGCTGGCGGAGGATCTGGGCTTCGACGGCGTGTGGGGATTCGACCACTTCCAGCCCATGTACGGCGAGGGGCCGGGCGAGACGTTCGAGGGGATGACCACGCTGGCCGCCCTGGCCGGCGCGACCAGCCGCATCCGCCTGGGCCTGCTGGTGACCGGGGTGACGTACCGGCACCCGTCGGTGTTCGCCGCCGAGGCGGTCACCGTCGACCACGCCTCCCACGGCCGGCTGGAGCTGTCGTTCGGCGCGGCCTGGTGGGACCGGGAGCACCACGAGCTGGGCATCCCCTTCCCCCCGCTGGGCGAGCGGTACGCCCTGCTGGAGGACGCGCTGGAGATCGCCACCCGACTGTTCACCGGCGAGACCGTGTCGTACGACGGCCGGGCCGTGTCGCTGCGCGACGCCCGGCTGCGGCCGGTGCCGGTGCAGC
>DATFRN010000342.1:0-30806 GCA_035263165.1 Acidimicrobiales bacterium | reverse complement strand
CCCCGAGATGTCGGCCACCACGAAGATCTCGGGCTTGGAGGGCCGGGGGTAGCGGAACCGGGGCTCGAGCGGCACGCCGCCGGTCGACAGCGAGTGGCGCACGGTCGAGCGGAAGTCCAGCGGGCCCTTGCGGCCGTGCCGGCGCTTGCGGGCCAGGCGCACCGCCAGCTTCCGGGTCAGCGGGTAGATCGCCTTGCGGAGCGAGGCCATCTCCTCCCGGCTGGCGTGCATGAAGTCGACGTCCTCGGGCAGCGGCTTGCGCAGCGTGCGGGCCATCGCCTCGACGCCCCGGTCGGCCACCAGCCGGCGCCGGATCTCGGCCTCGATCTCCTTGCGCAGCCGGTCGATGCGGGCCTCGTACTCGTCCCGCTCGAGCCGCTCCTCCAACGGGGTCAGGTCGGACTGCTCGCGGGCCTCCTGCATGAGCCGGTCGAGCACGCCGTCGAGGTCGAGGTTCCGCAGCGTCCGGTAGAGGTAGTAGGTGCCGCCGACCGGCCGACCGGGCTCCATGCCCGCGTAGCGGCGCACCGCCTGGCGGGCCAGGGCCTTGAGCATGGCCTCGTTGCCCTGGGCCAGCGCCTTGAACAGCATCTCGGCCAGCTCTTCCGGCGTCATCGCCTCGGCGCCGCCGCCGGCGCCGCGCATGTCGCCCTCCTGCTGGCCCTCCTGCTCGCCCATGAGCTCGTCGAGGTCGGCCATGGCCTGGGCCTGCTCGTCGGTCAGCGCGTACTCCCGGCCCCGCAGCGAGAAGTAGACCTCGAAGACGGTCTCGAACACCCGCCAGTGGGGGGCGTTCTTCACCAGCGTGGCGCCCAGCGCGTACTTGAAGGCGTCGCGGTCGCCGAGCGGGATGTGCTGGACGGCCGCCATGGCGTCGAGGTTCTCGGTCAGGCTGACCGGCAGCCCCGCCACCCTGAGCTCGGCGATGAACCCGGCCAGCAGCTCGGTGAGCGCCACGCCCGAGCCGATCTCGGCCAGGCGGGTGGCGGCCTCGTCGGCGCTGCGGGGCAGGGGGCGCTGGGGCCCGTCACCGGCCCGGCGGGCCTCGACCCCCGCGGCCACCCCGGCACCGGCGTGCTCGCCGTGGCGCCCGGCGGTGATCCCGGCGGCCGCCGCGGCACCGTTGGGCGCCGTGCCGTTGGTGCCGCCGGCGCCGTTCCCCGTGTGGCCGTTGGCGTCAGCCACCGCGCTGCCAGGGCTTGGCCGCGCCCGCCGCCTCGGGCTTGAGCGAGGCGTCCTGCTCCAGCTCCTTGGTGGCCTTGGTGATGTCGCTCTGGTACTTGAGCAGGATGTTGGCGGTGCCGGCGGCCATCGCCGCGTCGACCTGCTCGACGCCCAGCAGCAGCAGCGTGCGGGCCCAGTCGAGCGTCTCGGACACCGACGGCGGCTTCTTCAGCTCGAGCTGGCGGATCGAGCGCACGATCCGGGCCACCTGGTCGGCCAGGCTCTCGGTGATGCCCGGCACCTTGGCCAGCACGATCTCGCGCTCGCGCTCGAGGTCGGGGTAGTCGACGTGCAGGAACAGGCAGCGGCGCTTGAGGGCCTCGGACAGCTCGCGGGTGTTGTTGGAGGTGAGGAACACCAGCGGCACCTGGCGGGCGGTCACCGTGCCCAGCTCGGGGATCGACACCTGGTAGTCGGAGAGGATCTCGAGCAGCAGCGCCTCGGTCTCGACCTCGACCCGGTCGACCTCGTCGATGAGCAGCACCACCGGGTCCTCGGCCCGGATGGCCTCGAGCAGCGGGCGGGTCAGCAGGAAATCGTCGGAGAAGATGTCGTCCTCGACGTCGGCCCAGGTGGCGCCGTCGTTGCGCTCGGCCTGGATGCGCAGCAGCTGCTTCTTGTAGTTCCACTCGTAGAGGGCCTTGGACTCGTCGAGGCCCTCATAGCACTGGAGCCGGATGAGGCGGGCACCGCTGATCTCGGCCACGGACTTGGCCAGCTGGGTCTTGCCCGTGCCGGCCGGGCCCTCGACCAGCACCGGCTTGCCGAGCCGGTCGGCCAGGTAGACGACGCCGGCGATGCCCTCGTCGGCCAGGTAGTCGACCTTGGCGAGCGACTCGCGTACGGCCGGGACGGACTCGAAGCGGTGCGCCGTATCGGTCATCCTGCCAGGGTAGCGGCCTACTTGACCGCAGGGTCAATCATGTTTGCCACCCCCGCAGCCCCGCCGCCCGTCGGCGGGGTCGGCGGGGAGGAGGTACCGCCCCGCCGACGGCGCGGCAAAACCCGAGCGCCCGACGGGGGCGGAGACGGCGGCGGGCGGGCGTGATCCGCCTCCACCCCCGCGGCGCTTGGGGCTCCGGGGGAGGCGACGACGCCATGGAACGCCGCCGCACCGCAACCCTGCCACCACGGAGGTTGGTCAAAGGTTGGTCGCGTCGCGTGGCCGGCCCCGTCGTCCACGCGCGCTCGGCGTTCGTCTCCTACACTTCTGTGAAGGTCACCGCGGCGCGGTAGGGGGCGTGGTGTGAACCGAGACCTGGTTGTCAGGCGTGAGGCAATCGCGACGGCCAAGGAGAACCTGTGGACGCCGGCCCCGAACGGGGACGTCGATCCTCTGGTGCGCGCGTCCTGGCGCCGCTGCGCGCCCGGCCTGGACACGGGCATCACCTCGGCCCCCGTCGATCCCGCCGAGGACACCCGGGAGCGCTGGGACGAGTGCCTGATCCGCCGGGCCGTGCCCGGCCTCGTCGCCCAGCTGGAGCAGGCGGCGGTCAGCGGCGACGTCGTCGCCTGCATCACCGACGCCGACGGCCGGGTGCTGTGGCAGTGGACGCCGCGCTGGCTGCGGTCGGCGGCCGACCGCATCGGGTTCGTGCCGGGCGGCATCTGGCACGAGGGCAGCTCGGGCACCAACGGCATCGGCCTGGCCCTGGCGGCGGACCGCCCCGCCACGGTGTTCGGCAACGAGCACTGGCTCAACCCGGTGAGCGACTGGGTCTGCTACGGCGCGCCGGTGCACGGCCGGGACGGGACCCAGCTCGGCGTCATCGACCTGTCCACGTCGTGGAAGCAGGCCAACCCGCTGGCGCTGGTCACGGTGGCGTCGATGGCCCGGCTGATCGAGCACGAGCTGCGCACGCTGGACCGCTCCCCCGACGACCTGTGCCTGCCCGAGCTCGACCTGCGGGTCATGGGCGACCCGGTGGCCCGCCTGGACGGCCGGCCGCTGCGGCTCACCCAGCGCCAGTACGAGATCCTGACGATCCTGGCCATGACCGGCGGGGCCACGCTCGACGCCCTCCACGCCCGGCTCTACGGCGACCGCCCGGTCAGCCTGGCCACGCTCAAGGTCGAGATGTCGCACCTGCGGCGGGCACTGGAGGGGCACCTGACCTCCCGCCCCTACCGGCTGACCCTGCCGGTGCGGCTCGACGCCGTCGAGCTGGAGAGCCGCCTGGAGGTGGGCGACGTCGACGGGGCCGCCCGGCTCTACGCCGGCCAGCTGCTGCCGGCCAGCGAGGCGCCGCTCCTGGTCGAGCACCGCCACCACCTCGACGTGGCCCTGCGCACCGCGCTGCTGCGCAGCGGCACGCCGTCGTCGGTGCTGCGCTTCTGCGCCGTCCACCCCCACGACATCGAGGTGCTGCGGTGGGGCCTGCAGGTGGCCCGGCCCGACGACCCGCTGGTCCCGGCCGTGTCGGCCCGGCTGGCGGTGGCGGCGCTCGGCTGACGCTGAGGCTGAGCCGTTGGCGCAGCCGTGGCCCGAGCGGCCCGCTGCGGCGCAGCATGAGCGGGAAGCACAGACCTGGCGTCACCCGGCGGGCGGCGGGAGGCCGCCGGCGTCCGCCAGCTTGCGCAGGACGATGGCGAGGCCGTCGCGGTCGGCGGGGTCGAGGAGGGCGAAGATCTCGTCGAAGTAGCGGTTGCGGATCTCGGTGGCCTGGGCGAACACCTCGCCGCCCCGGTCGGTCATCGACACCAGCACGGCCCGGCCGTCGCTCGGGTCGGGCGTGCGCTCGACCAGGCCGTCGCGGACAAGGCCCTCCACCGTCGAGGTCATCGTGCGGGCGGCCACGTCGAGGTGCTCGCTGAGCTCGCCGATGCGGGTCGGGCCGAACTCGGCCAGGGCGTGGAGCACCTGGAGCCGGGCCATCGACATGCCGGCCTGGCGGTAGCCGGCGTTGATCCGGCGCTTGAGGCTGTGGGCGAGCGCGAAGAACTGGGAGCCGACGTCCACGGCGCTGCCGGGAATCAGATCAGGCGGCGGTCGGTTGTCACCCACAGTGCCTCGCTAGAGAAATGGGTTGACGCCCCGGGCAGTTGCTGAGCATACTCAGTACTTGTCCTGAGTACCCTCAGTAGATCCTAGCAACCGGGAGCCCCCATGCGCGACTGGCAGCTCGACGCCCATCTCGTCCACCGCCGCCGCTGGCTGACGCTGTTCGTCCTGTGCCTCAGCCTGATCGTGATCGTCGTCGACAACAGCATCCTCAACGTCGCCCTGCCGACCCTGGCCCGGCCGGTGGCCCGGGGCGGCCTCAACGCCGCCGACAGCGACCTGCAATGGATCGTCGACTCCTACGTGCTGGTGTTCGCCGGCCTGCTGCTGACCGCCGGCAGCCTGGGCGACCGGTTCGGCCGCTACAAGGCCCTGGCCGGCGGCCTGGCCGTGTTCGGCCTCGGCTCGTTCCTGGCCGCCTTCGCCGGCTCGTCCGGCCAGCTCATCGGCTTCCGGGCCCTCATGGGCGTCGGCGGGGCGTTCATCATGCCGGCCACCCTGTCGATCATCACCAACGTGTTCACCGACCCCAAGGAGCGGGGGCGGGCCATCGGTGTGTGGGCCGGGTTCTCGGCCATCGGGCTGGCCATCGGCCCCGCCACCGGCGGCCTCCTGCTCGAGCACTTCTGGTGGGGGTCGGTCCTGCTGGTCAACGTGCCGATCGTGGCCATCGCCCTGGTCGGCGGGTTCCTGCTCGTCCCCGACTCCCGGGACCCGGCGGCCCCCCGGGTCGACGTGCCCGGCGCGGCCCTGTCGATCGTCGGCTTCGCCACCCTGCTGTGGGGCCTGATCGAGGGCCCGACCAAGGGCTGGACCTCGACGCCCATCGTCGGCGCCTTCGTGGTCGGGCTGAGCCTGCTGGGCCTGTTCCTGTGGTGGGAGCGGACGACCCCCACGCCCATGCTCGACCTCAACTTCTTCCGCAACCGCCGGTTCAGCGCGGCCAGCGCGGCGATCACGCTGACGTTCATGGCGCTGATGGGCACGATCTTCGGCCTCACCCAGTACCTCCAGTCGGTGCTCGGGTTCAGCCCGCTGAAGGCCGGCGCCCTGCTCATCCCGATGTCGGCGGTGATGATGGTGCTGGCGCCGATGTCGGCCCGGATCGTCGAGCGGGTCGGCACCAAGCTGGTCGTCGGCTCCGGCCTGCTGATCGTGTCGGTCGCCCTGCTGTCCCAGACCCAGCTCACGGCGTCGACGCCCACCGTCCTGGTGGTGCTCAGCACGCTGCTGCTGGCGGTCGGCATGGCCAACGTGATGGCGCCGGCCACCGAGTCGATCATGGGCTCGCTCCCCCGGGCCAAGGCGGGCGTGGGCTCCGCCGTCAACGACACCACCCGCCAGGTCGGCGGCGCCGTCGGCGTGGCGCTCATCGGCAGCCTGCTCGCCTCCGTCTACCGGGGCGACGTGCGCACCGGGCTGGCCGACGCCGGCGTGTCCGGCTCGCTGGTCGGCAAGGCCTCCTCCACCGTGCAGGCCGGCGTGGCCGTCGGCGGCGACGTGGGCGGGCGGGCCGGCGCCACCATCGTGTCGGTGGCGCACGACGCCTTCCTGTCCGGCTACCACCTGGGCGTGCTGGTGGCGGCGGTCATCACGCTGACCGCGGCGGCCGGCGTGTTCCTGTGGCTGCCGGCCCGGGCCACGGTCGCGGCCGACGCGGTGGTCGAGGTCACCCCCGAGGACGACGCCGACGTGGTCGGCACGGTCCCGGCCGACGTCGTGGCCACCGCCGACTCGGCCGCCTGATCAGGCCGGGGTCGCCAGCGGGACCTGCTCCCCCGGGTTCCGCGACCCCCGGCCCGCGAGACGGGCCCGCCACGCCTCCTGGTCGTGGCGGGCCGGCTCGGTCGTGGCCACGAACTCTCTGACGAGGGCGGCGAACCGGGCCGGGTCGTGGTGGTGGGGGAAGTGCCCGGCCCCGGGGAACAGCTCCAGCCGGGCGCCCGGCATGGCCGCCGCCGCCCGGTGGGCGTGCTCGACCGGCACGACGGCGTCCCGGTCGCCCCACACCAGGAGGCGGGGCAGGCCGGCCGTCAGGTAGCTGCGGTCGAGCATGGTCACGAACTGGCCCCGCCAGTCGACCGCCGACCGCAGCGTGCGCACGAAGGCGGACCGGGCCCCGGCCTGGGGCAGCCCGGCCAGCAGGCGCACGACGTGGGCCCGGTCGCGGGCCAGGTCGCACCCGAGGGCGGCGGCGAGGGCCAGCGCGCCCTGCACGACCGGCAGCACCAGCGGCCAGCCGGCCGGCGCCAGCAGCGCCTCCGGCAGCGGGGCGGCGGCCAGCCGGAGCAGCGGCGTGACCTCGCGGCCCACGCCCCCGGTGGCCACCAGCACCAGCCGCTCGCAGCGGTCGGGGAACTGGTACGCGAACTGGGCGGCGACCCCGCCGCCGAGCGAGTGCCCGATCGCGGTGACCCGGTCGATGTCCAGCACGTCGAGCAGGTCGCGCATGCCGTTGGCGTAGGCGGCCACGGTGTAGTCGGCCCGGGGCTTGGCCGAGCCGCCGTGGCCCAGCAGGTCGGGGGCGATGACCGTGTGGTCGCGGGCCAGGTCGGCCAGGACGGGCAGCCAGCAGGCCGAGCTGTCGCCGATGCCGTGCAGCAGGAGCAGGGGCGGGCCCTCGCCCAGCAGGCGGAAGGCGCGCCGGTGGCCGTGGATCGTGCGGTGGCGCAGCCGCGTGCTGCGGCTCACCGGTCGCTTGGCCATCGCTGCACCTCCCGTCCGTGCTCGGTGCCCCCAGGGCTACGCAGCGTCATCCCCGCCCCGGGATCCAACTGCATAGAGTGAGCACACTCTCGACGGATACGCGACAGTTGGCAAGTCGAGCGACGTGGCAGTTGGCACACTGCCGCTCGCGGCCTACGCGGTGCCGGCGCCCGCGTCGGCCACGGCTTCGGCCGGGGTGGGGCCGCCGCGCTCGCTGCGCACGACGGCCAGGAAGCGCTCGACCGCGTGCACGGCGTGGCGGGTGCGCACCGAGGGGAGCACGTCGAAGGCGTGCTGGGCCCGGGGCAGCTCGGCGTAGGCGACCGGGTGGCGGGACGCGGCCCGCAGCAGGGCGGCGAACTCCCGGGCCTGCTCGACCGGCACGATCGTGTCGTTGGTGCCGTGGATCACGAAGAACGGCGGCGCGTCGGGCCCGATCCGGCTCATCGGCGACGCGGCCTCCCAGTGCACGCGGTCGTCGGCCAGCGTCGTCTTGAACACGTTCTCGGCCAGCAGCTTGTCGAGGTTGCGGTTGGCGACCCGGTGCCGGTCGGTGAAGTCGTAGACGCCGTAGAACGGCACGGCCGCCACCACCGACGTGTCGGCGTCCTCGAAGCCGGGCTGGAACTCGGCGTCGCCCGGCGTCAGCGCGGCCAGCGCCGACAGGTGCCCGCCGGCCGAGCCGCCCGTGATGGCGAGGAACCCGGGGTCGCCGCCCAGCTCGGCGGCGTGGGCGCGCACCCAGGCGATGGCCCGCTTGACGTCGACGATGTGGTCGGGCCAGGTCGAGCGGGGGCTGAGGCGGTAGTTGATCGTGACGCACACCCAGCCCCGGGACGCGAGGTGGGCCATGAGCGGGTGGGCCTGGCCCTCCTTCTGCCCGGTCACCCAGGCCCCGCCGTGCACCTGGAGCAGGACGGGCGCGCCCGCGTCGGGGGCGAGGTCGGGGCGACGCCAGACGTCGAGCAGGTTGCGGCGGCCGGCCTCCCCGTAGCTCACGTCCCGCCCGGCGGCGACGACGTAGCGGCGCCGGGTGCGCAGGTCGGGGACCAGCACCTGCCGGCGGGTGAGGGCGGCCGCGGGCTGCGGGGTGAAGGGCTCGGCGATGCGGTCGCGGTAGTCGGCACCGAGGGCGGCGGCCAGGGCGTCCTCCAGCACCTGCTCGGACGCCTCGGCGTCGCGCTGGAGCCGCCACAACCCGGCCAGGGAGGCGGCGGTCAGGCCCAGGCCGGCCAGCCCCCGCAGGCCGCGCCAGCCGCCCGACCGGGACAGCAGCAGCGCCAGGCCCGCCTGGGCCCCGGCGACGTGCAGCGGCATCTCGGCGACGGGTGAGCCGACCACGAACGCCGGCCCGGCCCCCGGCCCGAACCGGTCGACGGGCGACAGCGCGGTGGCGGTGGCCGCCGCCCCGGCGGCGGAGGCGAGCAGGAAGCGGGTGCGGGGGTCCACGGCCAGGAGCCTACGGCGGCGGGGTCGCGCCCCACTCCGCCGACTCGGACAGCAGCCTGGCCCCGGCGGGGTGCGCAGGTCGGCCAGGTGCACGGCCCCGTCGGCCCCCGCCGGCCGGGACGCCTCGCCGAACCCGGACACCCGGCACAGCCACTCGGGCCGCCCGGCCCGGGTCCCGGTAGCCGAGCTGGGGGCAGCACCCGCCGTGGCGGGGCCGACAGGCGCTCAGCCCTCCGGCCCGACCAGGCCGAGCCCGGGGGCGAAGTAGCCGCCGCCGGGGTGGAGCGAGCCCAGCATGTCCGGGATCGTGCGCGGCCGCTCGTGGTCGTGGCGGGCCTTGGCCGGGGCCGCCTTCTTCTTGGCCGCGGCCGCCGGCCGGGCCACGGCCGACTTCTTGCCCGCCGCGGCCTTCTTGACCGCCGCGGCCTTGGCGACCGCCGCCTTGCGGGCCGCCGCCCGCTGGGCGACGCAGGCGACCAGCTTGGGCCGGGCGGTGTCGCACAGGGCGGCGCGCGGCGACCACCACTGCACGCCGGAGGCCGGCTGGCCGTCGCGGGGGCGGGCGTTCTGGCCCAGCCGGCGCCGGCCGGAGATGTCCAGGTGGTACCCGGTGTCCTGGCGCAGCCAGTGGCGCTCCTCGAAGCCGCCCCGCTTGACCACGTAGAACGGCGCCGGCAGCGGCGCCTCGCCCCGGGCCCGGGCCCCGCCGGTCGGGTCGTCCTTGGCCCACCAGTTCGCGCCCTGCGCCCGGGAGGGGTCGACGAGCCAGCACTGCAGCGCCTTGCCGCCCAGCCGGCACGTGCGGGCCTGCATGCCGCCGCCCTTCTCGATGCCGTCGACCAGCCCGATCCGCTGAAACGGCGCCACGCCGGGCGCCAGCATGTCCTGGTAGAACCGCTCGCTCTTGGCCACGCCCCCGAGCGCCGCCCAGGGCTGCCAGGCCGCCGCCCGGGCGCGGGCGCCGGCGCCGCTGCCGCCGGCCCGGCAGTAGCGGGCGGCCATGCCGGCGGCGACGTCCCGGGCCACGGTGCTCACGTCCATCAGCTCGGCCGCGGTGTACGGCGCCCCCACGCCGGCCGAGTCGTACTGGAACACGCCGATGCCCGGCGTCCAGTAGGCCCGGGGGAAGGGCGTGTGGGCCGCGTCGCGGAACGGGTAGAGGCCGTAGTTGGCGTTCATGTTGTCGGAGCCGGAGTGCCGCCCGGTCCACTCGTCCCAACGGGACAGCGTCATCGGGGACGGCGCCGTCTGCGGCGTGAGGCCGGGCGACACCTCCTTGAAGATCGGCGCCATCACCAGCGCGGTCAGGTAGTCGTCGCCGAGGGCGCACGACCGGGGCGTGGCCGCCACGGCCTGGCGGATGCCCTCGTAGGCGCCCCGGCCGAAGTAGTGGCGCACGCCGGGGGTGCCGGCCGGCACGGCCGCGGCGCCGGCGGGCGCGGCGGGGATCAGGGTGCCGGCGACGGCGGCCGCCGCCGCGACCGCGACGGCGGCGACGGCAAGGCGGCGACGAGCGCGGCGGGGGGTGGGCAGGGCGGGGGAAGCGAGGTCCGGCATGGAGCTTGGGGGTCGCCCACCGGCCAGTGCGGGGAGGCGACGCAGGGGTCGCGTGCAGGGTCGAATCGCCCGTCACAGCAGGGACCGGGGGGCGCGCGCGGGCAGCGGCCCGAGGGCCGGCACCGGGGCGCACGTGGCTGTCCCGTCGGTTGTCCCAGGCGGCGACCCGGCTGGCCGCTGCCCTCGCCGCCGCCCGGGGCCCCAGGCCCCGCCGTGCGCCGGCGCATTCCCTCAGCTGTCACAGGCCCCGGCGTGCGGTCCGCCCGCCAGGTCCCGATCAGGCTAGGGACCACTCAACGTGGTTCAACCGTGAAGGTTGTCACGCACTGTGCCAATACCCGGCGGTCAGCGGACGGCGGGCAGGACCTGCTCGGCGACGAGCGACAGCGTCTCGGTGCCGGGATAGTCCCGGAACCAGGGGATGAAGCCGGTGCAGCCCATCTCCCGGTAGGCGCCGATCTTGTCGATGACCTGGGCCGGCGTGCCCACCAGGTTGCCGGCCTGCCACGAGTCGAACGGCTCGCCGAAGGTCGACCCGGGGAACGTCCGCACCTCGGCGTCGGTCTCCCGGACCAGGATCTCGGGGCTCCAGGTCTTCTGGATCTCGTCGTAGTCCCGCCCCACCGCGTCGCAGTGGCGGGCCAGGATCTCACAGCGCTCGGCGAACTCGGCCGGGTTGCCGCCGAAGTTGGAGCGGTCGGCCAGCCGGGCCACGACCCGCAGCGTGAGCTGGGGCCCGCCCCCGCCGATGAGGATGGGCGGGTGGGGCGACTGGAGCGGCTTGGGGTCGCACTGGGCGCCGGAGATCGTGAAGTGGCGGCCCTGGTAGTGGGTGTCGGGCCCGGTCCACAGCGACCGCACGATCTCGACGGTCTCGGCCAGCATGCGGATGCGGTCGGCCGCCGGGGGGAAGTCGTAGCCGTAGGCCCGGTACTCGTGCTCGTACCAGCCGGCGCCGATGCCCCAGTCGAGCCGGCCCCCGCTGATCACGTCGAGGTTGGCGGCGATCTTGGCCAGCATCCCCGGGTTGCGGTAGCCGGCGCAGCCGACGATCTGGCCGAGGCGCACCCGCGACGTCACCTGGCTGAGGGCGGCCAGGGCCGTCCAGCACTCGAACACGGCCTCGTGGGCGGGCACGGGCACGTTGTGGAGATGGTCGTAGAGCCAGACCGAGTCGTAGCCGAGCGACTCGGCCAGTTGCGTCACCTCGACGACCTTGGCCCACTTGGCCTCGGCCCCGTCGATGTCGACCAGCTCGGTCTTCCACCCCTGGGGCACGATGGCCCCGAACATGATCGGCTGCGTGGTCACGCCGGACGACCCTAGGCCGGTGACCGTGGCTCAGCGCACGAGGCGGAAGAAGGCCCGGACCTCGTCGACGAACAGCGCGGGCCGCTCGAACGCCGCGAAGTGGCCGCCCCGGTCGGGCTCGCTCCAGTAGCGCAGGTCGGAGAAGCGGCCCTCGACCCAGCGGCGGGGCGGGCGGGCGATCTCCTTGGGGAAGATCGAGCACCCCGTGGGGACGCCGACCGGCGGCAGCGACGGGCTCCGGAAGCTCTCCCAGTAGAGCCGGGCCGACGAGGCCCCGGTGCCGGGCAGCCAGTAGTGCATGACGTTGTCGAGCAGCTGGTCCTTGGTGAACACGGTCTCGGGGTCGCCGTCGCAGTCGGACCAGGCCCAGAACTTCTCGACGATCCAGGCGCACTGCCCGGCCGGCGAGTCGGTCAGCCCATAGCCGAGGGTCTGGGGCCGGGTCGACTGCTGGCGGGAGTAGCCGGTGCCGGTGCGGCGGTGCTCGGCGGCGTCGGCCATGGCCGCCTGCTCGCGCTCGGACAGCTCGCCGGCGGCGGGCCTGGCGATCGGCATGTTGAGGTGGATGCCGGCCACGTGGTCGGGGTCGTGGGCGCCGAGGTCGGCGGTGACCATGGCCCCCCAGTCGCCGCCCTGGGCGCCGTAGCGGTCATAGCCGAGCCGGGCCATGAGCTCGGCCCAGGCCGCGCCGATGCGCTCGATGCCCCAGCCGGGGGCGCTGGGCCGGTCGCTCCAGCCGTAGCCGGGCAGCGAGGGCACCACGACGTGGAAGGCGTCGGCGGGGTCGCCGCCGTGGGCGGCCGGGTCGGCCAGCGGGCCGAGGACGTCGAGGAACTCGACCACCGACCCGGGCCACCCGTGGGTGAGCACGAGGGGCAGGGCCCCGGGCTCGGGCGAGCGGACGTGGAGGAAGTGGACGCCGAGCCCGTCGATGGTGGTCCGATGCTGGCCGAGCCCGTTCAGCCGGGCCTCGACGGCCCGCCAGTCGTAGCCGTCGGCCCAGTGGTCGCAGAGGCTGCGAACGTAGGCAAGCGGGACGCCTTGCGACCAGTCGCCCACGGTCTCGGCCTCGGGCCACCGCGTCCGCCGCAACCGCTCGGCCAGGTCGTCCAGGTCGGCCTGGGGCACGTCCAGGCGGAAGGGCGTGACGGTGTCGTCGGCCATGCTGCTCCCTACTCCCCCGCCGCCCGGGCGGCCTCGAGGCGGTGCCGGAGGTCGGCGACCACGTTGTCGAGCAGCCTGCCCGACCGGTAGTGGCGCCGCCGATAGTCCCGGCCGGGAAGGCCGGCCATCAGGAACGACTCTCCGCCGGCGGTGTTGACCACCAGCTGGCCCCGACCCACCTCGAGCACGGAGAAGCCGGCCACGTCCCGCCACCGGACCCGGCGCGTCCGCCCCACCGTCCGCACCTCGATGCCGTCGCGGCCGACGGTCGCCCCCATCCGCCTGGTCCGGACCAACAGGACACTGGCCCCGACGGCGCCGGCGAGGAACATCGCGACGCCGACCGCATCCCCGGCGGGGATCAGGACGATCGCCAGCCCCCACATCATCGCCGCCGGCAGGGCCCCGACTGCGACCACGCCGAGCGGCATCCTCAGCTCAAGACTCTGGCCGGCCTCGTCCTGCGTCACCCCGCTCACCGTCGCCATCATGCCCGCCCGGGCGGCGGGTCATGCGCCGGCTGCGGCGGCGCGGTCCTTGGCGACCTCGTCGAGGTCGGCGTACTCCTCGCCGGTGTCGACCCAGTTCTCGAACTGGATCACGCCCAGCTCCTCGAAGCGGCGGCGGAGCCAGGCGCCCGACGCGTCGAGCAGGCCGAGCTTGCGACAGTTGGGCACGATCTTGGAGAACAGCAACTGCTGGAACATGTTCTCCTCGGGCGGCGTGGCCAGCATCGAGTGCACGATCGGCCGCACGTCGAGGCCCATGCGCTCCCACACCTCCTGCTGGAGGAAGCGGTCCCGCATGCGCACGGCGGCCTCGAAGGCGAACTCCTGGCGCTCCCGCAGCTCGGCGTCGCTGAGGTCGGCGTAGTACTCCTTCAGCGACAGCACACCGAAGGCCACGTGCCGGGCCTCGTCCGACATCACGTAGCGCAGCAGCTGCTTCAGCAGCGGCTCCTCGGTCAGCATGTGCATGAACCCGAAGGCGGCCAGCGCCAGCCCCTCGACCATGATCTGCATGCCCAGGTAGGTCATGTCCCAGCGGCTGTCGTTGATGATGTCGTCGAGCAGCAGCTTGAGGTGGGCGTTGATCGGATAGTGGCCGGTCAGCTTGGTGTCGAGGTACTTGGCGAACACCTCGACGTGGCGGGCCTCGTCCATCACCTGGGTCGAGGCGTAGTACTTGGCGTCGATCCACGGCACGGTCTCGACGATCTTGGCCGTGCACAGCAGCGCGCCCTGCTCGCCGTGCATGAACTGGCTGAGCCGCCAGTTCTGGCCCTCGATGACCAGCTCGTCCCACTCCCGCGGGCCGAAGGCGGCGAACGGCGAGCCCGGCGCCTTGGCCGACTCCCGGAAGCGCTGCACGACCGGGTTGTCGCCGATCTGGCTGGCCAGCTGCTCGACGTCGACCTCGGTGGCCCACGGCAGGTCGGTCTCGCCGTTCCACTGCGAGTGCTTGGCCTTCTCGTACAGCTTGTTGAGCGCCGGCCGGGCGCCCTTGGCGTAGTCCCACGTGAAGATCGCGTCGGCGTTGTCGGCGACCGCGTGGATCGCCTCGTCGACGTCGGTGTTCGCGATGCTGAGGATCGCCTCGAGGTCGTCGACGTCGTCGCGCCCGATCATCTCGTCGTTGGTCGACATGAGGGTGGTTCTCCCGGGGGGCGGGGGGCTTGACTCAAGGGTCAGGGTAACCAGTTCTCGCGAGTGAAGCGCCGAGCGCGTTCGCCAACGCCCCTGGTCAACCGCGCTGCGTACCGGCGTCGAGACGCAGGCGACTGAGCGCGGGACGCACCGCGCTCCGTGGGACGGCGCACCGCGAAATCGACTATCACTGTGAGGCGATGGGGACTCTGTTGGCAGGTAGGCCCGGCGGCGCCTCGCGGCACGGCGATACGCAGGCCGACGACGGTGGGCCCGGCGCCCATCGGGCGCGCCGGCGGGGGAACGAGGGGCCGGCCCACAGCGCCCCCGGTTCGAGCCGGGTCCGGCAGTCGGGCCTGCGCCGCTGGATCTGGATCATCCGCACCAACCTCCCCCGCGGGAACACGCTCGACGAGAAGACCTTCCGCCAGCGCCACGACTTCCTGTGCTGGGTCCTGGCCCTGCACGTGCCCGCCCTCTTCGTCCTCGGCCTGTGGCTCGGCTTCAGCCCGGGGCACGTGGGCCTGGAGGTCGTCTTCCCCGCCGCCTGCGTGCTCATGGCCCGGATGGCGATCAACCGCCGGCTGGCCGCCTTCTTCGTCACGGCCGGGCTCGTCTACTGCTCGTCGGTCCTCGTCCACCTCTCGGGCGGGATGATCGAGGCCCACTTCCACTTCTTCATCCTCATCGGCCTCATCGCCCTCTACCAGGACTGGATCCCGTTCCTGTGGGACGTGGTTTTCACCGTGCTGTCCCACGGCATCGGCAGCGCCATCGGGGCCACACTGATCTTCAACCACGGCGCCGGCCAGAACCGGCCCTGGACCTGGGCCTTCATCCACGGCACCGCGGTGCTGGCCGCCTGCGTCGCCCAGATCATCCTGTGGAAGCAGACCGAGGACGAGCAGCAGCACAACATCACCCTCGCATCCGAGATCGCGGCGGCCGACGTCGAGCGCCAGGAGGCGATGTCCCAGCTGCTGGTGAACCTCGCCCGCCGCAACCAGTCGCTGCTCAACCGCCAGCTGTCGGTGATCGCCGACCTGGAGCAGCGCGAGCGTCACCCCGACGTGCTGGAGGAGCTGTTCCGCCTCGACCACCTGGCCACCCGCATCCGCCGCAACGCCGAGTCGCTGCTGGTGCTGTCGGGCGACGACCCGGCCCGGCGCTGGGGCAACCCGGTGCCGCTGGCCGACGTGGTGCGGGCGGCGGCGGCCGAGGTCGAGGACTACCGCCGGGTCGACGTCATGGTCGACGACCACCTCGACGTGTCCGGGCGGGCCGTCGCCGACCTGGCCCACCTGCTGGCCGAGCTGATCGAGAACTCCACGACCTTCTCGCCGCCGACCGCCGACGTGCGGGTGCGCAGCCACCTGGCGCCGGGCGAGCCGGTGAGCTTCGTCCTGTCGATCGAGGACGTGGGCGTGGGCATGCCCGAGGAGGAGATGCGGGCCGCCAACGTCATCCTGGCCCAGTCGCCCGAGGTCGACCTGCACCGGGCGACCATGCTCGGCTTCCACGTGGTGGCCCGCCTGGCCTACCGCTACGGCATCCGGGTGTCGCTGGCCGGCACGCCGGGCGGCGGCCTGACCTCGCTGGTCAGCCTGCCGGCCGACCTGCTGAGCGAGCGCCCGCCCGGCGTGGCCCCGACCGGCCCGGCGTGGGCCGGCACCGACCGCTACCAGCGGGCCGCGATGGCGTGGACCCACGCCCAGGTCGGCGACCCCCGCCACCGCCCCCGCAACGGGCGGGAGGAGGCCGGCGCCGCCATCGGGGCCATCGAGGCCGCCCCCCGGGTCGAGCCGGTGGCCGCGCCCGAGCCGCCGGTCGCGCCCGCCGCGGCGACGTCCCCGGAGCCGGAGCCGGCGGGCCCGCCGCCCGGCGCCGAGCCGATCCCGGCGGCCAGCCGCTGGGTCCCCGCCCCCATCCCGGCCCTGCCGCCCAAGCCGGCGTGGTGGTACGCCACCCAGCCGCCGGGCACCACCGACGGGGACGGCGAGCCCGAGGCCCCCGCCGCCGGCACGGCCTCGACCCCGGACGCGCCGGCCCGCCCGCCGCTGCCGTGGGAGATGCCGGCCGCCACCGCCGGGCCCAAGGCCAGCCTGTGGGTCCCGAAGACGACCGTGTCCCCACCTGTCCCGCCCGGCCCGCCCGCCGCAGCTCCCGGCGACGAGGGCCCGCCGATGCGTTGGGACGTCCCCGCGCCCCTGGCCGAGGCCGCCGGGGTGGCCGCGCCCCCCGAGGGCGGCGACGGGCCCCGCGGGCCCGCCTGGTGGACGGTCCTCGTCGACCCCGCCCGCCTGCCCCCGCCGGTGACCTCCGAGGGCTCGCTGGCCCCGCCGGCCATCTTCGGCTCGCCCGGCGGCCCGCCGCCGGCCCGCCCCGCGCCGACCCCCGGCGCCGCCCCGCCCGCGTCCGGCGGGGACGGCACCGGCGCGCCCGCCCTGGCCCGGCGCGTCCCCGGCACCCACCTCACGCCCGCCCTCCGGCGGGACGCCGAGCCCCCGACCGGCGGCGACGACGCCACCACGGGCACCGGACGCGACCCGGCGCGCGTCCGCTCCATGCTGTCGCGCTTCCAGGCGAGCCAGCGCGCCGGGCGCGCGGCCGCTCCCCACCCCCCAGGCTCCCCCCAGGAGGGACGGTGACCACCTACGACGCCGACGGCCGAGACCTGACCTGGCTGGCCACCAGCTTCGCCCAGCGCATCCCCGGGGTGCGCGACGTCCTCGTGCTCTCGACCGACGGGCTCGTGCTGGCCCGGTCCGAGGGCCTCCAGCGCGAGACGGCCGAGACGCTGGCCGCCGTGACCTCCGGCCTGGCCAGCCTCACGGCCGGCGCCGCCCGTCACCTCCACGCCGGCCAGGTCAACCAGGTCATCGTGGAGATGGACCACGGCTTCCTGTTCGTGACCACCATCAGCGAGGGCTCGTGCCTGGCCGTCATGGCCGGCGCCGAGTGCGACATCGGCCTGATCGGCTACGAGATGAGCATGCTCGTGGCCCGCATCGGCCAGGTGCTCACACCCGCCCTGCGCTCCGAGCTCTCGGCGCGGCCGGCGCCATGAGGCTGAGCGGCGAGCCGGAGGACCCCCGGGTCGTCCCGGTCTACGCCCTGACCGGGGGGCGGGCCCGTTCGCACGGCGAGGACCTGCAGATCGAGACGCTGGTCACCGGCACCGACGAGGGCCAGGCGGCGCTGCCCGGCCTGCGCTTCGAGCAGGCGCGCATCGTCGAGCTGTGCCGCAGCCCACAGTCGGTGGTCGAGGTCGCCGCCCAGCTCCGCATCCCGCTCGGCGTCGCCCGGGTCCTCGTCTCGGACCTGCACGCCGAGGGCCTGCTGTCGGTCCACCGCCTGCCGGGGACCATCGACGGGCGCCCGGGGACCGACGTCCTCGAGCGCCTCCTGAGCGGGCTGAGGAGTCGCTGACCCGTGCACGATCCCATCTCCGTGAAGATCGTGGTCGCCGGGGGCTTCGGCGTCGGCAAGACCACCTTCGTCGGCTCGGTCTCCGAGATCACCCCGCTGACCACCGAGGCGCCGCTGACCCAGCTGTCGGTGGGCGTCGACGACCTCACCGCGGTGACCGGCAAGAACACGACCACCGTGGCCATGGACTTCGCCCGCCGCACCATCGACGACGAGCTGGTGCTCTACCTGTTCGGCACGCCGGGCCAGGACCGGTTCTGGTTCATGTGGGACGACCTCACCCGCGGGGCGGTGGGCGCGGTGGTGATGATCGACACCCGCCGGTCCGACGACGCCTTCGGGGCGATCGACTACTTCGAGGACCGGGGCATCCCGTTCGTGGTCGCGGTCAACGCCTTCGACGGCGCGCCCCACTACCCCACCGAGACGCTGCGGGAGGCGCTGGCCCTGGCGCCGGACATCCCCGTCCTCGTCTGCGACGCCCGCCGGGCCGGCACCGTGATCTCCGTGCTGGTGACCCTGGTCGAGCACGCGCTCGCCCGGGCCACCGCGGTCACGGCAGGTGGAAGCGGTTGAGCGGGGGGTTCTTGCCCTCGCTCAGGGTCACGTAGCCCTCGCCGTCGGGCATGAACGCCAGCGCCTCGCCCTGCCGCTCGCTGGGGGCCGGGGCCTCGCACGGGTGGCCGGCCAGCGCCTGGGCCACCGAGCGGCCCTCGGCCCGGTCCCACACCAGGATCCTGCGGTAGGTGCGCAGGGCGACCAGCGAGCCGTCGGGGGAGACGTCGCCGCTGGTGACCAGCTCGCCCTTGGGGACCGCCACGGAGGCGGCCCGCTGGAGGGTGATGGTGCGCCCGGGGGCCGCGCCCCTGGGGATCGGGTAGGCGCCGCTGGTCCCGTCCGCCGTCTTGGTCACGATGACGAGGTCGCCGCTGACCGGGTCGGCCAGGAGGGCCTCGGCGTCGTGGGGCCCGTCGGCGTAGCGCAGGGTGAGGGCCTCGACGCCGTCGATGGTGCCGCCCGCCTTGCCCGGGCCGACCCGGGGCTCGCGGGCCCGGTAGACGGTGACGCTGGCGCGGGCGGCGAGGTTGTCCCCGATGTCGGCCAGGTAGAGCATGTCGACCCCGCCGGGCCCGGGGCCGCGGGCGATGTCCTCCCAGTCGACGGCGGTCGCCCCGGCCAGCTTCCACCGTCCCCGGTCGGCCCCGTCGTCCTCGCCGATGGCGAACACCTCGGGCTGGCCGCCCGAGTCGTTGTGGCTCCAGACGATGCCGGCGTTGGCCCGGCTGGTGGCGATGCCGGACCCCTCGGGCAGGTCGGCCGCGGCCACGTCGGGCGACGTCCCCACGGGCTCGGCCCGGGCGCACAGCGCGGCCGCCCCCGTCTGGGCGGCCGCGGTCGTGGTCGTCGACCTCGCCGGGCCGGCGCCACCGCCGTCGTCGCCACCCCCGCCGCCGCAGGCCGCGGCCAGGACGAGGGGGACGAGGACGAGGGCCAGCCGGCGCCGCAGCATGGGCGGCGACGTTACCCGGTCACCCGCCGCAGCCGGTGCCGGGAACCTGGGGGACGGGGCTCACGCTGTACACCACGCCGCCGTCGCGGAACAGGGTGATCTGGTCGGCCCCGTCGAGCGCGTCCCGCACCGCGGCGGCAGGCACGGCGGCGCACGTGCCCGCGTCGGCCAGCCGGACGCCGGTGGCGGCGGGCCAGTCGACCACGGTGGGCCTCGTCGGCGCCCCGGGCGCGAAGTCCGGCGGGTCGTCGGCGGCCGGCCGGGCGGCGACGAGGTAGCGGGCGGGCGCGAACGCGGTCGGGTAGGGGGGCCGCTGGCCGAGGTCGTCGAGCGACCGCAGGAACCGCTCGAGCCGGGCCCGGGCGGGGTCGGCCTCGCCGTAGGCCAGCCCGATGACCCGGTGGACATAGCTGCGGCCGCCGACCCGCAGGGTCACCACGGTCGGGATCGCCGGCTCGGTCCGGTCGTCGGACGGGCCCGCGTAGCGGACGTCGCGGAGCAGCCCGGCGCGCCGGGCCCGCTCGACGATGCGCTCGACTCCCGTCGCCCCGATCCGCTGCTCCAGGACGGACGGCAGCAGCGGCCCGGGGTAGATCGCCGGCACCGCCCCCTCGCTCAGGAGCCGCCCGTCGGCCATCACCAGCACGTCGGGCAGCACCACCGGCGTGTCGACGGAGCCGCCCTCGCGCCGCACCTCGACCACCGGCGCGGCCGCCGGTGCCGCCCGGTCGGGCCCGGGTCGGCCGGGCCCGTGGGCCGCCGGGCCGGGGTCGGCGCCGCAGGCCGCGCCGAGCGCGACCGCCAGGGCGACGGACAGGGGGACGAGGGGGAGTCGTCGGTGTCGCATGGGGGATGGGACGTCCCCCACCCCCCGCGCGGTTCCCCGACTACGCGGCCGGCCGGGCCCGCTCGGCCAGCGGTGCGGCCGCGTCGTAGGCCCACAGGTGGACCGCGGCCAGCGCCCGCCACGGCCGCCAGGCCTCGGCCCGCTCGGCCAGCGGTGCGGCGGCGGCCCGGCCGGACTCGGCCTCGAGGCGGGCCACGCCCCGGACCAGCCCGAGGTCGCTCGCCGGGAAGGCGTCGGGCTGGCCCAGCCGCAGGGCCAGGTAGTGGGCCGTCCACGGCCCCAGGCCGGGCACGGCGGTCACGGCCGCCACCAGGTCGGCCAGCGGCGTCACCGGGTCGAGCGGGATGTCGCCCCGGTCGACGGCGGCGGCGAAGGCCCGGATCGCCCGGGCCCGGGCGCCGGTCAGCCCCAGGCCGTCGAGGTCGCCCCGGGCCAGAGTGGCAGCACTCGGGAACGTGTGGCTCAGGCCCAGCGGCGCGAGGCCGGGGACCGGCGCGCCGTGGCGGGCGACGATCCGCCCGGTCACGGTCGAGGCCGCGGCCACCGACACCTGCTGGCCGACGATGGCCCGCACGCCGATCTCCAGCGGGTCCCAGGCGCCGGGCACCCGCAGCCCGGGCCGGGCGGCCACCAGCGGCCCGAGCGCCGGGTCGGCGGCCAGGTGGCGGGCGCCGGCGGCGCCGTCGGTGTCGAGGCCCAGCATGCGCCGGGCCCGCTCGACCAGGTGGATCAGTCCCTCCCAGTGCGGCAGGTGGAACCGCAGCACCACGTGGTCGTCCCCGCCGGGCAGCACCTCGAGGACGCCGGGGTCGCCGTCGACCACGATCGTGCGGCGGTAGGCGCCGCCCTCGACCCGCTCGACCCCGGGGATCGACCGCACGCCGAAGTAGGCCAGCAGCGCCGGGCGGTCGAGCGGTCCGGCGAAGGGCAGCCGCAGGGCCAGCCCGCCGTCGGCCGCCAGCCGGTCGGTCGCCCGGCGCCGGGCCCGCAGCTCGCTGGGCGTGGCCCGGAACACCTCGGCGCAGGCCCGGTTGAGCTGCCGGGGGCTGCCGAACCCGGCTGCGTAGGCGACGGCGGTCACGCTGAGGTCGGTGTCGTCGAGCAGCCGCCGGGCGAAGTGGGCCCGACGGGACCGGGCCAGCGCGTCGGGCGTCGTCCCCACGTGCTCGGCGAACAGCCGCCGCAGGTGGCGGGGCGAGACGCCGAGGCGGGCCGCCAGGTCGGCCTCGCCGCCCCGGTCGAGGGCGCCGCCCAGGACGAGCTGCACCGCCCGGCACACGAGGTCGGGCCCGGCCCAGCCGT
This sequence comes from Acidimicrobiales bacterium, assembly GCA_035263165.1. Taxonomy (GTDB): domain Bacteria; phylum Actinomycetota; class Acidimicrobiia; order Acidimicrobiales; family VFJN01; genus ZC4RG19. Next base: position 9,660 of record DATFRN010000342.1, on the reverse strand, counting down.
CGGCGGCCGGCACGGCGACCCGGTAGGGCCGGCAGCGGTGGCAGGCCCGGAATCCGGCCGCCTCGGCGGCGGCGGGGTTGGCGAAGCGGCGGACGTTCTCGGCCCGGGGGCGGCCCGGGCAGCCCGGCCGGCAGTAGATGCCGGTGGTGACGACGGCCGAGTACGTGTCCATGCCTCCGGTCTACCGGCCGCAATGGCACGGGGTGCGACGGATGCGGACAGGATTGGGGATCCCCGCCGGGGTAGCCCGGAGTTAGCGTCGTCGCCGGACGGACGGCGAGACGGGCCGCGGGTCCGGGAGGCGGGGATCGAGATGGCGGACAGGCGCGGGGCGCGGCGCGCCCTGGCACTCGGCGCGGCGGTGATCGGGCTGGCGCTGGCGGCGGTCGGGTGCGCCGGCCCGGCGGACGGGGCGGGCACGGCCGCCGGGCCGGCGACCTCCGACCCGGCGCGTACCACCACGACGCACCGGGCCGTGACCACGGCACCGGTGACGACGACGCGGCCGGCGACCACCGTGACGGTCGCCGCACCGTCCACGGTGCCGCCGGTGACCGCGCCGCCGACGACGGTGACGCCGCCGACAGTTGCGGCGCCACCTCCCCCGTCTCCCCCGCCGCCGACAGCAGCGGTGGGGGGCGGGGCGGGTTGTCACCCGTCCTACACGCCCTGCGTGCCCATCACCTCCGACGTCGACTGCGCCGGCGGGAGCGGGAACGGGCCCGCCTACGTGGGGCGGGTGCGGGTGATCGGGCCCGACGAGTACGGCCTCGACCGGGACGGCGACGGCATCGGCTGCGACTGACGCAGCGCCCGCCGCCGTCGCCGCCCGGCGGGCCGGTGCGGGAGCGGCCGGTCCGCCGGGCCGGTGGGGTCAGGCCCGGCGGTTCCGGTGGAGCAGGGAGCGCACCGGGTGGCCGGCCGACCGGCGGCCCCGGCGGGCCTTGCGGGCCCGGTCGGCGTCGGCCAGCAGGTCGCTGCGGTGGTGCTCGGACAGGGCCATGATGTCGTGGTGGTGGTTCATGGGGACTCCTTGGGGGATGGCCCAATCATGCGCCTGACCAGGGAATTCGCCATCCGTGGCCGCCACGGATCCACCACGGATCGGCCACGGATCCACCACGGGGATCGGCCCGGGGCGGGGTAATCGCGGCCGTTCGGGCGCCCGGACCCGGCAGAATCAGGGGCATGATCGCGTCCGAGACGTTGCGTGAGGCCGGCGTGTCGGAACGCGAGGCCGAGGTGCTCCGCCTGGTCGCGGACCGCGCCACCAACGCCGAGATCGCCGCCCAGCTCTACGTGTCGGTGCGCACGGTCGAGAGCCACGTGTCGTCGCTCCTGCGCAAGCTCGACGCCGCCGACCGCCGGGCCCTGGCCCGCCTGGCCGACGACGCGGCCGCGTCCGGCGGCGACGATGCCTCCGGGGCCGGGGCCCACGACGGGGCGGCCGCCCTGCGGCCCGGTCCGGCCAGCGGCCTGCCGGTCCCGCTCACGTCGTTCGTGGGCCGGGCGGCCGAGGTGTCGGCGCTCACCGCCGCGCTGCGCGGCAACCGGCTGGTCACGGCCATCGGCCCGGGCGGCGTCGGCAAGACCCGCCTGGTCACCGCCGTGGCCGGCGAGGTGGCGGGCGACCGGCGCGACGGGGTGTGGTTCGTCGACCTGGTGCCGGTGACCGACCCGGACCACGTGGCGGCCGCGGTCGGCGCCACGCTGGGGATGGAGGAGCCCCGGGGCCGCACGATCGAGGACGCCCTGCTGGCCGACCTGGCCGACGCCGAGGCGCTGATCGTGCTGGACAACTGCGAGCACGTGGTCGACGGCGTGGCGGTGTTCGTCGAGCGGCTGCTCGGGCGGTGCCCGGGCGTGTCCGTGCTGGCCACCAGCCAGGCCCGGCTGCTGCTGCCGTTCGAGTCGACCTTCCCGGTCCCCGGCCTGTCGCTGCCGGACGGCGGCGGCGACGAGGTGGGCGGGGACGGCGACGGCGACGGCGACGCCGTGGCCCTGTTCGTCGAGCGGGCCCGCCAGGTGGGCGTGTCGGACTTCACCGCCGCCGACCGCCGCCGCATCGGCGAGATCTGCCGGCGGCTCGACGGCATGGCCCTGGCCATCGAGCTGGCCGCCGCCCGGGTCCCGTCCCTCGGCCTCGACGGCATCGAGCAGGGGTTGTCCGAGCGGTTCCGGCTGCTGGCCGGCGGCTCCCGGGTCGACGAGCGGCACCAGTCGCTGCGCTCGACCATCGACTGGAGCTACAACCTGCTCGCCCGGGGCGACAAGGGGCTGCTGCGCCGGGTGGCGGTGTTCGCCGCCCCGTTCACGGCGGCGACCGCGGCGGCCGTGGCCGGCATCCCGCCGGTCGACCCCACCGAGGTGGCGGAGGGCCTGGCCCGGCTGGCCGAGCACAGCCTGCTGGTGGCCAAGCCGGGGGCCGAGACCCGCTACCGCATGCTGGAGACGATCCGCCAGTACGGCGAGGACGAGACCGCTGACCACGGCGAGCTCGACGGCGTCCGCCGCCGCCACCTGGCCTGGACCCGGGACGTGCTGGCCGACCTCGACGCGCAGTCCGACATGAGCCTGGCCGAGGGCCTGGGCTGGTCCGAGGGGTACGCCGCCTGGCGGGCGGCGTTCGACCAGGTCGCCCCCGACGCCCGGGCCGCGCTGATGTGGGCCAAGCGGCAGGACGGGATCCGGGCCGAGGCGGTCGAGCAGATCGGATTCCTGGCCTCGACGTGCTTCACCCGGGGGCTGCTGGCCGAGGCGCAGCGGCGCTACGAGCAGGTGGCCGAGCGGGCCGGGCCGGGGCCCGCCCGCACCGAGGCGCTGCTGTCGGCGGCGGGGGCGGCCACCAGCCGCCACACGGGCAACGAGGCGCTGCGGCTGTGGCGGGCCGCGAGCGACGCCGCGGTGGCCGACGGCGATCCGGGCGCCGCCGCCTACGCCCTGTCCCGGGCGGCCGAGCTGGTCAGCCGGGGGCCGGGGATCATCGCCTCCTACCCGCCGGAGGGCGAGGTCGACCGGCTGCTGGCCGAGGCGGCGCCGCTGGCGTCGGCGTCGGGGCCGCCGTCCTCGCCCGAGCGGGCCCGAGCCGAGGTGGCGATCCTCAACGCCCGGGCGTTCGACATCAACGACAGGCCGCCCGAGGAGATGGCGGCCCGGACGTCCGCGGCCATCGCCGCGGCCGAGTCGCTGGGCGACCCACTGCTGCTGAGCGCGGCGCTGGACGCGGTGACGTGCGTGCACCTGTCGTTCGGCGAGCTGCCGGCGGCGGTGACGGCGGTGGCCCGGCGGATCGAGCTGGTCTCGGCGGTGCGGCCGGTCGCGCAGTGCGGCATGGAGATCTCGGACACCTACGCCATGGCGTCGGAGGTGGCGCTGGCCGCCGGCGACTTCGGCGCCGCCCGGCGCTACGCCGACATCCTGGCGGGGCTGCCGTTCCACAGCGAGGAGGGGCACATCGCCGTGTCCCGGCGGCTGAAGGTGGACGCGCTGGCGGGCAACATCGACCGGGCCCTGGCCGACGCCGCCCGGTTCCGTCGCGGGTGGGAGAAGGCGGGGCGCCCGGTGGCCAAGAACCTGTCGGGCGGCGCGTACGCAGCGGCCATGATCCACGGCCTGCGGGGCGACGAACCGGCGCGCGCCGAGTGGATCGGCATCGCGACCGGCCTGGGGGGCGAGCCCCTCCGCCTGGAGGACTGCGGCACGGGCTACGCCCCGACGTTCGATGCGATCGTGCTGCTGCACATGGGCGACCCCGCGGGTGCGGTCGCCCGCCTGGCGGAGGACCCGGCGGACATCCAGTCGTGGTCCAACGGCGAGTGGCGCACGTGGTACGCGGGCCTGTACGCCGAGGCGGCGGTGCTGACGAACCACCCGGACGCAGAGGCCCGCATCGCCTCCGCCCGGGCGGTCGCGGCCCCGAACCCGATCGCGGCGGCGATCGTCGACCGGGCCACCGCCCTGGCGGCGGCGGACAAGGCCCGCCTGGTAGCGGTGGCGAACACGCTGGCGGAAGCGGGCTGCCCGTACCAGTGGGCCCGCACGATGATCCTGGCGGGCGGCGACGAGGCCACCCGCGGCCGCCAGGTCCTCACCGACCTGGGCACGGCCCCGATGGCCGAACCCAAGGTCTTCTAACCCGGGGCCGGCCCCGCCCACCCGGGGCCCAGCCGCCGAGCCCATCGGGCCACACACCCCACCCACGCCACCGCGACGCCACGGCCCCCCGGGGCCCACCCGGCCACGCCACACAGCCCACCGGGCCACCGCGCCCCCGCCACACCCCGGGCACCCGTCGGCCTACCGGCCGCCACCAGGCGCCCCGGCCGCGCCCACGCCCCGGCACCGCGGCCCGGGTCGCTAGCCGGGCGGCGTGCGGGGCTCGTGCTCGGTGCCCAGGCCCGGGGTGATGAACAGCGCCTGCCCCGCCTCGTGCACATCGGCGGTGTGCCACGTCCCCGCGGGGTTGATCGCCGCCTGCCCCGGCCCCAGCGGGATCCGCCGCTCGCCCCCGTCCCCCGTCCGCTGGATCAGGTCGAGCCGGCCCGACACGACCAGCACCACCTCCTCGCCGGCCGGGTGCCGCTCCCACGACGTCCAGTCCTCGCCCCCGCCGACCATCACCACCAGCCGCCCCTCGATCCCGTCGGCGGCGAACCGCTGCTGGTAGCCCTCGAGGTACTCGGCCGACCAGTCGAAGTCCGGCAGCGGCACCGCCCGGGCCCCGGTGCCCAGGTGGATCGCCCCCGTCGTCAGGTCGACGTGCACGTCGTCGCTCATCTTGCCACCTTCTTGACCCAAGAACACCGAAGTAACCTGATCGACACCCAAAAGCCTGGCATGCGGCTGCCCATGCCTCTACGATGCCTACCACTACCCGGGTCGCAGCACTCTTCTCCCCAGCCGAGGGCGCCGCATCCCGGGAGGCTCGCCGACCGCGTCGGCCTCACGATCAGCGACAGATCCTCAAGGGGCAGACGCCATGCCATCCACCATCCGCGCCCGCGTGCCCATGCGCCCCCGCCCAGACCGGCGCCGGCGGGCGTCGGTGCGGTGACCACCACCCTGGCCGACGACGGCGACCGACCCAGCTACCTGTGGGTGTCGGCCGCCCGCGCCGGCGAGATGCTCGGCCTCCAGGTCACCCAGGTGTACATGCTCATCGATCGGGGCCACGTCCCCGGCTACCGCATCGCGGGCGAGATCCGCCTGCTCATCGAGGACGTCGAGCGCCTGCGCGCCCGGTGGGACGAAAGGAGGCGCGACTGACCGTGCCGGCCCGTCGATACTCTCCCAGGCATGTGCCGCAACATCACCACGCTGCGCGGGCTCGAGCCCGAGGCGACCCCCGAAGAGGTCGAGGCCGCGGCCCGGCAGTACGTCCGCAAGGTCAGCGGCGTGCAGAAGACGTCGCCCGCCACCGAGGCCCCGTTCGAGGACGCCGTCCGGCGCATCGCCGCCATCACGGCCGAGCTGCTCGGCGACCTGCCGCCCCGCAAGCAACCACCGCCCACGCTGCCGCCCTTGCGGCGCATCGCGGCCCGCGCCTGACCGGCGCTCGCCCACGGCCGCCCGACCGGGCGGTGCTATGCAACAGGAAGGGAAGGCCCGCGCCGCACCCGCGGCCGGGTTTCGACTGCGCAAGGGGTTCGATATGCGCTACCGCTCGCTCGGCACCACCGGCGTCAAGGTCAGCCCGCTGTGCCTCGGGGCCATGATGTTCGGCCGCATGGGGAACCGCGACCACGACGACTGCGTGGGCATCATCCACCGCGCCCTCGACGCGGGCATCAACTTCATCGACACGGCCGACGTCTACTCGGCCGGCGAGTCCGAGGAGATCGTCGGTCAGGCCCTCGCCGGCCGGCGCGACGACGTCGTCCTCGCCACCAAGTTCCACGGCCCCATGGGCGAGGATCCCAACCAGCAGGGCAACTCCCGCCGCTGGATCATCCGCGAGGTCGAGAACAGCCTGCGCCGCCTCGGCACCGATCACATCGACCTCTACCAGGTGCACCGGCCCGACACGAACACCGACCTCGACGACACGCTCTCGGCCCTGTCCGACCTCGTGCGCCAGGGCAAGGTCCGCTACCTGGGCTCGTCCACCTTCCCGGCCGAGACCATCGTCGAGGCCCAGTGGACCTCCGAGCGGCGGGGCCACCACCGGTTCCGGGTCGAGCAGCCGCCGTATTCGATCTTCGTGCGGGGCATCGAGGCGTCGGTGCTGCCCACCTGCGAGCGCTACGGCATCGGGGTGATCCCATGGAGCCCGCTCAACGGCGGCATGCTGACCGGCCGGTACCGCCCGGGCGAGCCCGCCCCGACCACCGGCCGAGCGGCCCGCATGCCCCAGCGCTTCGACCCCGACCGGCCGGGCGTGGCCCGCAAGCTCGAGCTCATCCCCCAGCTCGAGGCGCTGGCCGCCGACGCGGGCCTGTCGCTCCCCCACCTGGCGCTCGGCTTCACCCTCGCCCACCCGGCGGTGAGCGCGGCGATCATCGGGCCCCGCACGATGGACCAGCTCGAGGGCCTGCTCGGGGCCGGCGAGGTCGCCCTCGACGACGACACCCTCGACGGCATCGACAAGCTGGTCCCGCCGGGCACCAACGTGAACCCCGAGGACTACGGCTGGATGCCGCCGGCCGTGGCCCAGGCCTGGCGGCGGAGGCGCCCGGTCGGCGCCCGCTGACGCCGCCGGTCGACCGGTCCCGGCCCGGCGGGGCGCGGTCGTGACCCCGACGCCACCCGCCCGGCGCCGGGGCCACAGCCGCGTTGCCGGCCGGGCGGCCCAGGTTCCCCCCGAGACCATGGCTGAAGCCAACGATGGGTGTCGTGGGTCCGCCCGGCCGACGACGGATGTCAGCTTGGCCACCAGCTGAGACGATCACACTCCCCAACGTGGGGGAGACGGTCACGCCCGATCCATGTGCAGCAGCCCCCTGCGGATGGCCTCCAGCACGGCGGCCATGATCGTCGGCCGGTCGAGCTTGGTGCGGATGGCCTTGATGTGGTCCCGGGCGGTGTTGGTGGTGATGGCGAGGCCCCGGGCGACCTCGGTCGGGCTCAGGCCCGACGCCAGCAGGCCGAGCACCTGCCGCTCACGCATGGTGAGCGGCGGGTCGGTGGCGACCGAGGTCGACTCCCAGCGGGCGTCGACCGTGCCGGCATCCCGGCCCGCGCCGGGCCCGCGGATCCGCAGGCAGTCGAGCACGGCGGCCAGCGGCGTCTGCCGGGAGATCACGGCGATCCCCCGGCCGTCGATCGACGGGGTGACCGGGCCGTGGTCGGCCAGGATGACGACGGGCGAGGGCCCGTCCTGCCAGGCGCCGTCGGCGACCAGGCGGTGCCAGCCGGCCTGGAGCAGGCTGGCCGCCACGACGACGGCGTCGACCTGCCCCACCGCTTCCCGCTCGGCGGTCGAGCCGTCGACGGCGGCTAGGCCGGGCGCCGCGTCGATGGCGACGACCAGGGCCTCCCGCACCAGCCGGTAGGGCTCGGCGACCAGCACGCGTCGGACGGACGCGCAGGCGTGATGTTCCATGGGGTTCCTTCCACGTTCGTAACGGACTGGGTCGGCGCGCTGCGCCGACTCAGTCGGGAAGGACCGCGGGGCCCGAGGTCAGGCTGGACAGCCGGACCTCCCGCTCCCGCACGGGGCCCCCAGGCCCCGACGCCCCCAGGGAAGCCGCACCCCCGAGGACGGCGCACCCAGGCCCGGCACCCCCGCCGGAGCCCACACTCCCGCCTCCGGACGCCGCCCCGCCCGTGGGCCCGGCCCCGGACCCACCGAACGGCGGCAACTCCCCGACCGGCATGCCGCCCCCCGCCGAGCCCGGACCGCCAACCGCGCCGACCGAGCCGCCCGTGAACCCGACACCCCCGGCCACCGCAGCCACCATGGGTCCGACCTCAACCCCCGGCACCGACGCCAGTACCCCACCAGTCGCAACGTCGCCACCCTCCACGCGGACGGCAGGCCCGGCCAGATCCCCGACGACCCCGACCACAGGCGCAGCCACGCCACCGACCACGCGCACCACGGGCCGCACCACCACGCCGACCACCGGCGCAGCCACCTCACCGACCACACCCACGACGGGCTGCACCACCGGAGCCACCACCCCGACCACCGGCGTAGCGACCTCACCGACCACCCCGATGGCCGGCCCGGCCACCTCGTCCACGACGCCGACCACAGGCGCGACCACCGGAGCTACGGCCCCGACCACCGGCCCGGCCACGGCCCCCAGCGCATCGTCGGCGGGTCCCGCCACGTCGTCCACGACGCCGACGACCGGCGCCGTCACCCCGGCGAGCCTCTGGCCCACGGGGGTGGCGACCGCTCCGACGGCCGCGCCGACCGGCGCCGCGGCATCGCCCACGGCCCCAGCGACCGGTGCCGCCATCTCGCCAACGGCGCCCCCGATCGGCGCCGCGACCTCGTCGACCGCGCCGCCGACCGGTGTCGCGACACCCCGGAGGGCGCCGCCGGCGGGCGCTGCGGTCTCGTCGACCACACCGGCGACCGGCGCGGCGGCCTCACTTACAGCCTCGGCGACCGGCACTTCCGCACCGCCCACACCACCCGTCACCGGCGCCACCGCACCGCCCACACCACCCGTCACCGGGGTCGCCACACCCGCCGCCGTCCCGGCCGCGGGCGCCACCGCACCGACCGCACCACCCGTCACCGGGGTCGCCGCACCGGTTGCCGGCCGCGCCGGGTCGGTTGCGCGTTCGGCGGGCGGGGCCAACACGGGGGCGGAAGCCGGCTTGGTCACCGGCGTCAGCAGGTCATGCAGGGTGCCGGCCGTGGCACCCACAGTCGAGCCCAGCGGTCCGGGCTCGCTGGCCGCCGCCGGGTCGGAGCGTAGGAGGAGCAGTGCGATCAGTGCTGCTCCGGCGGCGAGTGCCGGCAGTAGCCATCGGCGGGCGCGTGCCTGCCGTTGCGCCCTCGCGGGCATGCCGACCACCAGCATTGCTCCGGTCCTACCCAGCCCTCGGCCGGGGCACACCCCCCAATCGTGGGGGCCTCATCCTGCGGCCGCCCACGTCAGGATCTCGCCGCCCCCGCCCAGCATCGCCGTCCCGGGCATGACCCGCAGCCGCCACGGCGTCAGCCGCAGCCCGGCGAACGCCGGCGAGCGGGGCCCGTCCGCCCACACCGGGACGATCGCCGGGTCGTACCCCACCGGCGCCGGCGCCTCGGCGAACCGGCGCCACACCGCCTCCCGCCCCTCGTCGTCCAGGACCCACTCGGCCCCGCACTCGGCCGTGCACGTGTCGTGGTCGGGCGCCCAGTACGTCAGCGACACGTACGGCGACCGGGCCAGGTGGGCCCGCTTGAGCGGCGTCGGCCCGGTGGCGATCCATCCCACCAGCGACCCGGCCTCGCCGTCCCACTCCCAGTACGGGTGCAGGATGCGCCCCCGAGGCCGACCCTCGCCGTCGACCGTCGCGGCCGTCGCCCACACGATGCGGTGCGCCATCGCCACGAACGCCGGCGCCACTTCCGCGAGATCCCCCATGGGCCCGATGCTGTCACAGCGACAGCGGCAGCGACGCCTGCCCGCCGACGTCGTAGACGACGTGGTCGCCGCTTTCGGCCAGGCGGGCGCCCTCGGTCACCTGGTGGGGCACGACCCGCCCGTCGTGCAGCAC
>DATFRN010000341.1:0-4914 GCA_035263165.1 Acidimicrobiales bacterium | reverse complement strand
CGGGTGAAGCCGAGGCGGGCGGCCTCGGTCAGGCGGCGTTCCGTGCGCTGGACCTGGCGGATCTCGCCGCCCAGGCCGACCTCCCCGCAGGCGACCAGGTCGGGCGGGAGGGGGCGGCCGAGGGCCGACGACGCCACCGCCAGGGCGACCGCCAGGTCGACCCCCGGTTCCTGGACACGGACGCCGCCCGCCACCGCGACGTGGACCTCGGCTCGGGCGACCTCCAGCGAGGCGTGGCGTTCCAGGACGGCCAGGACCTGGTTGAGGCGGGCGCCGTCGACCCCCTGGGTCGTGCGGCGGGGGGTCGGGACCGCGCTGGGGACCACCAGCGCCTGGACCTCCACCAGCAGCGGCCGCTGGCCGTCCAGGACCGGGGCGACCACGGTGCCCGGGATGCCGGGCTGGCGGTCGGCCAGGAACAGGGCGCTCGGGTCGGGGACGGCCGACAGGCCCCGCTCGCCCATCTCGAACAGGCCCAGCTCGTGGGTGCTGCCGAAGCGGTGCTTGGCCGCCCGGAGCATGCGCAGCGCGTGGTGGCGCTCGCCCTCGAAGGCGAGCACCGTGTCGACCAGGTGCTCGAGCACCCTCGGGCCGGCCAGCGTGCCGTCCTTGGTGACGTGGCCGACCAGCACGATGCTCACCCCCCGGCCCTTGGCCTCGGCCACCAGGCGCTGGGCGCAGCCCCGGACCTGGCCCACCGAGCCCGGGGCCGAGCCCAGGTCGGGGTCGTAGACCGTCTGGATCGAGTCGACCACCACCACGTCGGGCCCCACCGCCTCGATGTGGCCGATCACGTGGGGCAGCGACGTCTCGGCCACCAGCCACAGCGACGGGGCCTGCAGCCCCATCCGCTCGGCCCGCAGCGCCACCTGGCGGGCCGACTCCTCGGCCGTGACGTACAGGCACGCGGCGCCCCGCTCGGCCACCGACGCCAGCGCCTGGAGCAGCAGCGTCGACTTGCCCACCCCCGGCTCGCCCCCCAGCACCGTGACCGACCCCGGCACCAGGCCCCCGCCGAGCACCCGGTCGACCTCGGCGTCGCCCGTGGGCACCGGGACGCAGGCGTCGCCCACCGCCTCGGCGATCGGGATGGGTACGGCCGGCCCGCCCGGGCCCCAGCCGAACCCGGTGCCGGACCCGATGCCGGACCCACCGCCGCCGACGCCGACGCGGACGCCGACGCCGACCGGCGATGCGCCGCCGCCCGACGCACCCCATCCGGGCGGCACCCGCTCCTCCGCCAGCGTGCCGGTGGCCTCGCACGCCGGGCACCACCCCGTCCACTTGGGCGCGGCCGAACCGCACGTGCCGCACCGGTAGATCGTCCTCTCCCGAGCCATTGCCGAGACCTTAGGAACGGGGTGTGACAGTTAACGTCGGCGCCCGTGCGCACCCGGGTCCTCGTCCCCCTCTACCTCGCCCTCGCCGCCGTCGTCACCTGGCCGCTCGCCGGCCACCTGGGCACCTCGCTCCCCTACGGCGCCGAGCCGGTCGCCACCGTCCCCCTGTTCAACCTGTGGACCCTGCGCTGGAACCAGATCGAGGCCGGCCACCTCTTCCGCCACTACTGGGACGCCCCCCTCTTCCACCCCACCCGGGGCGCCTTCGCCTTCAGCGAGCCCCAGCCGCTCACCGGTCTCGCCTTCACCCCCATCTCCTGGCTCAGCCACAACCCGGTCCTCGGCTACAACGTCGTCCTCCTGGCCGGCCTCGTCCTCGCCGGCCTGGCCGGGCACCGCCTGGCCCGCACGCTGGGCGCCGCCCCCGTGCCGGCCGCCACCGCCGGGGCGCTGGCCCTCGGCCTGCCCTTCGTCGCCGCCCAGATGGGCGTGCTCCAGCTCACGATGGTCTTCCCGCTGTTCCTGCTCATCGACGCCGTCGTCCGCTGGGCCCCGGACGGCGGCCGCCGCCCCGCACTGGAGATCGGCCTGTGGCTGGCCGTCACCTTCCTCACCTGCGGCTACTACGGCCTGTTCGCGGCGGTGATCGTCGGCCCCGCCGCCCTGACCCTCGTCCGCCGGGACTGGCTGAGCCGGGACCGCGCCCGCGACCTCGCCCTCGGCGCCGGGGTGTTCGCCGTCCTCGCCCTGCCGATCGTCCTCGCCCAGGCCCACCTCACGGCCCACCACCCGCGCAGCGAGGTCACGATCTTCGGCCTCAGCGCCGGCGGCCGGAACTTCTGGACCCTGCCCGACCAGGCCCACGGCGCCGGCTTCCTCCCCTGGGTCAGCGGCTCCGGCGACGGCCAGCCCCTCTACCCCGGCACGGTGCTGCTGCTGCTGGCGGTGGGCGGGATGGTGGTCGCCACCACCCTGGTCTCGGCCGACCGCCGGATCACCGCCGGGCGCCGCGCCCTGGCCGAGCCCCGGGTGATCGCCGCCCGCCGCACCCTGGCCGACCCCCGGGTCCGGGCCGCCGAGCGGACCCTGGCCGACCCCGGTGTGGCCGCCGCCCGCCGCACGCTCGCCCTCGCCCTCGGCGCGCCGACCGGGGCCGCCCGCACCCTGGCCGACCCCCGGGTCACCGCCGCCCGCCGGGCGCTGGTCGGCCCGGACGTCGTGGCCGCCCGCCGCACGCTGGCCGAGCCCGACGTGGTCGCCGCCCGCCGCGTCGTCGCCGAGCCGACGGTGGCCGGCGCCCTGGCCGCCCTGGCCGACCCCCGGCTGATCGCCGCCCGCCGCCGGGTCGTGTTCCTGCTCACCGGCCTGATCCTGGCCCGCCTCCTGGCCCTCGGCCTCAAGCTCCAGATCGGCGGCGCCCAGCCCTACCAGCTGCTGCGCCGCTTCGTCCCCGGCTTCGCCAGCCTCCGCAGCCCCTTCCGGGCCGACGTGCTCACCCAGGTCTTCCTGGTCGCCCTGGCCGCCTACGCCCTCGACGCCGGCTGGCGGGCGCTGACCCGGGCCCGCACCCCCGCCGGCCGGCCCGTGGCGCTCGCCCTGGCCGCCGTCGTGGTCGTGCTGGCCATCGGCGAGACCGGGATCATGCCCGTGCGCTTGTACCACGTCGACACCCGCACGCCGGACTGGGTCGCCTACCTCGATCGCCGCGGGGACGGCGGCGGCGACGGCGTGCTGGCGTTCATGCCCTTCCCGCCCACCAATGGCGTCGCCTCCTACCTGGGCACGGTCGAGGACATGCTCGGCGTGCTCGACGCCGGCGGCGGCACCACCACGGTCAACGGCTACTCGGGCCTGTTCCCCGAGTCCTACGACGTGCTGGAGCAGAACGCCCGCTTCTACCCGAACGACGACACCGACCGGCTTTTCGACGAGATGGGCGTGACCACCGTGGTCGCCCGCAACCGCTGGCTGGACGACTTCCCCGAGGCCGACGCCGGCCTGGAGATCCACTACCGCCGGGCCTACACCGGCCCCGACTCCACAGTGTTCGAGCGCCGCTAGCGCTTGGCGTCGCTCGGCGCCGGCTCCCCGGCCGCCCGGCCCGTCGCCCGCTGCAGCGCCCGGCCCACGGTCAGCAGCACCAGCGCGATGGCGCACACGGCGGCCACCAGCGCCAGGATCAGCGCCGGCCAGTGGTAGACGGTGCCGTCGGCGTCGAGGCGCACCGGAGGGTCGCCCAGGCGGGGCGACCAGGACCGGGTGTGGCCGGGCAACCGGGCCACCAGCTTGAACCGGAAGCTGTCGGCCAGCGGCTGCCCCGTGCGTTTCTCGATGGCGGCCGGGTCCTCGCCCAGCGGATTGCCCTCGAGGTCGTCGGCCAGGCCGTCGTCGCCGAAGGCCTCCAGGCCCCGGCGCAGGTCGACCAGCCCCGACAGGCCGAACTGGGTGCGCCCGAACGGGTCGCGCCGGCTCACGTGCAGGTGCTTGAGGGCACCCCGGGGGCCGGTGAGCTGGGCGAGGATCTGGTTCGCCTCCTCCGGCGTGCCGAACGGCCGGGTGACGGTGACCCAGGTGGTGCCGTCGGGATGGCGGGACGGCGTGTCGACCTTCCACCCGGCGGCCAGCAGGTCGTCGGTGCGCACCAGCGCCTCCAGGTCGGCGGCGTCGGAGGTGCCGTTGTCGTCGAGGTCGGGGACCTTGCTCAGCGCGTCCTGGTCGAGCCCGGCGGCGACCTCGACGGTGCCCGAGCCGTCGTCGGCGACGTCGACCGTCACCACCGTGCGGACCTGGCATGCGGACGCGGCCGCGGCAAGGAACACGGCGAGCACCAGGCGCCGGACGGAGGCACGGGAACGGTCCACGGAGGCGCCGAACCTTACACACGCCGCCCAACCTCCGTGTGGGCGGCCGCGAACGGGGCCGCCCGCAGGCGGCCCCGTCGGCAAATCGCTGGTCAGCCGGGCTAGTTCTCGGTCGGCGGCGAGCCGCCGGCCTCGGCCAGCTCCATGGGCGGCGGGCTGAAGCCCTCGACCGTGCGGAACACGATCTTCTTCTCGCCGCTCTCGGCGTCGTCCTCGACGTCGACCACGACGATCTCGCCGGCCCGGACCTCCTTGAGCAGGAGCTTCTCGGACACCGGGTCTTCCACCATGCGCTGGATGGCCCGCCGCAGCGGCCGGGCGCCCAGCTGGGGGTCGTAGCCCTTGTCGGCCAGCAGGTACTTGGCCTCCTGCGTGAGCTCCAGGCCCAGGCCCTGGCCCTCGAGCTGGCGCTGCACCCGCCCGATCATCAGGTCGACGATCTGGGTGACCTCGTCCTTGCTGAGCTCGTGGAACACGATCGTGTCGTCGATGCGGTTCAGGAACTCGGGACGGAAGTGCAGCTTGAGGGCGTCGTTGACCTTCTCCTTCATCTTCTCGTAGGAGACGGCCTCGTCGGAGCGGGCGAAGCCGACGCTGGCCTTGCGCAGGTCGGCGGTGCCCAGGTTGGAGGTCATGATCAGCACGGTGTTGCGGAAGTCGACCGAGCGGCCCTGGGCGTCGGTGAGGCGCCCCTCCTCCAGGATCTGGAGCAG
>DATFRN010000340.1:0-8206 GCA_035263165.1 Acidimicrobiales bacterium | reverse complement strand
TCATCACCCTGATGCACTCGGCGATGTAGTCGTCCTTGGACTGGCCGCTGGCCTGGGCCTGGTCCTTGCCGCCGTCGTCCCAGGCGAGCTGGCACATCTGCTCGTGGCTGGTGGCCTGGCCGTCGCCCGAGCCGGACCCGGTGCCGCCGGTGTCGCTCTTGTCGTCACTGCCGCCCCCGCACGCCGCCGCCACCAGGAGGGCCACGGTGGCCATGGTGATACCGATCGTCCTGGTCGCGCGCATGGACCCGGCCTCCTCGTCGTTGCGCCCGGTGCACTCTACGACCGGAGGGCCGCGGGCGGTTCTCGCGAGGCGCACGTATCTGGCCCTCGGCGGGGTCCTCTCTAAGCCTGTCGGCCGAGAGGAGCTTCCCCATGCCTCCGAGCAAGCTGTCCGTGCGCATCCGGCTCGACGGTGGCGAGGACGTCGCCGAGCGGCCGGACCTCGAGGTCCACGCCGTCGACCCCGACGGCAGGGCCACCACCGTCGCCGTCGGCAAGGACGGCGGCTTCACCCTGGACGAGAAGGTGCTGGCCCGGGCCCGGCGCATCGTGGTGACCGCCAAGGGCGGCGACCCCAACGACAAGGCCGCCTCCTTCGTGGTGCGCCCCGACGCCCTGCGGCGGGCCGCCGAGCTCGGGGAGCTGACGATCCCGGCCGACGCCTGGGGGCGGCTGATCATCCTCCGCCGCTGCATCGACGCCACCATCCGCCGCTGCTTCCCGTGGCGGTTCCTGGTCGACGACCTGCTCGCCCAGATCCGGGTGCTGCGGCCCCAGGCCATCGCCCGGCTCTCCCCGGCCACGCTGGCCTCGCAGATCATCCTCCCCCCGTTCCGGTGCTCGCCGATCTGCGAGGGCTCGGTCGAGGTGTGGCGGCGCCGCTGCTGCTGCCCGCCGATCATCATCGACCCGCCGCCGCCGGAGGTGCCGGACATCCCCCACCTCCCGATCCCCGACCCCGGTCCGATCATCGACCTGTTCCCGACCGTGCCGCCGGGGCCCGGCCCCGACCCGGCGCCGTTCGCCCTCCAGGACGCCCTGTTCACCGGCGGCGCGGTCGACGTGACCAAGCTCGAGCGGATCAGCCTGGCGCTGCGCCCCGGCATCCCCTTCCCCCACCTGTGCACCTGCGGCCCGCCGGTCAAGGTGGGCGACGGGTTCGTCGGCGAGGGCGGCGCCATCCACGTGTGCTGGCCGTCGCCGCTGATCTTCCCCGTCCCCAACTGCCACGACGAGTACGCCTTCATCGTCCGCCAGAGCATTGCGGGCCAGACGGTCACGATCTACGACGGCGTGGCCTCGGGACAGTGGTTCGAGGAGGGCGAGGAGATCCACCTGACCTCGTTCCACCCCCGGGCCGTCGGCTGCCGGGAGGACGACTTCCCGGTGCCGGTGGGGGAGCCGTTCGTCGTGCTCCAGGACATCGGGGGCACCAAGTCGTACCAGCTCACCACCCCGCTGCCCGACAGCGCCGACTCGGTGCAGTCGCCGGCGCCGGGGTCGGGGCTGCTCGACCTCGACGCCGGGCCCGACTGGGCCTGCGGCGGCGACCTGGCGCTGCGCTACCACTTCAGCGAGATCGCCGGGGCCAGCATGAAGGCGCTCGGCGCCGTCTACTACCGGGTGCAGTGGGCGCCGGCCAACGCCGCCGGCGACCCCGCCGGCGCCTGGGAGACGCTGCCGGTCCCCGCCTGGAGCACATGGCGGATCGTGGCCGGCGACATCGTGCCCGGCAGCCACGCCCTCGGGCCCAACCCCGTGGGCGGCGAGCCGGACCTGTTCTTCATCCCCTTCGAGACCGGCGACCCGCTGGTGGCCGACGAGGAGTGGCAGGACGGGCAGTTCCACGCCATCGTGCCGACGGCGTCCAAGGTCGAGGGCCGCTACCTGGTGCGCATCGAGGTGTTCGACGCCGCCGGCACCCGGCTCGAGCCGGCGACGTCCGCGTTCACCTTCCGGCGCTGGGACACCGCGACCACGACGCTGCCGGTGACGTTCGGGGCGCTGACCCACCTGTTCCGCACCGACAACCGGCCGGTGGTGGCCGACATCGTCGACATCGGCGGGCCGGGGGCGGGCGCCGGCGACTGCAAGTTCTTCAACGGCGCCCCGGGCGACTCGGTGGCGATCGACTACCGGGCCTTCCACCCGGAGCCGGGCACGCCGTCGTTCATGCAGTCCTACACGCTGGCGATCTTCCGGGGCGTGAGCGGGACGCTGGCCACGCCGGCCCTGACCTCGACCGTGGAGATCGGCGAGGGAGGGCCGCCGGGGACCGAGTCGGTGACGCTGGCCGACCTGCTCGACGGCGAGGACCGCTGCAGCTTCGCCGTTCGGCTGGACGTGAGCGCCCGCATCTCCAACGGCAGCGGGGCGCTGAGCTACCTCGACCGCAGCGACATCGCCGCCTTCGCGGCGCAACTGGCGCCGTAGGTCCGGGGGGCACGGGGCGCGCTCGGTGGCATCCTCCCCGCCGCCGGGCGCGCCCCGCCGGCCCGCGCCGCGTGCAACCTTGCCCGGGTGGCACGGCGTCGGAGGGACATGCGAACGCGCATGCGGAGCGCGCCGGTGGTCGCGGACGAGGACGAACGGCGGGAGCGGCTGATCGCCCTCTACCGGGACGAGCGGGTCGGACTCGTGCGGCTGGCCCACCTGATGACCGGGTCGCCGGCGCTGGCCGAGGACATCGTGCAGGAGGCCTTCCTGCGCCTCCACCCCGTCCTGGACACGGTCGAGAAGCCGGGCGCCTACCTGCGGACCACCGTCGTCAACCTGTGCCGCAGCCACCATCGGCGCGAGGGCGTCGCGCGCCGCTGGCTGGAGCGCCAGCCGGCACCGGGCGCCGACCTGCCGCCCGAGCTGGACGAGACCTGGCGGGCGCTGCGGGCGCTGCCGGAGGCCCAGCGTCATGCGCTCGTCCTGCGGTTCTACCTCGATCTGCGGATCGCGGACATCGCCGCCCTGCTGGGCAAGCCCACGGGGACGGTCAAGTCGACCCTCCACCGCGGCCTCGCCGCGCTGACCAGGGAGGTGACGTCGTGAGCCGAGACGCCGGCAGCGACACCCTCGACCGGGACTTCCCCGACGCCGCCGCCCGGCTGCGGGCGACGCTGGCCGCCGTGGCCTCGGCCACGACCGCGCCCGACCGGTCCGACGAGCTGGAGGCGGCGCTGTCCGGCGAGACGCCCGGCGGGTTGGTCCGCCCGGGGTCCCGCCGCCGGGCCCCGGGCCGCCGCCGGCTGCTGGCCGTGGCGGCGGCGGTCGTGGTCGTCGCCCTGGTGGCGGCGGTCCTGGTGGCGCAGAGCCGCGAGGACGCCGGCCCGCCGGCGGTCTCCACCGAGGCGGACATCGGCACCGGCTGGTACCTGCCCCCGGCGGGCTGGCGGGTGACGTCGGTGGACACCGACTTCCTCGACGTGGGCGAGGCCGGCGCCTGCCCCTGCACGACGTGGCTGGCGGCTCGGCCGGGGTCCGACCGCCCGCCCACGCTCGTCGTGTCCGAGGCGGGGGAACCCGCCGAGCCCGACACCACGGGGCGGGCGATCGACGTCGGCGGCCGGGAGGGCCGGTTCGCCACCCCCTTCTTCCGGAACCGCGTGGTGACCGCCGCGGCCGCCGGGCGGCAGGTGTCCGTGTCGGGGCGGAAGGTCGGCCAGGACGACCTCGTGGCGGTGGCGGACGCCCTGCTCGACCAGCGGGAGGCGGGCCGGGACCTCGACATGGCGCAGGTGCCGCTGCCGGACGGGTTCGTGGCGACGGCGCCGGTGGTGACACCGGCGTGGCTGTCCGAGCACCTCGTGGCGGTGACGGCGACCGAGAACGGCACGGGCCGCCGGCTCGTCTACCAGGTGGTGCCCGCCGGCTGGCTGCGCGGCGACCTGCTGGTCGCCCGGTCGATCAGGGTCGGCGACGGGGTGGCCACGGGACTGGTCGACGGCGCGGCCGGGTCCCCGCAGACGCTGTACACCGCCGGGCGCCGCGTCGACATCGCCGTGGGCGACTCCCCCTTCGGCGAGCCCACATCGACGTTCAGCGATGCCGAGCTGCGGCGGTTCGCCGCCGGCCTGCACGAGGTCACGACCGACGACTGGCGGGCGGCGCTGGCCGGCGCGCCCGGCGGGGTCGACCGCGACGTGCGCCGGGCCGCCACGCTGACGTCGCCGCCGCTGGTCGTGCGCCACCCCGTGGACCGGAGGTGAGCGCGGCGGTGGCAAGATGCCGGCATGACTGACGCGACCGAGGCCAGCGGGACCAGTGAGCGGATCGAGGTGCCGCGGCTGATCCCGGCGGAGCCGGCGGCGATCTTCGCGGTCCTGTGCGACCCGCAGGGGCACGTGGCCATCGACAGCTCGGGGATGCTGCAGTCCGCCGAGGGCGAGCCCGTGCGGGCCGTCGGCGACCAGTTCGTGGTCCACATGGACCGGGAGGCGCTCAACGACTACCCGCTCGGGCTGTACGACGTGACGGTCAGCATCGTGACCTACGAGCAGGACCGGGAGGTCGCCTGGACGATCCTGGGGGCGCTCAACATCGGCCACGTCTACGGCTACACGCTGGAGCCCGCCGAGGGCGGCACGCTGGTGACCTCGTACTACGACTGGTCGACGATCGAGGACGACTGGAAGCGGATCTTCCCGATCATCTCCGAGGGCGCCCTCCGCGCCACGCTCGGCATCCTCGCCCGCACCGTGGCGGCCCGGACGGCCTGACTTCGATCCGTTTCATGGACGTTTCTGGTTGGGAGTCAACCAGAAACGTCCACGGAACGGTCGACAGATCCGATGGCGGCCACCACGTCGTCCAGGGCGCGGGCCGAGTGGCCCGAGAGGAACACGTCCACGTGGGGTAGCGCCGCCGCCATGCCGGCGACCAGGGGTTCGTAGCCCTCGGCCGCCTTGCGGGGGTTGACCCAGACGATGCGGTGGGCCAGGCGGGCCAGCCTCGCCATCTGCTCGCCCACCACCGCCGGGTCGCCCGTGTCCCAGCCGTCCGACACGATCACAACCACCGCGCCCCGGGCCATGCCCCGGCGGCCGTAGCCGTCGACGAACGCCTTCAGCGCGTCGCCCATCCGGGTGCCGCCCGCCCAGTCGGGGGCGGCGTCCAGCGCCCGGGCCAGGGCGACGTCGGGGTCGTGGAACGCCAGCTGGCGGGTCAGGCGGGTCAGCCGGGTGGCGAAGACGAACGCATCCGCCCGCATGGCCCGCACCGCGCCGTGCAGCAGGTGCAGGTAGGCCCGGGCGTAGGGCGCCATCGACCCCGACACGTCGGCGATCAGCACCAGCCGCCGGGGCCGCTCCGTGCGCCGCCGCAGCACCCGCACCACCGGGTCCCCGCCGGTGGCCCGGGCCCGGCGCAGCGTCGCCCGCAGGTCGACCCGGTCGCCCCGGGGATGGCGCACCCGGCGCCGGCTGTCCCGGGGTGGCGCCGCCAGCGGCAGCGCGGCGATGAGGTGGCGGACCGCGGCCAGCTCGTCGTCGGTCAGGTGGGCGAAGTCCCGCCGCCGCAGCCGCTCGGTGGCGCTGGCCGCCGCCAGCAGGTCGGGCTCGTGGTCGGCCGCGGACGGCGGCGCCGCCCCCGGCACGTGGTCGTCGGCGTCGGCGTCGGCCGCGGCCGGGGACGGCGGCTCGGTCCCGCCGTTGCCGGCCGACGGGGGCGGGGCGTCGGCGGTCGACGCCTCGATGCCGGTCGCCGGCGGCCGGGGCGGGGCCGGCGGCGGTGCCTGGCCCCGCCAGTCGGCCACGTCGGCCAGGCCCCGGAACACGTGGCCGAACACCCGGTCGTAGGCGTCGATGTCGGCCCACCCGGTCAGCAGCGTGACCCGCCCGGCCCAGTAGATCTCGTCCAGCCGTCCCGGCCGCACCAGCGCCAGCGCGGCGGCGAAGCGGCCGCTGCGCTCGGGCGTGACCGGCACCCCGGCGGCGTGCAGCAGCCGGCCGAACGCCGCCACCACCTCGGCCATGTCGACCCGGTCGAGGAGGTCGCCGCTCACGCCGCCGATGGTTCGCTCCCCCCGGTCGCTCACGGTGGGCCCGAGCCCACCACCCACGCCACCCCGCGGTCGCGGGCCAGGGCCAGGTCCTCCCGGTACTTGAGCACCGAGCCCAGCGTCCGGTCGGCCGCGTCGCCGTCCAGCCGGTCGAGGCCCAGCAGCTCCAGGGTGGCCAGCCAGTTGATCGCCTCGGCCAGCCCCGGCGGCTTCTGCACGTCGAGCGACCGCAGCCGGGCCACGGCCGCCGCCACCTGCTCGGCCACCGTGGCCGACGCCGCCGGCACCCGCCGCCGGATCACCGCCACCGCCCGCTCCAGGTCGGGGTAGTCGATCCAGTGGTAGAGGCAGCGGCGCTTGAGCGCGTCGTGCAGGTCACGGGTGCGGTTGGAGGTGAGGATCACCACCGGCGGCACCGTGGCCCGCAGCGTCCCCAGCTCGGGGATGGTGACGGTCGACTCGGCCAGCAGCTCCAGCAGGAACGCCTCGAACTCGTCGTCGGCCCGGTCGACCTCGTCGACCAGCAGCACCACCGGCCGGGGCCCCGGGTGGCGGATGGCGGCCAGCAGCGGCCGCTCGACTAGGTAGTCGGGGCCGAACAGGTCGTCCTCGCTGAGCTCCCGCCCCGCCGCCTCGGCCAGCCGGATGCCGAGCAGCTGGCGGGGATAGTTCCACTCGTACAGCGCCTCGGCCGCGTCGATGCCCTCGTAGCACTGGAGCCGCACCAGCGGCGTGTCGAGCGCCTGGGCCAGCGCCTTGGCCGACTCGGTCTTGCCCACCCCGGCCTCGCCCTCCAGCAGCAACGGCTGGGGCAGGCACACCGCACAGAACAGGGCGGTGGCCAGGCCGAGGTCGGCGATGTAGTCGACCGCGTCCAGCGCCCGGGTCAGCGCCTCGACATCGTCCGGCCCCGTGCCGTCCGGCTCCGTGGTCATGCCCGACGGTACGCCGCGGGATCGGCCGCGAACGCCCGCAGGCACCCGGAGCCGCAGAACCAGTGGCGGTCCCCGTCGTGGTCCAGGTGCAGCGTGGTGCCGCCGGCCACCACCTCCATGCCGCACACCGGGTCGGTCGCCGTGCCCGGAGAGGCGGCGGGGGCCGCCAGCGGCCGGCCCGTCGGCCGGGGCCGCAGCGCCACGATCTCGGCCAGGATCGACAGCGCCACCTCGGCGGGCGTGCGGGCCCCGATGTCGAACCCCGCCGGCGTGTGGATGCGGGCCCGCTCGGCGTCGTCGAGGTCGAGCCCGGCCACCACGGCGGTCCCCCGCTTGGGGCTGGCCACCAGGCCCACGTAGGGCACGCCGGCCCGGACCGCGTCCTCCAGCGCCGCCTCCTCGCCCCGGCCGTGCGAGGCGACGACGACGGCGGTGGGGTCGTCGCCGCCGCCGACCATGGCCAGCCCCACCCGGGGTGCCAGCTCGGCCAGGGCGGCGGCGATGGGCGACTCCCCCACCACCGCCAGGCTGGGGGCCGGGACCACCGGCTCCAGGAAGATCTCCAGCGTCCCGCCCGACAGGCAGGGGTTGACGACCGTGAGCGCCCCGGGCTCGGCCTCGGGGGCGTCGGCCCCCTCGGGGAAGATCCGCAGCAGCAGCGTCTCCCCCGAGTCGAGCAGCGACAGGCTCTGGGCCCGCACCGTGGCCTCGGCGCACACCCCGCCGACGAACCCCTCGATGGTCCCGTCGGGCAGGACCACCGCCTCGTCCCCCGGCTTGGCCGAGGTGGGGCGCTCGGCCCGCACCACCCGGGCGTGCACGAACGGCACGCGGGTGCGGCGCAGGTCGGACGCCCTCGCCCCGACCTCCGGGTTCACGACGCACTCCGAACCGGGCCGCGGGCCGGCCGCCACGCGCTGCTCAGCCCGCGACCTGGCCGGTTCACGGGACGGCCAGGTCCGTGCGCAGCGGCCGCCCCTGCATGGTCCGCCACACCTGGGCCGGCGTGAACGGCATGTCGGCGTGGCGCACCCCGTACGGCTCCAGCGCGTCGATCACGGCGTTGACCACCGCCACCGGCGAGCCGACCGTGGCCGACTCCCCCACCCCCTTGACCCCGAGGGGGTGGTGGGGCGAGGGCGTGACCGTCTCGCCCAGCTCCCAGCTGGGGCACTCCATGGCCGTGGGCAGCAGGTAGTCCATGAACGACCCGCCCAGGCAGTTGCCGTCCTCGTCGAAGGCGATGGCCTCCATGAGCGCCATGCCGACGCCGTCGGCC
>DATFRN010000339.1:0-4433 GCA_035263165.1 Acidimicrobiales bacterium | reverse complement strand
GGATCCGGGCGATCGGTCCCAGGCCGGCGGCCTCGACCACGGTGCCGATCCAGGCCCGAAGCCGGGTGAGGCGAGGGAGCACCGCCCGCGGGTCGCCGAACATCCAGCCGGGGCCGAGACTGCCCTCGCCGTAGTTGGCGTGCGCCTCGAGCCGGGCGGCCTGATCAGGGTCGGTCACGGCCGGGGTCAGCTCGGGCGGACCGAGCGGCTGTGGCTCGAACGTCCGGCCCTGGGACACCGGCGCCAGCCGCACCGGCTGGGACACCAGCGGCAGGCAGCAGGGCTCCCGGCGGCCAGCGACAGACACGGTGCCCGCGGCGACCACCCAGCCGATGCGAAGCGCCCGCTCGGCGGGCTGGAGGGCATCGAGCGCCGCCAGCCGTCGGAGGCCGGGCGTGGCGTCCACGATGGTGGGGCCCGCCAGGCTGCCGCGGGCCGCCAGCGGCATGGTCACGGTGGTCCCGAGCCACACCGCGTCCTCGGCGGTGTGCGACACGTCGAACCGCGCCGCCGTCCCCGGGGGCGTCGCGGATGCGGCCAGGTCCGCCAGGTAGCTCAGGATGGTCGCCGGTCCCACAGCGCCCCCGACGGTAGCGGGAACCCGGTTAGGGCGGCCGGGAGACCGGCCGTAGCATGGCCCGCGTGCCGGCCACCGCCGAACAGCTCGCCCTCGTGCGCTACGACGCCGACGGGCTCGTGCCCGCCATCGTCCAGGACGCCGCCACCGGCGAGGTGCTCATGCTGGCGTGGATGAACGAGGAGACCCTCCGCCTGACGCTGGCCGAGGGCCGCACCGTGTTCTGGAGCCGCAGCCGGGGCGAGATCTGGCGCAAGGGCGAGACCTCGGGCGACGTCCAGATCGTGCGGGAGGCCCGCTACGACTGCGACGGCGACGCCCTCCTGTTCCGGGTCGACCAGCGGGGCGCCGGCGCCTGCCACACCGGCGAGCGGTCGTGCTTCCACCGCTCCTTTGGTTGAGGGCCGCGCGGTGATCCGCCCCACGCTCGACGAGTTCCGCACGCTGGCCGGCACCCACACGGTCATCCCGGTGTGGCGCGAGATCCTGGCCGACCTGACCACCCCGGTGGCCGCGTTCGCGCGGCTGGTGGGCGACGAGACCGGGTTCCTGCTCGAGTCGGTCGAGCACGGCGAGGCCCGCTGGAGCCGGTGGTCGTTCATCGGCCGCAACCCGCTGGCCACCCTCACCGCCCGGGGCCTCGACGTGGCGGTGACCGGCGAGGTCCCGGCGGCCGTGCCCCGCGACCGGGGCATCCTCGCCGCGCTGGAGGCCCTGCTCGGCGCCTGGCACGCCCCGGCCCTGGCCGACCTGCCCCCGCTGCACGGCGGGGTGCTCGGCTACCTGGGCTACGACGTCGTGCGCGAGGTCGAGCGGCTGCCCGACGTGCCCAAGGACGACCAGGGCCACGCCGACGCGGTGGTGTCGGTCATCGGCCAGCTGGCGGCCTACGACCACTGGCGCCAGCGGGTCGTGCTGATCGAGAACGTGCTCGTCCCCGAGGGGGCCGGCGACGAGGAGCTGGGCGCCCTCTACGGCGCGGCCGTGGGCCGGCTCGACGACCTGGCCGCCGACGGCGCCCGCCCGGTGGACGAGCTGCTGGTCGACCCGCCCGACGCCGGCGAGGCGCTGCCCGAGGTCCACTCGACCATGGGCAGCGACCTCTACGGCCGGGCGGTCGAGGCGGCCCGCGAGCACATCCTGGCGGGTGACATCTTCCAGGTCGTGCTGTCGCAGCGGTTCGACTTCGACCTCGGGGCCGAGCCGTTCGACGTCTACCGGGTGCTGCGCCAGGTCAACCCCAGCCCCTACATGTACTTCGTGCGCCAGCCGGGGCTGACGCTGGTGGGGGCGTCGCCCGAGCCGCTGGTGCGGCTGGCCGACGGGCGGGTCGTCTCCCGGCCCATCGCCGGCACTCGGCGCCGGGGCGCCACCGACGAGGACGACGCCCGCCTGGCCGGGGAGCTGCGGGAGCACCCCAAGGAGATCGCCGAGCACGTCATGCTGGTCGACCTGGCCCGCAACGACGTCGGGCGGGTGGTGCGCTTCGGCACCGAGCAGGTCGACGAGTACCTCACGCTCGAGCGCTACAGCCACGTGATGCACCTGACCTCGCAGGTGTCGGGCGAGCTGGCCGAGGGCCGCACCGCCATCGACGTGCTGCGGGCCACGCTGCCGGCCGGCACGGTGTCGGGCGCCCCCAAGGTGCGGGCCATGGAGATCATCGACGACCTCGAGCCGACCAAGCGGGGCCCCTACGCCGGGGTGGTCGGCTACCTCGACTTCTCCGGCAACATCGACACGGCCATCGCCATCCGCACGATGGTGGTCGACGACCAGGGGCGGGCGTCGGTCCAGGCGGGGGCGGGCATCGTGGCGGACTCGGTGCCCGAGCACGAGGATCTCGAGTGCCGCAACAAGGCCCGGGCCCTGCTGGCCGCGGTGCCCGCCGCCCGGCGCATGTCGGCCGCCCGCCGGGGGCGCGCCGCCGGGAGCGACGGCTAGCCCGGCAGGCTGCGGGGCAGGGTGAAGCCCCGGTCGGGGCGGGGCCGGCCGGCCAGCGCCTCGTCGAGCTCGGCCACGTGGCCGGCGAGGATGCTGCCGATCACCCGCTGCTCCTGCACCGGCAGGTAGCAGCGGTTGCCGTCGGTGACGGTGGCCAGGCGGTAGGCCATCGCCTCGACGTCCTCGGGCGTGCCCTCGCCGGCCGCCAGGCGGTCGAGCGTGTCGCTCACCGCCGTGCAGCCGAGCTTGCAGGCCGGGCACTGGCCGCACGACTCGTCGGCCAGGAAGCGGGACACCACCCGGGCCACCTCCAGCATCGAGGCGGTGTCGTCGAGCACCAGGAAGCCGGCGGCCCCCATGCCCGAGCCGACGGCCTCCAGGCCCTCGTAGCTGCACGGCGTGGCCAGCAGGTCGCCGCCGATGATCGGGGCGGCCACGCCGGGGATCACGGCCTTGACCGTCCGGCCCGGCCGCACCCCGCCGCCCACCCGTTCGATGACCTCGCCGAGGGGCGTGCCCAGCTCGACCTCGCCGACCCCGGGGCGCACCACGTCGCCGGCCACCGACGCCACCACCAGGCCGGGCGACCGGGCCGTGCCCAGCGACCGGTGCCACTCGGGCCCCCGGGCCAGCACCTGGGCCACGGTGGCCAGCGTCTCGACGTTGTTGACCACGGTGGGGTTGGAGGCCGGCGCCTCGTCGTCGGTGCCGGCCGGCGACGCGCTCCACCCGCTGCTCGGGACGGAGGCGAACAAGCCCTCGATGTAGGGCGGCACCAGGCGGGGGAGCGGGTCGCCGCCCTCGATGACCTGGAGCAGGCCGGTCTCCTCGCCGAACAGGTAGTCGTCGGGGCCGAGCACGACCTGGAGGGGTACGCCGATCAGCCCGGCCTCGGCCATCTCGTCGACCGCCGTCGCCAGCCGCCGGCACTCGTGCTCGAAGCGCTCCTTGACGCCGATGAAGGCCCGCTCGGCGCCGACGGCGAAGGCGGCGATGGCGACCCCCTCGACCACGGCGTAGGGGTTGGCCCGCATGATCGCCCGGTCCTTGAACGTGGCCGGCTCGCCTTCGGCGCCGTTGGCGACGACGAAGGTGCGGTCCGACCCGGACTCGCCGGCCCCGGCGGCGTCGCGGACCGACTGCCACTTGCGCCCGGTCGGGAAGCCGCCACCGCCCCGGCCCCGCAGGCCGGACAGGATGACCTCCTGGATCGTGCCGCCCGGCCCCAGGCCCCGGGCCCGGGCCAGGCCGGCGCCCCCGCCCCGGGCGAGGTGGTCGTCGAGGTCGGCGACGGGCGGGTCGGCCAGCAGCACGGGGGCGTCGAGGGGCATGGCCGCATCCTTCCCCGCGGGCCGCCCCGCGGACCAGCGACTAGCGGGCTAGCTGTGACGTGCGGGGACGTTGTCCCTGGCGGGATGGGGTGGGTGGTCCACCGATGAGATGAGCCCTCCGAGCGAGGCTGTGTGTCTTCCACAACGCACATCTCGCAAGGAGGGCTCGTGAGCAACGCTAGAAGGCAGCACCCGAACGCGCCGTTGACCCCGGGGGGTCGGCGGCGGATGGTGGCCTGTGTTCTGGAGCGCGGCTGGACGATCGAGGCCACCGCCGCCCGGTTCCAGATCGACGCGAAGACCGTCCGCAAGTGGCGGGACCGGTTCCTGGCTGAGGGGGTGTCGGGCTTGTTCGACCGGTCCAGCCGGCCGCATCGCTGCCCGGCTCGGACTTCCCGTGCCTGCCGGCGGCTGGTGATCAGGCTTCGTCGTCAGCGGCGGTGGGGAGCTGACCGGGTCGCCCATGAGGTCGGGCTGGCGGCCTCGACCGTGCAGCACATCTTGCGTGTCGCGGGGCTGGGTCGCCTTGACCGGGGTGATCGGGCCAGCGCGGTGGACCCCGTGCGCCGCTACCAGCGCGA
>DATFRN010000338.1:0-10839 GCA_035263165.1 Acidimicrobiales bacterium | reverse complement strand
ACGCCCAGCGCCTGGCCGGTGATCGGCCGGGCCATGTCGGAGGCGAAGAAGACGACGGCCTCGGCGATCTCGGCCGACGGGGGCAGGTAGCCGAGGGCGGTCTCGCCGGCCACCGAGCGGTACTGCTCCTCGGGGGTGATGCCGGCCTTGCGCGCCAGGTGCTCGAAGTACCACTCGACGCTGTCGCCCCAGATGTAGCCCGGGTGGATGGCGTTGACCCGGATGCCGTGGGGCCCGAGCTCGGCGGCCAGGATCTTGGTCACCGCGGCCAGCGCCGCCTTGGACGCCGTGTAGCCGCCCATGGCGACGCGCATGCGCACCGACGACATCGAGTTGATCATCACCACCCGCCCGTCGCCCTGCTCGATCATCGGGGCGGCGGCCGCCCGGGTGAGCTGGAGGGTGCCGAACAGGTTGGTGTCCATCGTCGCCCGCCAGTCGGCCAGGTCGGCGTCGAGGAAGCGCTTGTGGTCGCCGTCGGCGAAGGCGTTGTTGACCAGCACGTCGAGCCGGCCGGCGCGGTCGAGGACGGCGGCCACCGCCTCCCGGCACGAGGCGTCGTCGGTGATGTCGAGGCGCACCGGCAGCGCGGTGGCCCCGGCCTCCTCGATCTCGGCGGCCAGCTTGGCCACCCGCTCCTCGTTGCGGGCCCCGACGGCGACGGTGGCGCCCTCCCGCCCGCAGGCCAGTGCGATGTCGCGGCCCAGCCCCGGCCCGGCGCCGGACACCAGCGCCACCTTCCCCTCGAGCAGACCCACGCGCGCGACCTCCCGTCCCGTCCCCGTCCGTCGATATCTGACGGACCGTCAGACTAGAGGCAGGTTACGTCAGCGCCGTTCGTAGCGGGGTTCCCGGTCCTCGGCCCGGGCCTGCCGGTGCTCGCGGTAGTCGTGCGAGCCGAGCACGAACGCCTGGCCGACCAGCTCGCGGCCGAGCGTGCCCCGCACCCCGCCGGCGGCGAGGGCCTGGACGTGCTCGCGCAGGAAGCGCACGACCAGCGGCGGGCGCTCGGCGATGGTGCGGGCGAGGTCGAGGGCGACCTCGTCGAGGTCGTCGTCGGCCACGACCTGGCTGACGAGGCCGAGGCGGAGCGCCTCGGCGGCGTCGAGGCGCCGGCCGGTGAGGGCCAGGTCGAGGGCGAGGCCGCTGCCGCCGATCTCGAACAGCTTGGCCAGGCCGGCCGAGTCGGCGACGAGGCCGTGGTCGACGCCGGGGAGGGCGAGCTTGGCGCCCTCCCCCGCCACCCGGATGTCGCACAGCAGCGCCCGCTCGAGCATGGTGCCGAGGCACCAGCCCTTGAGGGCGCAGACGATGGGCACCGGGAACTCGTAGAGCAGCCGGGTCGACCACAGGCCGCGCTCGAGCAGCTCGAGGTCCGCGGCGCTGCCGTGGTGGTGGCCGTTGCCGTTGCCGTTGCCGGCGCCGTTGCCCGCCACCCCGTCGCCGTCGCCGTTGGTCTCGCCCGTGAGGTCGCGCCCCGCGGAGAACGACGGGCCGTTGCCCCGCCACACCACCACCCGCACGTCGCGGTCCGTGCGCAGCAGGTCGAGGTAGCGGAAGAACAGGGCGTCCTCCGCCTCGCCCATCACGTTGTGGTGGTCGGGCCGATTGAGGCTGATGGTCGCCACACCGCCCTTGACCTCCAGGAGCACGGGATCGTCTGCGTCCACGCGAAAGTCCCTCCCCGCTCTGGCGGTGGCGCAATCGGGGAGATCGCCACCGCAGGGTGCTACCACGCTATGCCGTCAGACGACCGCGTGACGGGACTTCTTGTCGCGAAGTGCGGTCAGCGTCCCCGCGCCCGGCCGGAGCGCTCGCCGCCGGGCGACCGGTGGCGGGCACCCGCCCGGCCGTGGCGGCGGGCCTTGGCGCCGCCGGCCGCGGCCTTGGCCCTGGGCTTGCCGGTGGACCGGGACCGCCGGGACGGGCGACCCGCGGCCTCGGCGGGTGAGGGGTCGGGCGCCGGCTCGGCGGGGACGACCCGGCGCGCCGCGGGGGCCTCGCCCAGGCGGCCCAGGTCGGGGTCGCCCATCTCGACGGTCAGGCCGAGCTGGCGCTGGAGGGTGCGGGCGGCCTTGCGGCCGTCCTCGGGCACCAGCGCCACGACGATGCCGGTGGCCCCGGCCCGGCCGGTGCGGCCGGAGCGGTGGACGTAGTCCTTGGGGTCGTCCGGCAGGTCGAAGTGGACCACGCTGGCCACGTCGTCGACGTGGATGCCGCGGGCCGCGACGTCGGTCGCCACCAGAGCCGGGGCCCGGCCCGTGCTGAACTGGCGCAGGGCCTGGTCGCGCTGGGCCTGGCTGCGGCGGCCGTGGATGGGCACGGCCTTGATGCCGGCCTGCCCGAGTTGGCGGGCCACCCGGTCGGCGCCGTGGCGGGTACGGGTGAAGACGATGGTCGAGCCGGTGCGGGCCACGACGTCGGCCGTGACGGCCACCCGCTTGTCGCGGGGGACGGTCCAGAACATGTGGTCGACGGCCAGGCCGTCGTCCTCGCTGCCGGCCACCTCGTGGCGGACGGGGTCGTGCTGGTAGTGGTGGACCAGCTTGTCGACGTCGCCGTCGAGCGTGGCCGAGAACAGCAGGGTCTGGCGGCGACCGGGCGTCGCGTCGAGCAGGCGGCGAACGGCGGGCATGAAGCCCATGTCGGCCATGCGGTCGGCCTCGTCCAGCACGACCAGGTCGGCCCGGTCGAGCACCACGTCGCCCGACGCGACCAGGTCCTCGAGCCGGCCGGGGCAGGCGACCACGGCGCTGACGCCGCGGGCGAGCGCCTTGCGCTGGGGGCCGTAGCCGACGCCGCCGTAGACGGTGACGACCGGGCCCGCCGTGCGCTCGTCGATGAGGGCGGTCAGCTCGCGCTGGACCTGGGCGGCCAGCTCACGGGTGGGCACGAGCACCAGCGCCCGGGGCCGGCGGGGCTTCGGCGCCCCGAGCGCGGCCGCGCGGGCCGCGATGGTGAGGCCGAAGGCCAGCGTCTTGCCCGATCCGGTCGGCGCCTTGCCGGCCACGTCGCGCCCCGCGAGGGCGTCGGGCAGCGTGGCGGCCTGGATGGGGAAGGGCTCGGCGATGCCGCGGCGGGCGAGGGTCGCGCACAGGGGCGCGGGCACGCCGAGTTCGGCGAACGAGGGAACCATGAAACTCCGATCGAAAGGCAGGCGAGCCGGTTCGAACGGAATCTCGAACGGCGCCCCACCGGCACCCGAGGGGGCCGGCAGCTTCCGGCGGGGGTGCCGGACAGTGACGCAGGGACTCTACCGCCCGGTAGCCGGAACCGGCGCGACCGCCCGGGACGACGCGGGTCGGGTCTCAGGCGGCCTTGGGCTCCACGGGGATCTGGGTCAGGGTGGCGTACCCGCCGGCGAAGGCGGTCACGTCGTCCTTGAACCCGGTGCCGGTGGACGTGCAGTCGGCGGCGGCCAGCGCGTTGCCGGCGGTGGCGGACGCCACGGCCATCTCGCCCCGCACCTCGCCGCTGGCGCAGCTGGGCACGTTGAGGTTGAGCACGTAGGTGGTGGGCAGGCTGCCGTCGGCGATCTTGGCCCGGTTGTCGGTGACCCACCGCACGACCAGGCGGGCGGCCGCGTCGTAGTCGACCTTCTGGCCCAGGCCCTGGCTCACGGCCAGCGCCGGCACGCCTCGGCGCACCGCGGCCCGGGCGGCGCCCACCGTGCCGGAGACGTCGATCACCGGGCCCAGGTTCTGGCCCTCGTTGATCCCGGAGATCACCAGGTCGGGGTCGAGCTTCATGTCGTCGAAGGCCACCCGGATCGTGTCGGCCGGGAAGCCGGCCACCGCGGTGGCGTCGTGGCCGCTGGCCAGCTTCTTCTTGCTGGTGGCGAGGGCGCCGCTGGTGGTCTTCCCGCCGGTGCCGCTGCGCTGCTCGGCGGGGGCCACCACGGTGACGTCGACGCCGTCCATCGCCGAGAGGGCCGAGACCAGCTTGTCGATGCCGGCCGCCGCGTAGCCGTCGTCGTTGGTGACGACGATCTTGAGGGGCGCCGCCGCCGAGCCGGACGCCGTGGTGGTCGTCGACCCGGTCGTCGTGGTCGTGGTGGACGCCGTGGTCGTCGTCACCCGCACGCCGGACTGGGGGATGGTCGGCTCTTCCTTGTTGCCGCCGCCGCAGCCGGCGACGACCGCCGCCGCGACCAGCGACACCGCGGCCAGACGCATCGTCCGTCGTGTCTCCACTCGTGCTCCCCTTCGTGTCTCGGCCTGAGATCGGGGAGAGCTTCGCGCGGCGGCACGTCCGAACTCACATGCGGCGGCCCGTACGCTGACGCGGAGGATGGCCGTCACCCGCCGACCCCGGCCCCACCCCGCCCACCGCCCGGCCCTGCCCGGCGTGTCCGTGGCCAAGCGCGTCCTGCTGGGTCGGCCGCTGGCGTCCGCCGAGGCCCACCACGAGCGACTCCGCAAGCTGGTGGCGCTGCCGGTGTTCTCGGCCGACGCCATCGCGTCGAGCGCCTTCGCCACCGAGGAGATCCTCCGGGTCCTCGTGCCGGCGGTGGGCATGGCGGCGATCGGCTACCTGGTCCCGATCAGCCTGGTCGTGGTCGTGCTGCTGGTCATCGTGGTCACCAGCTACCGCCAGACGATCTTCGCCTACCCCAACGGCGGCGGGTCCTACATCGTCAGCCGGGACAACCTGGGCACCAACGCCTCCCTGGTCGCCGGCGCCTCGCTGATGGTCGACTACACGCTGACCGTGGCCGTGTCGATCGCCGCCGGCACCGCCGCCATCGTGTCGGCCATCGCGCCGCTGCGGGGCCATCGGGTGGGGGTGGCCGTCGCCCTCACCCTGCTGCTGGCCCTGGCCAACCTGCGGGGCCTGCGGGAGTCGGGCCGCCTGTTCGCCGGGCCCACCTACATCTACATCGCCGTGCTGGGCGCGCTGATCGTGTGGGGCCTCATCCGCTACGCCACCGGGTCGATCCACGCGCTGCCGGTCGACCAGGCCAACCTCGACCTGGTCACCGGCGACGCCGCGCTGGCCACCGGTGCGTCGGCGTTCCTCTTGGCCCGCGCCTTCTCGTCGGGCGCGGTGGCCCTGTCGGGCGTGGAGGCCATCAGCAACGGCATCCCCGCCTTCCGCCCACCCGAGAGCCGCAACGCGGCCACCACGCTGACCTGGACCGGGACGATCCTCGCCGTGCTGTTCTTCGGCGTGGCCGTGCTGACCGCCCGCCTGCGGCCGACGCTGTCGCCCGATCAGACGATCCTGTCGATCATGGGCCACGAGGTGTTCGGCTCGGGCCCGATGTACTGGCTGCTGCAGGCGGCCACGGCCGGCATCCTCGTGCTGTCGGCCAACACCGCCTTCGCCGACTTCCCCCGGCTGTCGTCGATCGTCGCCCGCGACGGCTTCCTCCCCCGCCAGCTCTACGCCCGGGGCGACCGGCTGGTGTTCTCCAACGGGATCATCGCCCTCACGACGGGGGCGGTCATCCTGCTGGTGGCGTTCAGCGGCAGCGTGACCCAGCTGATCCCGCTGTTCGCGGTGGGCCTGTTCGCCAGCTTCACGCTGTCGCAGGCCGGCATGGTCGTGCACCACCACCGGCTGCGGGAGCAGGGCTGGCGCCGGGGCCTGGCCGTCAACGCGGTGGGCGCCACCGCCACGTTTGCCGTGCTGGTCGTGGTGGTCGTGTCCAAGTTCGGCGAGGGCGCCTGGATCCCCGCGGTGGTGATCCCCCTCATCGTGGTCGTGTTCAAGGCCGTCCACCGCCACTACGCGACGCTGGCGCAGGCTGTCGCCCTGCCGCCCGGAGCCGAGGCCGTGGCCCTGCGGCACGCGGTCGTCGTGCTGGTCGGCCGGCTGCACCGCGGCGTGCCGGTGGCGGTGGCCTACGCCAAGTCGCTGCGCCCCGAGCACCTGGTGGCGGTGACCGTCGCCACCGACGACATCGACCCCGACGACCTGCGGGCCGAGTGGGACGCCCACCGGCTCGACATCCCCCTGGAGGTGGTCGAGTCGCCCTACCGGGAGCTGTCCGAGCCGATCCTGGCCTTCCTCGACGAGCTCGACGACCGCTGGGCGGACGACACGATCACGGTCGTCATCCCCGAGGTCGTCGTGCACCGCTGGTACCAGCACCTGCTGCACAACCAGAGCGCGCTGGCGCTCAAGTCGCGGCTGCTCTACCGGGAGAACACGGTGGTGACCTCCGTGCCCTGGCACTACGAGCCGGGCGAGGACGAGGTGCGGGAGCCGGGCGGCATCGTGGTCCACAACCACGGCGGCGACTCAGGTGACGGTCAGCAGCCCCCGGCCGGTGACGAGCGGCAGGTCGAGTGATGTGACCAGGCCGGGCCGGGCCGCCACCACCGCGGGGATGGCGTTGACCAGCCGCATGGCCGTGGCCTTCAGCCCGGCGGTGTTGTGGTCGCCGTCGCCGCCCAGCATCTGCATGTCGAGCGTGTAGTTGGGCTCGCCGGTGATCACCACCCGGTAACCGCCCTGGCCGGCGGGCTGGGGCCAGTCGGGGGCCAGGTCGTCGCGCAGCCGGGTGACGTGCTCGAGCACGATGCGGGCAGTGCCGTTCACCATGCCCCGCACCTCGAAGCGCATGGCCGCCGTGGTGCCGGCCTCGATGCGGCCCGAGGCCACGTCGAACGCCTCGGGGGCGCCCACCCGGTCGTGCCACTCGCTGATCCCGTCCAGCTCGACGCCGAGGCCGGCGGCGATCTGGCTCACCACCGAGCCCCAGGCGGTGGTGAGGATGCCGGGCGAGAGGATGAACGGCAGCTCGTCGAGCGGCCGGCCGAAGCCCATGATGTCGAACAGCACCGAGGGCTGGTCGTAGGTGGCGTAGTTGAGGACCTCCATGCAGCGGACCTCGTCGATGCGCTCGCAGATGCTGGTCAGCACCAGCGGGAGCCAGTCGTTGGCGAACCCGGGGTCGATGCCGTTGACGAACAGCGACACGCCGGCCTCGCGGGCGGCGGCGTCGACCGGTGCGTACATGGCCTCGGGCACCGCGCCCTGCGGGAACTGGAGGAACACCGGGCTGGAGGACACGACGTTGACCCCGGCCCGCAGCAGCCGCTCCAGGTCGGCCAGGGCCTCGAACAGCCGGTCGTCGGCCCAGGCGGTGTGGACCACGCAGTCGGGCTCCATCGCCAGCAGGGCGTCGGCGTCGTCGCTGGCGGCGACGCCCAGGTCGCGGTCGAGCCCGGCCAGGCGGCCGGCGTCGACGCCGACCTTGTCGGGGTTGGACACCCACACGCCGACGAGCTCGAGGTCGGGCCGGGCGGCGATGCCGGCGATGGCGTGGCGCCCGACGTTGCCGGTGCTCCACTGGACGACGCGGTAGGTCACAGTCCCAGAACCCTTTCTGCGTTGTGACGGAGGAACTTGGGCCAGACCTCGTCCTTGAGCCCGACGCCCGGCAGCTCGGACATGATCCGCTCCAGCGACAGCCCCATGGGGAAGTAGCCGGCGTAGATGATCTTGTCGGCGCCCCGGGTGTTGGCGTAGTCGACGATCGCCCGGGGGTAGTAGCGGGGGGCGAACGCGCTGGTCGAGTAGTGCAGGCCGGGCCACTTGAGCATGAGCTTGACGGCCAGGTCGGTCCACGGCTCGCAGCCGTGGCGGGTCACGAAGACCAGGTCGGGGAAGTCGTAGCAGACCTCGTCGATGAGCTCGACGTGCTGGCAGGCGAAGCGCAGCCGGGGCCCCGGGATGCCGGCGCACACGAAGGCGGGGATGCCCAGCTCCACGCACTTGGCGTAGATCGGGTACATCTTCTTGTCGTTGATCGGCACCTGGGGGAAGGTGCCGGCCGGGAACACGCCGACGGCCCGGATGCCCCAGGTCTCGAAGGCCTCGGTCATGGCCCGCACCGCGTCCATGCCCTGGTTGGGGTCGACGTGGAGCTGGGGGATGAAGCGGTCGGGGTGCTCGCGCACCGCCCGGGCGCCGACCTCGCCGTGCACGCCGACCAGGCCCCGCTCGACGCCCCACAGGTCCATCTCCCGCAGCGTGACGGCCACGGGGTCGGCGGTCTTGTCGAGCGCCTTGTCGGGGATGTCCTTGAACATGTACTCGACCGGGAACTCGAAGTCTTCCTTGGACTCGCGATCCTTGGTCTGGCGGGTGATGAACCGGTAGGTGGCGGCCATGTCGGCGGAGGGGAAGCCGATCATGGTGTCGACGATCCCGATGTCGAGGGGCGGCGCCATGCGGCGATTCTGGAACCTGATTCTAGTTTCGTCAAACCGGTGGCCAGCGAGGTAACAAGTACGGCCATGAGCACCGAAGGTGTGGACCTGTCCGAGGCCGAGGTGGACGAGGAGCTGTCGGGCCCGCGCATCGTGGTCGGGGTCGACGACTCGGAGGTGGCGGCGGCCGCCCTGCGGTGGGCGCTGGAGGAGGGGGCGCTGCGCCAGTGCACGGTCGAGGTCGTGCACTCGTGGTCGGCGCCGCTGTCGGCGCTCCCGTTCGGCGCCACGTTCGTCATCCCGGTCGACGAGGCCGAGATCGACTCGACGGCGCGCGCCTCGGTCGACGCGCTGGTCGACGCCCAGCTGGCCGAGATGGAGACGCAGCCGCCCGAGGTGCTGCGCACGATCCTGCCGGGGGCGGCGGCCGCCACGCTGATCGAGGTGGCCGAGGGGGCCGACCTGGTGGTCGTGGGCTCGCACGGGCGCACCCGGTTCTCCCGCGTCGTGCTCGGCTCGGTGGCCACCGCGGTCGTCAACCACGCCCCCTGCCCGGTCGTGGTCGTGCGGTTGCCCGCCGAGGACTGACGACGTCTGATCGTCACACCCGGGCGTTAGCGTCGCGCCCGTGAAGACGAGGACGAGGCGGCGCCTGGCGGTCGCGGCGGCGGCGGGCGGGGCCCTGGCGCTCGGCATCGGGGCGGCGTTCGCCGCCGCGGCGGGCGACAACGAGCGGGTGACCCGCTACTGGACGCGGGCCGAGATCAGCAGCGACGGCGGGGCGGCGATCACCGACGTCATCGACTACTCGTTCGGCATCCTCGGCGACCACCACGGCATCGACCGGTTCGTCCCCGGCCTGCCGCAGGACGCGCACGTCGAGGTCCAGTCGGACGCGCCCCACCAGGTGCAGATGATCCCCGACACCCAGTCCGGCCGGGAGGGCACCAAGATCCGCATCGGCGACCCCGACCAGACCGTCTCGGGGCGGCACCGCTACCGCATCGACTATTCGCTCGACACGCTGGTGCAGGGCGACACGGTCGACTGGGAGGCGCTCGGCACCGACACCGCCGTGGGGGTCGACGAGGCCGAGGTCCACCTGCTGACGCCGTTCCGGCTCGAGAACGTGCAGTGCAGCCAGGGCCTGGCCGGGTCGACGACGCCCTGCGACAGCGTGAAGGTGGTGGCGCCCGGGCACGTGATGGCCACCGTCCACGGCC
Source organism: Acidimicrobiales bacterium (assembly GCA_035263165.1). GTDB lineage: Bacteria > Actinomycetota > Acidimicrobiia > Acidimicrobiales > VFJN01 > ZC4RG19. The sequence continues at coordinate 1,454 of DATFRN010000338.1, read as the reverse complement.
TCGGTCCCCACGAGGGCGTGTCGATCCAGGGGGTGAAGGGCCCGGCGCTCGCCACGCCGCCGGCCGTGCCCCAGCCGCCCCGGGGCGCGCCCGACAACCCCGGCACCGGGCCCGCCCCGCCCTTCGCCGCCGGCCTCGGCGGGGGCCTGGCCGGGGCGCTGGTCGCCATCGTGCTGGTGCGGCGGGCCGGGCGCGAGCGGGTGGTGACCGGCGGCGCGGCCGACGTGGCCTACGCCACCGCCGGCGGCCCGCCCCTGCCGCCCGGGGCGCCGGGGGCCGGGCTGGCGGCGCCAGCGCCGGTGCAGGAGGTGCGGGTCGACCCCACCGAGCTGGCCCGCATGGCCACCACCGAGTTCGCCCCGCCCACCGGGGTGCGGCCGGCGCACGGAGGCGTCATCCTCGACGAGCAGGTGCTGCCCCGGCACAAGGTCGCCTGGCTCATCCAGGCCGCCATCGACGGCGCCATCGACATGGACGACGAGGACGGCACGGTCGTGCTCACCCGGCGCGGCGGGGGCGACGAGGAGCAGGCCACCGTGCTCGATCGGGCGTTCGAGGGCCGCGACCAGCTCTCGCTCGGGCAGTACGACCGCCAGTTCTCCAACGGCTGGACGGTGCTGGGCTACCGGCTGAACGGCTGGCGCGACGAGTCCGGGCTGTGGGACCGCCGGGGCGACCGGCGCCGGCTGCTGGCCCTGATCGGCGGGGGCATCCTGTGCGTCGTGGCCGGGCTGGCCACGCTGGGCGCCGCCGCCGGGGCGGGGCGCTACGGGGCGGGGTGGCTGCCGGTGGTCGCCGTTGCCGCCGTCCTGGCCGCGTTCGGGCTGGCCGCCGCCATCAACGCCGGCGAGCTGCGGGTGCGCACGCCCGAGGGCTCGGGGTTGTGGCTGCGGGTCGAGTCGTTCCGCCGGTTCCTGGCCGAGTCCGAGGCGTACCACGCCGAGGAGGCGGCCAAGCGGGGCGTCCTGCGGGAGTACACGGCCTGGGCGGTGGCGGTGGGCGAGATCGACCGCTGGTCCCGGGCGGTGTCGGCGTCGTCGGTCATCCCCCAGGACGCCGGCCTCCAGTACGCCTACATGGCCCCCCTCCTGTTCCACTCGACCTCGGTCGCGGCCACGGCCCCGTCCTCCTCGGGCGGCGGCGGAGGAGGATTCGGCGGCGGCTCGGTCGGCGGCGGCGGAGGCGGCGGCGGCGTCGGCAGCTGGTAGCACCGGGGGCGAGCGGGCCGCCGTCACATCACCCCGACCCCGGCGCCGCACCGCCTTCGGGGCGGGCCGCCACGGCATCGCCCCGCGGCGCCACCTCACAGACGGGCGGACCGCGCCGCCCGCCACACGCCCGGACGCGCCGGTGCCCCCACCGGGGGTGTCGGTGGGGGCACCGGGTCTTGGCGGCGGCGGGCGGCGGCCGGGGGAGCTGGCCGCCGCCCGCGGCCGTGGACTCGGGTCACTCCG
>DATFRN010000337.1:0-12879 GCA_035263165.1 Acidimicrobiales bacterium | reverse complement strand
GCCGGTTCTACTCGCCGCCCTACTTCGGCCCCGGCGGGTGGCTGGCCCTCGACCTCGGCGCCGCCCCCGTGGACTGGGACGAGGTGCGCGAGCTGGCCGACGCCTCCTACCGGCAGGTCGCCCTCAAGCGCATGCTCCGGGCGCTCGACGGCTGAGGCCCGACCCCCGTGCGCCGCGTGGGGGCCCTAGCGTCCGGTCCGATAATCGGCGGATAGGGGGCCAGAGCGGACGATTGGCGGACGCGCCGGCTCCACTTAGGAGATGCCATGTTTGCGCGAGTGAAGGTCCTGACCCTGGGTGTGTTGGTGGCGGCGGCCACATTCGTCCTCCCGGCGGCTGCTGCGCAGCCCGCACCGCCGGTCGACGTGACGGGTGAGCTGCAGTGCCCCGGCGACACCTTCGTCGTCACCGTCGCCAATTCGGGCGACCAGACCTACAACGTCGAGGCCAGCGCCGACCCGGCCTCGCCGGAGACGGCCACGGTCGGACCGAACGAGACGGTCGACATACCGGTCCCGCTCCACGTCCCGGGGGCGACGTTCCCGTTCGTGGTGCAGGTCACGGGCGACAACGGCTTCCCGGCGACGACGTTCGATCCGGTCTTCGACTGCCCGAGCGTGATCGACTTCAGCGTGACGACCCAGGAGGGCACCCCGGTCGAGAAGTCGGACATCTGCCCGACCTTCGGTGCCGGGGAGTCCGGTCCCGAGCACGGGACGCTGAAGTCGGCGACGCACGGGCTCGGGGGGTTCGTCTACACGCCCGACCCGGGCTTCGTGGGCACCGACAGCTTCGACTACCAGTGCGGGGGAGCTGCCAACCAGCTCGGCACGGTGACCGTCACGGTGACCAGCGCCCCGGCCGCGCCCCCACCCCCGGCGCCGGCTGCGCCGGCCACGCCGGTCGCGGCGAGCCCGACGTTCGCCGGCTAGCAGGCCAGAACGGCGGAGGCCCCGCCCCCCAGCAAAGGGGCGGGGCCTCCGACCGACAGCAGAACCGCGGTCGATCAGTCCAGATCGAAGCGGTCCAGGTTCATCACCTTGTCCCACGCTGCCACGAAGTCACGGACGAACTTCTCCTTGGCATCGTCGGCGGCGTACACCTCCGCGATGGCCCGGAGCTGCGAGTTCGAGCCGAACACCAGGTCGACGGACGTGCCGGTCCACTTGGCCTCGCCGGTCGCCCGGTCGTGGCCCTCGTAGATGTCCTCGCCCTGGGCCGCCGGCTTCCACTCCGTGCCCATGTCGAGCAGGTTGACGAAGAAGTCGGTCGTCAGCGTGCCCGGCCGGTCCGTGAGGACGCCGTGGGTCGCCCCGCCGGCGTTGGCGCCGAGCACCCGCAGGCCGCCGAGGAGCGCCGTCGCCTCGGGCGCGGTCAGCGTCAGCAGGTTGGCCCGCTCGACCAGCCACTGCTCGGGCACCAGCTTCTCGCCGCTCCGCACGTAGTTGCGGAACCCGTCGGCCTTCGGCTCGAGCACGGCGAACGAGTCGACGTCCGTCCACTCCTGGGTGGCGTCGGTCCGCCCCGGCGTGAACGGCACGCTGACGTCGGCCCCGGCGGCCTTGGCCGCCTGCTCGACGCCGGCGCACCCGGCCAGGACGATGAGGTCGGCCAGCGAGATCTTCACCCCGCCCGACTGCGAGCCGTTGAAGTCCTGCTGGATCCCCTCGAGGGCCTGCAGCACCTTGGCCAGCTCGCCCGGATCGTTGGCCTCCCAGTCCTTCTGCGGCGCCAGGCGGATGCGGCCGCCGTTGGCGCCGCCCCGCATGTCGGTGCCGCGGAACGTGGCGGCCGAGGCCCAGGCGGTGGACACGAGCTGGGAGACGGACAGCCCCGACTCGGCCACCTTGGCCTTGAGCGCTGCGATCTCGGCGTCGCCGACCAGGTCGTGGTCGACCGCGGGCACCGGGTCCTGCCACAGCTGCGGCTCGGACGGCACCAGCGGGCCGAGGTAGCGGGTGATCGGGCCCATGTCGCGGTGCAGCAGCTTGAACCACGCCTTGGCGAACGCCTCGGCCAGCTGGTCCGGGTTCTCGTGGAACCGCTTGGAGATCGGCCCGTAGATCGGGTCGAGCTTCAGGGCCAGGTCGGTCGTCAGCATCACCGGGGCGTGCCGCTTGGACGGGTCGTGGGCGTCGGGCACCGAGCCCTCCGCCGCCTCGCCCGTGGCCACCCACTGCTGGGCCCCGGCCGGGCTGGTGGTCAGCTCGTACTCGTGGTTGAACAGGTTGTCGAAGAACCCGTTGTCCCACTGGGTCGGGTTGTTGGTCCAGGCGCCCTCGAGACCGCTGGTGATGGCGTCGTTGCCCACGCCGGTGCCGTTGGCGTTGCGCCAGCCGAAGCCCTGCTCCTCGAGCGCCGCGCCCTCGGGCTCGGGGCCGACCAGGTCGGGGTTGCCGCCGCCGTGGGTCTTGCCGAACGTGTGGCCGCCGGCGATGAGCGCCACGGTCTCCTCGTCGTTCATGGCCATCCGGGCGAAGGTCTCCCGGATGTCCCGGGCCGCGGCCAGCGGGTCGGGGTTGCCGTTGGGGCCCTCGGGGTTCACGTAGATGAGGCCCATCTGGACGGCGCCGAACGGCTTGGCCAGCTCACGGTCGCCGCTGTAGCGGGTGTCGCCGAGCCACTCGTCCTCGGAGCCCCAGTAGATGTCCTCCTCGGGGGCCCAGATGTCCGCGCGCCCGCCGCCGAAGCCGAAGGTCTGGAAGCCCATCGACTCGAGGGCGACGTTGCCGGCGTAGATCAGCAGGTCGGCCCAGGAGATCTTGCGGCCGTACTTCTGCTTGACCGGCCACAGGACCCGGCGGGCCTTGTCGAGGTTGCCGTTGTCGGGCCAGCTGTTGAGGGGGGCGAAGCGCTGGGCGCCGGTGCCGCCGCCGCCCCGGCCGTCCTCGATGCGGTAGGTGCCGGCGGCGTGCCACGTCATCCGGATGAACAGCGGGCCGTAATGGCCGTAGTCCGCCGGCCACCACGGCTGCGACGTGGTCATCACCTCGATGATGTCCGCCTTCACGGCGTCGAGGTCGAGGGTGGCGAACTCGGCGGCGTAGTCGAAGTCCTCGTCCAGGGGATTGGACAGGGGCGAGTGCTGGTGGAGGACCTGCAGGTTCAGCTGGTTGGGCCACCAGTCGCGGTTCGACCTGAACCTCGTGCCGGTCGGATAGGGGAGTACGGGATTTTCGCTCTCGCTGGCGTCAGGCATGGCGGTCCTTCTCCTCACTCACTGGTTTGCGGGGTTGGCTCACGGCGCGACGGCGGCCGCCGCCGCCACGCACTCGGGGCATCGGCCCCAGTAGATGACCTCGGCCTCGTCCACCTCGTAGCCCGAGTCGTCCGCCGCCGTCAGGCACGGGGTCTCGCCGATCGCACAGTCGACGTCGACCATCCGCCCGCACGCGCGGCAGATCAGGTGGTGGTGGTTGTCGCCGACCCGGTCCTCGTAGCGGGCGGCCGACCCGGCGGGCTGGATGCGCCGCAGGAGGCCCTTCTCGCTGAGCGCGCCGAGGGCGTCGTAGACCGCCTGGCGGGAGATCGCGCCGATGTCGGTACGCACCACCACGTAGATGTCGTCCGCAGTACTGTGCGGCCGGTCGGACACCGCCCGCAGGACCCCCAGGCGCTGCGCCGTGACCTGCAACCCGTGCTGCCGGAGCAGCCCGGGGTGGTCGAGGGAGGTCTCTCCGGGCATGGGCCGGATACTAGCCCCCCGATGCTGGGGTCTGTCTAGACCTTGTCCAATCCCAGTTCACGACCAGATCGGTGGGAAAGGTCAGGTCACGCCGGCGGCGACCCAGATCGTGCCCGGGCCGAGCGGTTGGGCCAGTTGGACCAGCGCCGTCCGGCCCGTGCGGGTCTCGGTCACGCGGTAGCGGTGGTCGCCCGCGGGCGTGACGGTCGTGGCCTCCCCCGGGAATGTGCAGGCCTCGGCGACGTCCTCCGGCGACAGGAGCCAGGGCTGGTGGCCCTGGTCGACCGCGTGCTGGAGGGTGCGGACGTCGGCGATGGTGCGCTCGGGGCAGACGAACGGGGCCGGCGCGGGCGCCGGCGCCGGGGTGGTCGTCGTCGGCGCCGTGACGGCCACCGGGCGCGGAGCCGGCGCCGTCGTGGTGGTCGGCCGGGTCGTCGTGGGCCGGGCGGCGGCCGCCGGGCCGCCGCCGTCGTGGGTGCCGCCGCGTCCGCAGCCGGCGACGGCGAGCGTCGCTGCCAGGAGGAGGGGCAGCGCCGCCCGCCGGATTGTGGTGCGAGGTCCCTGCATGGTTGTGTCCTTCCGCCGTACCTCTCGGTGCCTGACAGACGCCCGGCGTCAGCATTCGGTTGACACGCGGGGCGGGAAAAGGAGAGGGCATGACCGACGCCGTCCGTCCGCTGCGGGAGGAGGACCTCGAGGCGGCCGAACGCGCCTCCGACGCCACCTTCCTCGACGACGCCCGCCGGACCCGCCGGGTCCGCGAGCCCGAGCCCGCGCCCCGCTCGCCGGGGGCGTCGGCCCGGTGGATCGAGCGCATGCGCCACTACCTGGCCACCGACCCCGGCGGCTGCTGGGTGGCGACCGACGGCCACACCGGCGACGTCGTCGGCTTCGCCATCGCCCAGAACCGCGGCGACCTCTGGTACCTCGCCACCTACGGCGTCGTCCCCGGCCACCAGGGCCGGGGCACGGGCCGGGCGCTGCTGGACGCCGCCCTCGCCCACGCCGGCGACCGCCCCGGGATCCTCATCTCCACCGTCCACCCCGGCGCCACCCGCCGCTACCGGCGGGCCGGCTTCACCCTCCTCCCGCTCATGCGCATGGTCGGCACGGTCGACCGCCGCGCCCTGCCGGCCGTCGCCGGCCTGCGGGACGGCACCGCCGCCGACGTCGAGTGGATGGACCGCCTCGACACGGCCCGCCGCGGCGCCGGCCACGGACCCGACCACGCCGCCATGCTCCGCACCCTCCGCCTCGTCGTCACCGAGGGCCCCGCCGCCCGCCCGGGCTACGTCTACGTCGACGACGAGGCCGGCCGCCCCGCGCTGCTGGCCGCGGCCGACCCGGCGACGGCCCGGGACCTGCTGTGGGAGGCGCTGGCCGCGGCGCACGGCGACACGCTGGTCAACGCCGTCACCGCCGCCAACGACTGGGCGGTCGACGCGGGCCTGACCGCCCGCCTCGACATCGGCCAGGAGGGCTACCTGGCGCTGCGGGGCCTGCCCGAGCCGACCACTTACCTGCCGAGCGGGCAGTACCTCTAGTCAGCGGGCGGTGGCGACGAGGGCCGGGGCCGGGAAGCCGACGGCCCCGGTGGCCGGGTCGACGAACGGCGCCAGCGCCGTGCCGGCCTCGGCGAGGAGGCGGGCGTAGGTGGCGTCGTCGATCTCGCCCGCCAGGGTCCAGCCCCGGATGTCGGTGTGGAGCCAGTCCTCCAGCGAGGCGAACCGGGCGGTGCCCTCGTGGCGGGCGACGGCGACGCCGGGGAACGCCGGCCGCAGGACGGCCTCGAGCGCGGCGGGCGTGCCCAGCCGGAACGGGACGAGCAGCGCCTGCGCCGCCGCCTCGCCCGCCACCCGCCGCAGCAGGTCGACCATGGCCGCGTAGCCCGGGCTCTCCTCCACGGCCGCCCAGGTGGCCACGGCCACGGTGCCCCCGGGCGCCAGCACCCGGGCCATCTCGCCGGCCGCGGCCCCCGGGTCGTCCAGGAACATGGCCACGAACTGGCTGACCACCCGGTCGAACGCCCCGTCCGGGAACGGCAGCCGTTCGGCCGCCCCCCGCCGCCAGTCCACCGCCCCCGGGCCCGCCCGGCGGGCGACCGCCAGCATCGCCTCGTTCAGGTCGAGCCCGGTCACCCGGCCCGCCGCGCCGACGCGGGCGGCGGCCGCCCGGGCCAGCACGCCCGTGCCGCAGCCCACGTCGAGCAGCCGGTCGCCGGGCCCGACGCCGGCGGCGTCGAGCACCACCGGCGGCCACTGGCCGAACAGCGCCGGCACGAAGAACTGGTCGTACACCTCGGCCGCCCCGGTGACCACCTGGCCCCGGGCGGCGTCCGCCGCGTCGCTCATGGGCACATCGTCGGCCCCGCCGCCGATCCGATCCAGCGCGAAATCAGAACTCGCCCTCGCGCCGCCACGGCGGGAGACTGGCCGTGTGGGCTCGTACCGCCAGTACTGCCCGGTCGCCCGGGCCAGCGAGATCCTGGCCGAGCGCTGGAGCCTGCTCGTCGTCCGGAACCTGTTGTTCGGGGCCACCACCTTCACCGAGATCGCCCGGGGCGTCCCCCACATGTCCCGGTCGATGCTGGCCCGCCGGCTGCGCGAGCTCGAGCGCGACGGCATCCTCGTGGCCACCCCCAAGCCGAACGGCCAGGGCTCGACCTACGCCCTGACCGCCGCCGGCCGCGACCTCGGCGAGGTCATCGACAGCCTCGGGCGGTGGGCGACCACCTGGGTCGACGTCCGCCCCGAGCACACCGACCCCGGCTTCGCCCTGTGGGCGTGGTGCCAGGTGCAGCTCGACCGGGACGCGCTGCCGGCCGGGCGCACGGTCGTCGCCTTCACGTTCCCCGACGAGAAGCCGGCCAACCGGCGGTTCTGGCTGCTGGTCGAGGACGGGGATGCCGAGCTCTGCTACCAGGACCCCGGGGGCGAGCCCGGGCTGCGGGTGACCGCCCGGTCGCGGGCGTTCGTCGACTGGCACCGCGGCGCCCTCGACTGGCGCGACGCGCTGGACGCCGGCGCCATCACCGTCCACGGCCGGGCCCCGCTGGCCCGGGCCTTCCCGTCCTGGAACCGGCGCCCCGCCACGGCGTGACTCAGACGGGATCACGTAGGAGGGTGCGCGCCAGCACGTCCTCCAGCCACCGAGCGTGCTGGTCCTCCGACCAGGCCCCGCCGATCCGCAGCAGGCGCCCGACGTCGGGGCTGGCGACTGCCCACACGGTCCGGGCCGCCTCCTTGCGGGACACCCGCAGCGGCCCGGCGGAAGCCAGCCAGCCGACGAACCGCTCCATGTTCCCGAGCCGGTAGCCGTTCATCTCCCTGTAGACCTCGGCCACCGCGGGCTCGACGGCCCCGGCGGTGCGGAGGATCTCGAACACCGGCCCCACCCGGCTCAGCGTGGCCGCCATGTCGCGGGCGAACAGCCGCACCATCGTGCGCTGGTCGCGCTGGTTCCGCACGGCCTCCGCCTCCGGGCGCTCCATGACGTTGGCCGCATCGGCGTCGGGCACCAGCCGGGCGTCGATCAGTGCGGTCAGCAGCCGGACCTTGCTGCCGAACACGGCGTAGACGGTGTCGGGAGCCACCCCGGCAGCCTCGGCCACCGCCTTGATGCTGGTGGCCCCGTAGCCGCGCTCGACGAAAAGGTCCCCCGCCGCGTCGACGATGCGCCGGCGGGTGGTGGCCGCCTGCTCCTCCCGGATGGCCGACGAGTAGGCGCGCTTGCGGGGCTTCTTGACGGGCTCGGGCATTTTGTCCTAGTGCTACAGTATTGAATCGTGCGGCGCTCGGATTGCGCCACGATACCTCTACGCACCGGGAGTCGAGACGCATGACCGAGCTCGTGACCTTGCCGCCGCCTCCCGAGGCGATCGCCGCCATGGCGGCCATCCCGGGCCTGGCCATCGAGCCGAGCGTGCTGGTCCGGCAGGAGGGGCCCGAGGGCCACCGGGGCCCCGAGGACGCCGGGGCGGTGCTCATGCTCCAGGCCACCTTCGCCGACGCCGACGCCGCGGCCCGGTTCTGGGCCGCGGCCGTGCCGCTCATGGCGCTGCTGGCCGACGCCCCCGGGTTCATCCGCCGCTACAGCTTCCCCGACGGGCCGAGCATCACCCTGCTCGCCTTCTGGCGCACGCTGGCCGACGCCAAGGCGTTCGCCGCCGCGCCCGCCCACCGGGCGGTCGTCCGCGGGCTGTACGCCGAGCGCTGGCAGTACAGCCACTTCTCGGCCCTGTGGGAGCTGGCGTCGACCCACGGCCGCCAGGTGTTCTGCCCCGGCTGCGATGCCGTCACCCCGGCGGCCGAGCGGGCGTGCCGGGGCTGCGGCGCGGCGCTGGCCGATCCCCACGCCACGGGTCCGGTGCTGTCGGGCCGATGAGTTCGCGGCGCCCGGCGGGTCTACTTGTCGCATGGCGCAACAGCAGGACGACGGCGGCCTCCTCGGGGCTGCGCAGGCCGGGGACGAGGGGGCGTTCGGGGCGCTGGTCCAGCCCCACCGCCGCGAGCTGCGGGCGCTCTGCTACCGCATGCTCGGGTCGGTCGACGACGCCGACGACGTCATGCAGGAGGTGCTGGTCCGGGCGTGGCGGGGCCTGCCCGGCTTCGCCGGCCGCAGCTCGCTGCGCACGTGGCTGTACCGCATCGCCACCAACGCCTGCCTGAACCGGCTGGAGCGCCATCCGGCCCGCACGGTCCCGCTCGACTACGCCCCGGCGGCGCCGATGGGCCAGCTGCCGGGGCCGATCCTCGACGAGGTGCCCTGGCTGGGGCCGTATCCCGACCGCTTCCTGGTGGCCGACGAGGCGGCCGGGCCCGAGGCGGCGGCGGTGCGCACCGAGAGCGTCGAGCTGGCCTTCGTCGTCGCCCTCCAGCGGCTGCCGTCGCAGGGTCGGGCGGTGCTGCTCCTGCGCACGGTGCTCGACTACTCGGCGCAGGAGACGGCCGACATGCTGGGCCTGTCGCTGGCGGCGGTGAACAGCTCGCTCCAGCGGGCCCGGGAGGCGGTGCGCCGGGAGGTGCCCGGGCGCAGCCAGCGCCAGACCGTGAGCGACCTGGGCGACGAGCGGGTGCGCGACCTGGTGGCCCGCTACGCCCGGGCGCTGGCGACGGGCGACGTGGACGGGATCCTGGCACTGCTGGACGAGGACGCCACCTGGTCGATGCCGCCGATGCCGTCGTGGTACCGGGGCAAGGAGGCGATCGCCCGCTTCCTGCGGGACTCGGTCCTGCACCACTCGTGGCGGCACATCGCCACCAGCGCCAACGGCCAGCCGGCGCTCGGCTGCTACATGTGGGACGAGGACGAGGGGGCCTACGTGGCCGGCGCGCTCGACGTGCTCACGTTCGACGGCGACCGGATCGTGGCGGTGACCGGGTTCCTCGGCCCCCGGGGGGTGGCCCTCTGCGGCCTGCCGCCCCGGCTGCCCGCCGAGCGATGAGTCCACCGCCGGCTGCGGGTCTACATGGGGGCCGGGCCGACGAGCGGCCCCCACGAGGAGACGAGTGCCCGATGACGCAATCCCTGCCGCGGATCGCCGGCCGTGACGAGTGGCTGGCCGCCCGCACGGAGCTGCTGGCCAAGGAGAAGGACCTGACCCGGCGCCGGGACGCCATCGCCGCCGAGCGGCGCAGCCTGCCGATGGTGGAGGTCGAGAAGGACTACGTGTTCGAGGGCCCGGACGGCCCCGTGCGGCTGATCGACATGTTCGAGGGCCGGCCGCAGCTGGTCGTGTACCACTTCATGTTCCACCCGGACTGGGACGAGGGCTGCCCGAGCTGCACCGCCGGCACCGACGAGATGCTCCCGGGGCTGGTGCGCCACCTCCGGGCCCGCAACACGACCTACGCCATGGTGTCCCGGGCGCCGCTGCCCAAGCTGTCGGCCTGGCAGGCGGCCCGGGGATGGGACGTGCCCTGGTACTCGTCGTTCGGCAGCGACTTCAACTACGACTTCGGCGTCACGATCGACGACCGGGTGGGGCGGGCCGAGTACAACTACCGCACCCGGGAGGAGTACGAGGCGAGGGGCGAGTCCTTCTTCCCCGCCGGCCAGGCGTCCGAGGCTCCGGGGCGCAGCTGCTTCCTCCAGGACGGCGGCCGGGTGTTCCACACGTACTCGACCTACGCCCGGGGCCTCGACGGCGGCATGTACTACGTCCTCGACCTCACCGCCCTCGGCCGCCAGGACGACGCCGGCGAGCGGGTCCGGTGACGGCCCACATCGCGGGCGTGCCGCTGGAGGAGGCCCTGCCGCTGCTGCCGATGGCCGGGGTGTTCCTGCTGAGCCTCAGAACACGACGTCGCCGGCCGCGATCACGCCGCCGTTCCTGACGATGTCCCGCCCGAACGGGGCGAGCGCCAGGGGGATGAGCTTGAAGTTGGCCACCCCGAGCGGGATGCCGATGATCGTCAGGCACAGCAGCACCCCGGTGACCGCGTGGCCGATGGCGAGCCAGAGGCCGCCGAGGACGAACCAGAGGACGTTGCCGACGCAGCTGAGCGACGGCGAGGCGGTGGGCCGGCGCACGACCGACCGCCCGAACGGCCAGAGAGCGAACCCGGCGAGCTTGAAGCTCTGGACGCCGAAGGGGATGCCGATGATCGTCACGCACTGGATGATCCCGGCGACGACATAGCCGAGGAACAGCCAGAACCCGGACAGCACCAGCCAGAGCACGTTGAGGATGACGCTCCCGGCCCCGGGTGGCCGCCCCATCCGGTCGCCCTCGTCGTAGGCCATGCGCGCTCCCGTCGCCGCCGCCGCCCGCCCACTCTGCCACGCACCGAACCGGTCGACCGCGGACGGTGGCAGATCCGGGTGGCTAGGCGTCGCGGGACTCGACGGCGACGGTGATCGGGGGGCCGTTGGTGATGGTCTGGAGGACCACGCAGTAGCGCTCGGTGGTGGCGATGAGCTGGTCGATCGTGTCCTGGTCGACGTCCGTGCGCAGCGCGAAGGTCAGGCGGATGGCGCGGAAGCCGACCGGGGCCTCCCGGTCGACGCCCATCGTGCCCCGGAAGTCCAGGTCGCCCTCCGCCCGCACCGTGCCGCCCGCCAGGGCGATGCCCCGGTTGGTGGCCACCGACGTCAGCGTCACCCCCGCGCACGCCACCAGCGCCTGGAGCAGCATGTCGCCCGAGCACGCGAACGTCCCGTCCCCGCCGCTGGCCGGGTGCAGGCCCGCCTCGACCAGCGCCCGCCCGGTCTCGACCGAGCAGGTCACGTCGGCGCCCAGCTCGCCCTCGGCGTGCAACGTCACCACGGCGCTGGCGGCGTCCTCCCGGTAGCGGGCCTTCAACGGGGCCTGGATGCCGCGCAGCTCGTCGCTCTCCATCCCCCCAGCATGCAGGAGGAGGCGTTGTGCTAGCGCTTCTTGGGCGGCTTGGCCGGCAGCGAACCCGCGTAGGAGCGGCCGCGGTCGACCCAGGTGCGCAGGTCGGCGTCGGTCGTCACCGACTCGGGCGCCACCCGCAGCCAGCCCTGCATCGGCCGGCCCCGCATGACCATCTCCTCGGCCGGGGTCGTGGCCACCAGGTCGTCGGACGTCGCCGGGTCGACCCGGACCAGCAGGCCGCCCTGGCCGCTGGCCGCCACCGCCATGTTGCCGCCCATCAGGAACGCCAGCCCGCCGAACATCTTCTGCTCGCTGACCGCCGCCTCGCCCGCCAGCAGCCCGCGGATGCGGTCGGCCAGGTCCTCGTCGTAGGCCATCGCCCCGATCGTACGGACCCGGCGTGACATCGGCTCACAGACCGGCGGCGTCGTTGACCCCGGCCCAGAAGTCCCGCATCGGCGGCGGCATCGCCGGCGACGTCACGTGGCGCTGGGTGAACAGGATCCCGGTCACGCCCGACCCGGCGTGCGTGCGCCAGGTCGTGCCCGTGCCGCCCTCCCAGCCGTAGCCGTAGGGCAGCGGCGCCGTCGACCCCGCCGCCGGGGTCGCCAGGCCCAGCCCCCAGCCGCCATGTTCCCCGAGGAACAACGTCGACGCCGCCCGCTGTGCCGCCGTCAGCCGGTCGGCGGTCATCAGCGCCACCGACGCCGGCGAGAGCACCGGGTCGCCGCCCCGGGCCAGCATCCGGGCGAACGCCCAGTAGTCGCCGATCGTCGACACCAGCCAGCCGGCGCAGTCGGGGAACGACGGCGGCGCCGCCCACCAGCTCGACCGGGGGTCGTCGAGCACGACGAGCCCGTTCCCACCCGACGCCGGGTCGGGCATGTAGGCCGTCACCAGCCGCCCGAGGTCGCCGGCCGGCACCGCGAACCCCGTGTCGGCCATGCCCAGCGGCGTGAAGATCCGCTCCCGGAACACGGTCGCCACGTCCCGCCCCGCCGCCCGGGCCACCAGCACGCCGAGCACCTGCCCCGACGTGCCGTACAGCCACTCGGCGCCGGGCTGGTACATGAGCGGCAGCGACCCGAGCGCCGCCATCCAGCTGTCGGGCGTGTGCGTCGTGGGGGGCCACGGCGGCCCGCCGATCGACTGCAGGCGCACCGCCTCCTCGGCCCGCTGGATCGGGTACGTCCCCGGCGGCACCATGATCGACCCGAACCCCATCCGGTAGCTCAGCAGGTCCTCGACCGTGATCGGCCGGGCCGCGGGCACCGTGTCGTCGAGGGGCGCGTCGACCGACCGCAGCACCCGCCGCCCGGCCAGCTCGGGCAGCAGGTCGTCGACCGGCTGGTCGAGCGCCAGCACCCCCTCCTCGACCAGCGTCATCGCCGCCACCGCCGTGACCGGCTTGGTCAGCGAGGCGATGCGGAAGATGGCCGACCGGTCGAGCGGCGAGGCGGCGCCGAACGCCGGCAGCCCGATGGTCTCGACGTGGACCTCCTCGCCCCGGGCCACCAGCAGCGCCAGGCCCGGCATCTCGCCCGCCTCGACGCGGGCGGCCATCCGGTCGTGCAGGCGGGCCAGGGCCGGGGGTGACAGCGCGGCGGTCATGTCCCCGGTAGACCCGGCCGGCGGCCCCGACTCATCGCGTCTCGTAGGGCAGCCGGCCCACGTCGGCGATCGCCGCCGCCAGGTCGACTCGGGCCACCGGCTGGGCCGCGGCGCACAGGACGAAGGCGACGGCGCAGTAGTCGTCCACCCGCTCGGCGATGCCCATGCCGATGACGTCCGACCCGCCGGACGGGACGTGCCAGCCCTCGCCCGCCGGCTGGCGGGCCGCCATCCCGGCCTCGCC
>DATFRN010000336.1:0-33047 GCA_035263165.1 Acidimicrobiales bacterium | reverse complement strand
GATCCCCCTGAGGACGGCGCCCGCACCCGCCCGCCAGGGCGCAGACGCCGTCCAGAGGAGGTTGGTGCGGTGGAGAACATGGGTCCGGACCTCCGGCCGGTTGCGTCACAGAGGCTGCCGGGACGCCCTGGATACGAGATTCCCGCCGGGTGGCCGAGCTTGTCGACCAGATCGTCGAGCGCCGCAGCAGGCTGGCCTCGGTGCGGCCGGTGGCACGATCAGCGCCGTCTCGGCCGACTGGCCGGGCAGGATCACGCCGAACTCGTCGCCGCCCAGCCGCACCACGTCGGCGTCGCCCGGCAGGTTGTCGACCAGCGCCCCCCGCCAGGCGGCGAGCACCCGGTCGCCGACCTCCCGGCCGTCCCGCTCGTTCAGAACGGGCAGGTGCTGCGCACGTCGTTGATGGCGCTGGTCAGGACCGGCTTGCTGGCGCCGCACACCCAGGGGTCGTAGCGGCCGTCGCCGTCGAGGAACTTCTTGAACCAGGCCACGGCGAACTTGCCGACCTGCGCCGACCCCCCGGTGGGGGAGTTGGCGCAGAAGTGGTCCTGCCCGGCGATCGAGATGTACGACTTGTGGGTCGCGGCCGGGATGCTGTCGTACATCGGCGACGCGTGCTGGCTGACCGCGGCGATCTGGTCGTTCTGGCAGGCGAAGACCAGCGTCGGCACCTGGTCGTTGGGGAAGCTGGCGCTGGTGTTCCAGGGCGCCAGCGGGACGGCGGCCAGGATGCCGGGGTCGCTCTGGGCCGAGATCAGCGTGCCGCCGCCGCCCATCGAGTGGCCCATCACGCCCCGGCGGTTGGGGTCGACCATCCCGGCGATCGGGCTGCCGGTGTCGTTGCTCTGGGCGATGGCGTAGTTGAGCGCCTGCATCTGCTCGGTCGACCGGGTCGCCGGGAACTCCGTGAGGCTGCTGGTGTTGATGACGATGGCGACGAAGCCGTGCCCGGCCAGGCGCGGACCCCAGTCGGCGAGGGCGTCGGCGTTCTCGAACAGCCCCGGCACCACCGAGATCACGGCGAACGGCCCGTCGACGCCGGTCGGGTAGTAGATGGTCCCGCCGCCGAAGCCGGCGGAGGTGGGCACCGTCAGGGTGCCGACACCGAACGGGAGGCCGGTGCTCTTGGTCAGGAGCTCCTCGGTAGGATCCGGCCCCTTGATGTCGCATGCCGCGATCGCCAGTGCGACCAGGAACAGGGCGGCCAGCCGCCGGAGCGGGCGCTTGCGGGTGGTGAGCATCGGTCCCCTCGCCGTGTCACGTGCCGTCCGCACGTCTCGCATGCCGCGTTGCGTGCGACGTCATCTTCCGCCCGTTGTGTCAACAAGTCAACAAGTTGTCGCGCTCGGGGTCAGTAATGGTTACCGCGGCTGACCGGCGCATCCACCTGGTGCGTCACCTGCCGACGGCGGGCACGCCGCCCGGCTGGCTCGACCGGGACGGCCTGGCCGCCTGGTTCGCGTCCGAGGGGCTCCGGGGCATCGTGGCCGGCGCCGAGCCGTCGGCCGCCCTGGTGGCGGCCGTCGCTGCCAGCGACCGGGTCCTGGTCAGCCCGCTGGCCCGGGCCCGGGCCACCGCCGACGCCGCGCTGGCCCGCGTGGCGCCCGCCGCCCGGCCGCCGGTCACCGTCGATCCCGACCTGGTCGAGATCCCCCTGCCGGTGCTGCCCGTGCCCCGCCTGCGGCTGCCGCTCGACGCCTGGGACGCCGCCGCCCGGGTGGCCTGGCTGGCCGGTTACGCCGGCGGGGTCGAGTCCCGCCCCGAGGCGCTGGCCCGGGGCCGCCGGGTGGCCGGCCGCCTCGCCGCCCTCGCCCTCGACGGGGCGGGGACGGTCGCCGTGGTGGCCCACGGGTTCACCAACATCCTGCTGGCCCGCGAGCTCCGCCGGCTCGGCTGGGACGGACCCCGCCTGCCGGACCACGGCAACGGGGCGGTCACCACCTACCGGTCCGGCATGCCAACCTGACGCCCATGCGCCGTCTCGCCGTCACCTGCGCCACCGCCGTCGGGGCGCTGCTCCTCGCCGCCGCCCCCGCGCTGGCGCACAACGAGTGGGAGCCGGCGACGGCCGCGCCCGGCTCGACGCCCCAGCTCCGGCTGAAGGTCGAGGACGAGCGGGCCGACGCCGGCACGACCAAGGTCGAGCTGATCTTCCCCGCGCCGATCACGGTGGCGGCGCTGCCCGCCGTGCCCGGCTGGACGGCGACGGTGACCGACGGCAAGGTCGGCGCGTCCGGTACCGGGATCGTGTGGTCCGGCGGGCCGGCGCCCGGCGACCTGGCGCTGCCGGTCACGCTCGGCCCGCTGCCGGGCCAGCCCGGGCGCATGCAGTTCAAGGTGCTGCAGACCTACGACGACGGCTCGGTCGACCGGTGGATCGACGAGTGGGCGGCCGGCGCCCCCGAGCCCGGCGCCCCCGGCCCGGTGCTCGACCTGGTCGGGCCGGCCGTCGCCCCGTCGACCACGGCCGGGCCGGCCACGACGGCTCCCGCCACCACGGCTCCCGCCACCACCCAGGCCGACCAGGCGGCGGCCGAGGACGACTCGGGCAGCAGCGCGCTCCCGATCGTCGTGGCGGTGGTGGTCCTCGCCGCGGTGGCCGGCGGCCTGGCGCTGTTCCTGCGCTCCCGCCGCCACCGCGAGGTCTAGAGGCCCATGGCCGCAATGTCGTGCGTGGCCGCCGCCGCCATCGTCGTGCGGCTCGTGTGACAGGGGTCGGTGGCGTCGTGGATGGCCGTGCCGCCGAAGATGCAGGGCATCATCCCGGCGTACACGTCGGGCTCGTAGGTCATGTCGTCGAGCACCCAGACGTGGAGCATGTAGTAGTTCGACATGTTGACGTTGACGCCGCGCTGGGCGGTGCAGTTGGCGTCGCTGGTGTTGAAGGCGACCATCGCCGCGTCGCTGGTCCGGAAGCAGATCATCGGGTGGATGTGCCACCAGTCGTTGGTGCCCGGGAATCCCTCGGGCGGCCGGCCGGTGTCGGTGCGGACGTAGTAGTCGAAGCCGACCAGCCGGGCCGAGGGCCCGTTGCCGTCGAACTGCAGCACCTCGGGCCTGGTCGAGTCGAAGACGTCGTCGAGCCCGGCGGCGTCGAGGATCGGGTTCTGCCGGTCGAACGACGGGTCGGCCAGCATGGCCGGCGTGATCCCGCCCCGCACGTGGTGCGTGCCCATGCCGGCCACGTAGCTGGTGGCCATGCGCCAGCCGTCGGCCTCGGCGGCGCCCTCGGTCGGCCACTGCAGGGCGTAGGCCTTGGCGATGTCGAACTGCGCCGACACCGAGCGGCAGTCGGCCCAGGACAGCGGCGCCTTGTGGGTGCCGGCGTAGTAGTCGACCGATCCGACCGCGGGGCCGGTGTTGACCGGGATCTCCTCGGTCGAGGTGCACCACCAGGGCAACGGGCCACCGGCGTTCTGCGCATTGGTGGCCGCGTCCAGGTACTGGCACGACGCGGCCGTCAGCACGACCACCACGGCGGCCGCGAGCGGCCGGATCCTTCCCATCACCACACACCCCCGGTTCCGGGCGGCCCCGACACCAGCCGCCCGGTTGCCGGAACGCTAGCCGATCGACTTAACGCTGTATACCGCGGCTTGCGTGAACCGCTGGGCACCCGGCTGCGTACCGGTGGGCATGACCCCCGGCACCGTGCGGGCTGGACGGAGCGAAGACGCGCCGCACCGATGCTGCGGGTTGGGCGATGATGCAGGCGGTGTGATGGCGCGCAGGCGAGGATCGGGCTCGGTCGGCGAGCGGTTCCGTGCGGGGGACGAGCGCGCCCTGGCGGAGGTGTACGAGGAGTACGCCGGCCCGATGCTGGCGGTGGCCATGCACGCGCTGGCCGACCGCCGGCTGGCGGAGGAGGCCGTGCAGCAGGCATTCGTGCAGGCGTGGCGGGCGGCGCCGTCGTTCGACGCCCGGCGGGGGCTGGGGCCGTGGCTGCGGTCGATCGTGCGGCGCACGGCCGTCGACGTCTGGCGCCGCGAGCGCCGCCACACCGCCCACCGGCTCGACGACGTGGCGCAGCGCGACCTGCCCTCGGTCGAGCCGCCGTCGATCGCCGACGCCGAGGACGTGTGGGCCGTGCGCCGGGCCATCGACCAGCTGCCGCCGGCGTCCCGGGAGGTCGTGCGGCTCGCCCACCTGGAGCAGCTCACCCAGCCGGAGATCGCCGCCCGGCTCGACGTGCCGCTGGGGACGGTGAAGTCCCGCACCCACCACGCCTACCGCCGGCTGGCCGCCGCCCTGGCGCCGGCGGTGGAGCCCACCTGATGGAGGCCGCCATGCCCTGCGCCCCGACACCTCCCGCCGCCTCTCCGGGCCCGCCGCCGTCGTGAGCGACGACGAGGCCCCCGGCGCCCCCGACATGACGGTCGACCCGGCGCTCGCCCGCCTGCTGGCCGATCCCGCGGTGTGGGCCGAGCCGCCGGACGACCTCCGCGCCCGCACGCTGGCCGCCGCCACCGGCGCCGCCCCGGCCCCACTGCCGCACGACCTGCCCCGGGCCGTGCCCGGGCCGCGGCACGCCGCCCGGGGCGAGTCCCGACCGCCGTGGGGACGGCGGGTGCTGCTGGCCGCCGCCGCGGTCGTCGTGCTCGGGCTGGTGGGCGTGGCCGGGGTGCGGCTGGCGGGGGACGGCGGGGCCGGGGGCACGCAGGTGGCGCTGGCCGGCACCGAGGCCCTGCCGGGCGCCCACGCCACCGCCCGGCTGCGGCACGAGGGCGCCGGGGTGTCGGTCGAGCTCGACGCCGGCGGGCTGCCGCCCGCGCCCGAGGGCACGTTCTACGAGGCCTGGCTGGTCGGCAAGGACACCAAGGTCTCGGCCGGCACCTTCCACCGCCGGGGCGACCAGGACACGGTCAAGCTCTGGCTCGGCGTCGACCCCGCCGACTACGACGCCCTCACCGTCACCCGCCAGCCGGTCGCCGGCGGCACGACCGCCCCGGGCGTGGTCGTCCTGCGGGGGAAGCTGCCCCGCTAGGTCCCGGTCGGCCGGCTCGGCAGCCGCCGCGCCGCGAACACCGCCAGTGCGGTGGCGACGGCGAGGACCGCCAGCGCCGCCCGCAGGGCGTCGAGGCGGGCGTCGCTGTTCTCGTCGACGATGGCGTCGGCGGTGGCGCCCTCCACCCCGGCGTCGGCCAGCGCGTCGCGCAGCTGGGCGTCGGACACGAAGGGGACGCCGCTCGCCAGTTCGACCGAGGCCGCCGAGCTCAGCTCCCGGGGCACGTCGGGGTTGGTCGCCAGCCCGGTGGTCACCGACGTCGTCAGCGCCGAGATCAGCACCGCCCCGGCCAGCGCCGTCCCGATCGAGGCGCCCAGGTTGGTGAGCGTGTTCTGGAGCCCGCCGACCTCGCCGCTCAGCTCGTCGGGGACCGACGACACCGTGATGGCGCCGAGCTGTGAGGCCAGGGCGCCGATCCCCAGCCCGGCCAGGAGCATCGGCCAGGTGATGATCTCGGGGCCGGCCCCGGCCTGCAGGCCGGCGATGAGGATCACGATCCCGATGAAGAGCGCCACGAACCCCAGCTGCACGACCCGCCGGGGCGAGGCGTGGGGGAGGAAGCGGGGCACGCCGACCGCCGCCAGCAGCAGGGTCAGCGACAGGGGGAGCAGCCGCACCCCGGTGGCGACGGCCGACAGGCCGAGGGCCACCGACAGGAACAGCGGCACGGTGAAGAACAGGCCCGCCTGGGTGAGGAACTGGAAGAAGAAGGAGGTCAGGCCCGCCCGCAGCGTCGGGTTCCACACCCGGTCGAAGTCCACGAGCGGCTGCCGGCCCCGGGCGGCGACGTGGCCCTCCCAGGCCACGAACGCCAGCAGCACCGCCGCCCCGCCGAGCACCATCCACACCACCGGGGACAAGCCCAGCCACTCGGGGGCGCCCGGCTTCGCCCGCACGAAGCCCCACGTGCCCGAGCGCAGGATGCCGTAGACCACCAGCCCGAGGCCGAGCGCAGACAGGGCGGTCCCCACCAGGTCGAGGCGCGCGCCGCGCTCGGCCGGCTCGTCCGCCATCCGGCGGGTCACGGCCACGATGGCCACGACGACGAACGCCTCGCCGACGAAGACCCAGCGCCAGGACGCGTACGTGGTGAACAGGCCGCCGATCAGCGGCCCGACCGCCACGGCGATGGCCCCGGCCGAGGCGACGAGGCCGTAGGCCCGGGGTCGCTCGGCGGCGCCGAAGTTGGCCGCCACCAGGCCGACGATCGCCGGCAGGATCAAGGCCGCGCCCACGCCCTCGAGCACCGACCAGCCGAGGATCAGCACGCCGAGGTTGGGCGCGGCCGCGGTCGTGAGCGTGCCGCAGCCGTAGATCGCGCAGCCGATCATGAAGGCCCGGGTGCGGCCGAGCAGCTTGCCGACCCGGCCGCCGGTGATCATCAGCGCGGCCATGACCAGCGTGTAGAGCGTGATCGCCACCTGGATGCCGGTGACGTCGGTGCCGACGTCGTGGGCGACGGTGGCGATCGAGACGTTCATCACGGACGTGTCGAGCGTCATGAGGAACTGCCCGGCCGCCAGGGTGAGCAGGATGGTGCCTCCGCCGGCGCCGCCGCCGCCCGTGCCTTCAGCTACCGCCTGGTCCGTCCGCACGCTGGGAGGCTAGGCCGTCATCGCCTCGCCCGACCGCGCGCTGGCCACCCACCACCATGATCACCACCGTGGCGACCAGGCGCTGGTGCGCAGCAGGCGGCTCTCCCACTGGTCGCGGTACTCGAGGCCGCGGTGCATGTACGAGCCCGGCCACCTGTCCGGGTCGTACTCCTCGGGCTCGGTGATGAGGTTGAGCAGCAGCCGGTCGTCGGCGATCTTCTGCATGAGGACCGCCTCGGGCCGGCGGTGGGTGCCGTAGGCGACCTGGAAGCACGCCTCGATGTCGAGGATCCGCCGCCCCGGCGGGGCCTGGCGCATGTTGCGGTAGTACTCGACGTCCCAGAAGTCGATGTAGTCGTCGAGCGGCGCCGTGGGCCAGCCGGTGTCCTCCATGTACAGCGACAACCCGTGCTCGTCGCCGACGGTGGGGACCGCCGCCAGGTCCACCTCCTGCAGCGGCGACCACGGCACCGGCACCAGCAGCTTGCCGTCGACCCGGTGGCGCATCTCGCCGACCGCCCGGGACCAGTCGTGCAGCGGGCCGCCCCGCAGCGACAGGGCCAGCCGCTCCCAGGCGGCGCCGTCCCGCACCGCGGTCACCGTGACCACCGTGTAGGCGGGCCCGCTGCCGTGGGCCTGGGTCAGGTACCACAGCAGCCGGGCGTCGTCGCCCTCCGCCAGCCGGGGCATCCACCCCTCCCGGTACGCCGATTCGAACTGGTCCTCCCGCTCGCCCACCACCGCGTGGACCTCGTGCATGTAGAGCACGGTCACCTCCCCCCGCCGGCCGTCGCCACCACGGCCGCCAGCGCCGGCCGGCTGACCTTGCCCAGGTTGCTGTAGGGCAGGTCGTCGGCGAACACGATCCGCTCGGGCAGCTTGTAGCGGGCCAGGTCGGCGGCGGCGAACGCCCGCAGGTCATCGGCGTCGACGGCCGCCCCGTCCACCGTGACCACGACCGCCGCCACCCGCTGGCCCAGCTCCGGGTCGGGCACGCCGCACACCCCGGCGTCGCGCACGGCCGGGTGCCGGCGCAGCACCTCCTCGACCTCGATCGGCCCGAACTTCTCGCCGCCCCGGTTGATCGTGTCCGTCATGCGCCCGACCGGGTGGAGGTAGCCCTCGCCGTCCAGGGACGCCAGGTCGCCGGTGGGCAGCCAGTCGGCGGTCACGTTCTGGGCGGCCCGCACCCACACCTGCCCGACCGCGTCGGGCGGGCAGTCGGCCCCCGTGGCCACGTCGGCGATGCGCAGCTCGACGCCGGGGAACGGCCGGCCCGCCGACCCCAGCTTGTGGCGGGCCCGGTGGTCGTCGGCGGACAGGGCGGCGTAGGCGCCGAGCGTCTCGGTCTGGCCGAACACGTTGGTGAACGCCACCCCGGGCAGGGCGTCGAGCGCCCGCTCGACCAGCGCCACCGGGGCGGCCGCGGCCCCGTAGCTGAGCTGGCGCAGCGAGCTCAGGTCGGTGGTGGCGAAGTCGGGGTGGTCGAGGATGCGCTGGAGCATCGTGGGCACGAGGAACGTCTGGCCCACGCGGTGGCGCTCGACCGCGGCCAGCCAGGCCCCGGCGTCGAACCGGGGGAGCAGCACGATCGTGCGCCCCGACCTCAGGCTGACCAGCAGGCCCAGGGTGCCGGCGATGTGGAAGATGGGCGCCGACATCATGTCGGCGGGCGGCGGCGCGGCCGGGTCGATCGGCGCGGCGTAGTAGCCCAGCCGCTCGGCCACCACGCCGTGGCTGATGGCGATCGGCTTGGGCAGTCCGGTGGTTCCGCTGGTGAACAGCACGAGGGCGGCGTCACCCGGATCCACCTCGGCGTCGGCGAACGCGCCCGGCCCGGGCTCGGGCCCGGCCATGTCGTCCGGCCCCAGCACGGCCGCCCCGCCGCCCAGTGCCTCGGCCAGCCCGGCCCGGAACGCCTCGCCCGCCACGCCCGCGGTGGCGCCCACCGCCCCGGCCAGCGTCCGCAGCTCGCCCGGGGTGAGCAGCACGTTCATCTGGGCCGCCGCCGCCCCCAGGCGGGCCGCGGCCAGGATCGTGGCCACCGACAGCACCCCCGCGTCGTCGACCAGCGCGACCGTGGCGCCGGGCCCGACGCCCCGGGCGGACAGGCCGGCGGCGACCCGCCGCACCCACCGGTCGAGGTCCCGGTAGCTGACGGCGTCGTCGCCGAGGGCCAGGGCCGTGCGGTCGGGGACCAGGTCGAGGGCGGGGTCGAGGGTGCGGCCGATGTTCATCGTCCCGGCCTCACCACAGCGGCGACCACGGGGCGGTGCGCAGCAGCTTGCTGCGCCAGGTGTCCCGGTACTCGAGGGCGTCGTGCATCCAGGTGCCGGGGCGGCGCATCTCGGCCGGCAGGTCGTGGGTCAGCAGGTGGACGAGGCCCGGCATGCTGTGGACCTTCTGCAGCAGCGTGACCTCGGGCCCGCGCCCGGCGCCCGGCAGGGTCTCGAAGGCGGCCTCGATGCGCAGCAGCACCTCGCCCTCGGGGTGGGCGCCGAGCATCCGGGCGTAGACCTCGCGGGCGGCGGCCACGTAGTCGTCGACCTTCCCCCGCTTGGGCCACATCGTGTCCTCCATGTAGAGCGACGTGCCGTGACCGCGGCCGTCGCTCGGCACGGCGGCCAGGTCCACCTCGAGCGGCGCCAGGTCCAGCGCCGCCAGCAGCCGGCCCTGCACGTCGTGGCGGCAGGCGTCGGTCGCCCGGGCCCAGGCCCGCAGGTCGCCGCCGTGCACCCGCCGGGCCAGCCGCTCCCAGGCCTCGCCGCCGGCCAGGCCGGTGACGGTCACGACCTGGTACGAGGGCCCGCTGCCGTGGGCGTGATGCAGGTACCAGAGGAGCCGGGTACCGTCCTGCTCGGCCAGCGCCGCCATCCACTCCCGGTAGGCGGCCTCGAAGTCCTTCTCCCGCTTGCCCACCACCCGGTGGACTTCATGGAGGAACAGCACGGCCCCTATCTAACACGGACGTCACTTCGCCGCTTGGACCAGGAGAGGCCGTGACCGACATCGAGTCGCCGAGCACCACGGCCCCGCCCGAGGGCACCCGCCAGGTCCCCCTCACGACCCTCACCGCCATGGTCGTGGGGTCGATGGTCGGGGCCGGGGTGTTCTCGTTGCCCCGCCGGTTCGCCACCGAGACCGCCATCCCCGGGGCGCTCGTCGCCTGGGTCGTCGCCGGCACCGGCATGCTCATGCTCGCCTTCGTCTTCCAGACCCTGGCGGTGCGCAAGCCCGAGCTCGACTCGGGCGTCTACGCCTACGCCAAGGCGGGCTTCGGCGAGTACCTCGGCTTCTTCTCGGCCTTCGGCTACTGGGCCAGCGCCTGCGTCGGCAACGTCACCTACTGGGTGCTGATCATGTCGACGCTCGGGGCCGTGATCCCCGCCCTGGGCGAGGGCGACACGGTCCTGGCCCTGGTGCTGTCGACGGTGGGCGTCTGGGCCTTCGCCCTGCTGATCCTGCGGGGCGTCCGGGAGGCCACCACGATCAACAAGATCGTGACGGTGGCCAAGGTCATCCCCATCCTGGTGTTCATCCTGCTGGCCCTGTTCGCCATCGACTGGGACACCTTCGTCGACAACATGACGGGCGGGCCGGCCCTCGGCGGCCTGTTCGGCCAGGTGCGGGGCACGATGCTGGCCACCGTGTTCGTGTTCCTCGGGGTCGAGGGGGCGAGCGTGTACTCCCGCTACGCCCGCAGGCGGGAGGACGTCGGCCGAGCCACGGTCCTCGGCTTCCTCAGCGTCCTGGCCGTGTTCGCCACGGTCACCATCGTGTCCTACGGCATCCTGCCCCGGGCCGAGATGGCCCACCTGCGCCAGCCGTCGATGGCCGGCGTGCTGGAGGCGGCGGTCGGCAGCTGGGGCGCGGTGTTCGTCAGCGCCGGGCTGATCATCTCCGTCCTCGGCGCCTACCTGGCCTGGACGCTCATGGCGGCCGAGGTGCTGTTCGTGGCGGCCAAGGACGACGACATGCCCCGGTTCCTGCGCCGCACCAACCGGTCCGAGGCCCCGGTGGCGGCCCTGCTGCTGTCCACGCTGCTCATCCAGGTGATGCTGTTCGTGGCGCTGGCCTCGGAGAACGCCTTCGACTTCATGCTCAACATGACCAGCGCCCTGTCGCTGATCCCGTTCCTGCTGGCGGCGGGGTACGCGCTGCGGCTCGTGCTCACCCGCGAGACCTACGGCGGGTCACCCACACCCGGCCGGGGGCGCGAGCTGGTGGTCGCCGCGCTGGCCACGCTGTACACGGCCTTCCTGCTGTTCGCGGCGGGTCCGAAGTACATGCTCGTGTCGCTGATCGTCTACGCGCCGGGCAGCGTGCTGTTCGTGATGGCCCGGCGCGAGCAGGGGCGGCGGGCGTTCTCGCCGGGCGAGCTGGTGATCCTGGCCGTGTCGGTGATCGGCGCGGTGATCGGCATCGTGGCCCTCGTGGCCGGCTGGATCGAGGTGTGAAGGGAGCGGCCATGTCCGACAGCGCGGCCGGGGGACCGGCCCTCGGCGTCCACTCGGAGGTGGGCCGGCTCCGCAAGGTGCTGGTCTGCTCGCCGGGCCTGGCCCACCGCCGGCTCACGCCCACGAACTGCGACGAGCTGCTGTTCGACGACGTCATGTGGGTCGACCAGGCCGTCCAGGACCACGCCGACTTCGTCGCCACCCTGCGGGAGCGGGGCGTCGAGGTGGTCGAGCTGCACGAGATGCTGACCGACGTGCTGGCCGGTGCCGAGGCCAGGGCGTGGCTGCTCGACCGCAAGATCGTCGCCACGGAGGTCGGCGTCGGGCTGGTCAAGGAGACCCGTTCGTTCCTCGACGGGCTCGACGACGCCACGCTGGCCGCCTATCTGATCGGCGGGCTGGCCACCACCGACCTGCCCGGCGACCTGCGGCCCGGCTACGTGGCCCTGGCCCGCGACCATCTGGGCGCCCGCGACTACCTCATGCCACCGCTGCCCAACACGCTCTACACGCGGGACACGACCTGCTGGATCTACGGCGGCGTCACCCTCAACCCGCTCTACTGGCCGGCGCGCCATGACGAGACGCTGATCATGAAGGCGCTCTACCGGTTCCACCCCGACCTCGCCGGCGCCACCGTGTGGTGGGGCGACCCCGAGCTCGACTGGAGGCTCGCCACCTTCGAGGGCGGCGACGTCATGCCGGTGGGCAACGGCGTCGTGCTGATCGGCATGAGCGAGCGCACCTCGCGCCAGGCCATCACGCTGGTCGCCCGGGCCCTGTTCGACGCCGGGGGCGCCGAGCGGGTCGTCGTGGCCGGCATGCCCCGGCTGCGGGCGGCCATGCACCTCGACACCGTGTTCACCTTCGCCGACCGCGACGTGGTCACCGCCTTCCCCGACATCGTCGACGGCATCGACACGTTCTCGCTACGGCCCGACGACAGCGGCACGAGCGTCGACGTCACCGTCGAGCAGGGGCGGTTCGTCGACGTGGTGGCCGAGGCCCTGGGGGTGGGCGCGCTGCGGGTCGTCGAGACCGGGGGCGACGTGTACGCCAGCCAGCGCCAGCAGTGGGACAGCGGCAACAACGTCGTGGCCGTCGAGCCCGGCGTGGTGCTCGCCTACGACCGCAACACGACGACCAACGGGCTGCTGGAGGCGGCCGGGATCGAGGTCGTCCCGATCGTCGGCGCCGAGCTGGGCCGGGGACGGGGCGGCGGGCACTGCATGACCTGCCCGCTGGCGCGGGACGCGGTGGAGGTGTGACGGTGGGACCCGTGCGACGGTCCCTGCTGCTGCCCGGGCTGCTGGCCCTGGTGGGCGTGCTGGCCGCCGGCTGCGGCTGGAACGACGACGTCGACAGCCGGGCGGCGACCCAGGGCGTGCCCGCGACCCGGGCCGACGTCGAGGCCCGCGACTGGGTGCTCGTGCCCGACGACAGCTCGATCGGGCCGGTGGGCGACACCGCGGTCACGCTGTCGGTGGACGGCGACCGGGTGTCGGGCCAGGCGCCGTGCAACACCTACACGGGGTCGTTCTCGCTGGAGCGGGACGGCTCGGTCGACATCGACCGGCTCGCCCTCACCCGCAAGGCCTGCCCCGGGCCGGCGGACACCGCCGAGACGGCGTTCGTCGAGGCCCTGGAGGCGGCGGACCACGTGACGGTGACCGTCGACGAGGAGGGCCGCGACGACCACGACCGGCTGGTCCTCACCGGGCCGGGCGGCGTGCGGCTGGCGTTCCGGTCCTACGACGCCGCCGACCTGCTGGCCGGCACGTGGACGATCACCGGGGTGGCCACCGGCGACGCCGTCGCCAGCGTGGTGGCCGGCACCGAGCCGACCGTCGCCTTCCGGGACGGCGGCGACCTCCGGGTGATCACCGGGTGCAACGACGGCGGCGGGGGCTGGGAGCTGGACGGCCACGACCTGTCCATCGGGCCGCTGGTCCACACGATGAAGGCGTGCAGCGACCCCGAGGGGGTCATGGAGCAGGAGACCGCCATCTACGAGGCCCTCGACTCGGCCGCCCGCGTCGAGATCGCCCCCGGCTCGCTGACCATCCTCGACGACGCCGGGCACATCGCCCTGACCGCGACGTCCTAGAAGGGGACGGTCATCACGCCGGCGGGTCGAGGTGGAGGCGGCCGTCCGAGCGGTGGTCGAGGGCGCGGGCCAGGCCGGGACGGGAGTCGTAGTCGACCAGGCGGTCGACCTCGGCCGTCACCGCGTCCACCACCGCCGCCGCGGCGGTGCGGGACGACAGGGTGAGCGTCGCGCAGCCGCCGGGGAAGACGTCGTAGCGGGTCAGGATCACGTCCGTGCCCGCCTCGGGGCCCCGGGTGAACCGGCGGGCGCCGGGGACCGTGGTCGGGGCCTGGTCGGCGCCGGCCACGTCGCACGTCTCGGCGAAGCGGAGCTCGACCGCCCGGGCGCCGGCCCGGTCGTGGTCGAGGGTGATGATCGACCGCCCCTCGTTCACGCTCAGCGTCCGGAACGACCACCCCACCGGCAGCGACCGCACGCAGGGGACGAGCGAGGCGGTCGGCACGGCCTGCGCCTGCAGCCACATGGCCTCCAGCTCGTTGCACCGGGGGTTGACGCCGACCGGGGTCCGGGTGGCCTCGGCGTTGCCGAACACCCGGGCGGCGTTGAGCACCACCAGCACGACCAGCGCCAGCGTCGCCAGCGCCACCACGATGCGCCGGGCATTCCACCGCTGCACCCGGATGGGCCGGGGCCGTTCGGGCAGCAGGTCGAGGAACTCCTCCTGGACGCCCCGCCCCTCCGCCCGCAGCGCCCGGCGGAGCTGCGACGGCAACGCCAGGCCCCGGGCGGCGGCGAACGCCTCCGAGATCTCGTCCACCGTGAACTGCCGCCGCGCCCGGTCGTAGACCTGGCGGGCGCTCGAGCGCAGGGCGAGGCAGAGCATCATGTTGGCCAGGTCGACCGCCTGCCGCCACGGCGTCGGCCGCAGCTCGGCGAAGGCCACGTCGATGAGGGCGATGCGGCCGTCCCGCACCATGACGTTGGCCGGCTTGATGTCCCGGTGGGCGATGCCGGCGTCCCACAGGTGGCGCACCACCCCGAGCGCCTCGTCGATGAGCGCCTCGTCAACCTCGGCGTCGCCCAGCTCGACCCCGCCCTCCAGGAACTCGGTGACCAGCAGGTACTCCCGCTCGGGCGTGAGCTCGACGAAGCCGTACGACCGGGCGCCGGGCACGCCGGCGTCCCGGACGACCCGGAGCGCGTAGTCCTCCTGCTGGACCAGCCGGCGCACGGTGTTGAAGGGCTTCTCGTCCTCCAGCCGCCCGTAGAGCAGCTCGCGGCCGAACTTGTACCAGCGGTCCGAGCGCAGGTGGGTACGGGAGTAGAGCTTGCCGAACAGGTGGGTCGGCGTCCCGCCCTCCAGCGTCCCACCCTCGACGGTCAGGCGCAGCGGCGTCGAGCCGGCCGACCCGGCCAGGCCGACCGGCACGACCTCGGTCACCACCAGCCCGAGCTGGTCCTCGACCGCCCGGCGGATCGCCTCGCCCCGGGCGCCGCCGACGTCGAGGTGGGCGGCCCGGCCCCGCCGGTAGCTGACGGGGAAGGCCTCGCTCGGCGCGAACAGCCGGAACCCGGCCACCCCGAGGCTGACGCCGATGAGCACGCCGACCACGATCCCGGTGGGCGAGTCGATGCCGAGATGGAGGCGGGCCAGCGCCACCGCCGCCACCAGCGCGGCCGCCGCCCACTTGAGCCGGTTCCGCAGCCGCCCCTCGGGCACCAGCGTGTAGAGGACGACGACCGACATGCCGGCCAGGGCCAGCATCTGGGCCGACGGCATCGACCAGCCGCCCCAGCTGCCCCGCAGCGGGACGCCGAGCGGCCGGGGCTGGGTGGTCAGGTCGGCGAGCCAATCGCCCGTCGTGACGACGACCTGGGAGACCACCAGGAAGATCACCAGCAGGCGCCAGCGCCGGAGCGCGATCAGGGCGACGTCGACGGCGATGATCGTGACCTGGATCGTCCACCACGAGGCCGCGTAGCCGACCCCCCGGGCGATGCCGTGGATCCCCGGCAGGTCGACGCCGCTCACCCAGCGCACGATCGTGTCGTCGACGACGATGACCGGGATCGCGATGCCGCTGACGCCGTTGCGGAAGACGAGCACGGCCGCCGCCACGCCGACCACCGCGGCCACCAGCCAGCCGACGCCGCTGGTGCGCAGGTCGTGGGGGAGCGGCGGCGGCGCCCCCGAGGGCCGGCGGCGGGACCGGGGCCGGTCGCCGCGGCCGAGCGCGACTCCCCTGACGGTCGCCGTCACCGTCGTCGGGGTCCCGAGATCGGGGGGCACCACGTCGCTCGCCATCGCCTCCCCCGGAAGGCCGAAGCTGACCGAACGTTACCGGTCCGGCCGGCCGCCGGCCGGGGAGGCGAGCCGGCGGTCGATCTCGGCGCCCATGATCATGCAGTCGCTGGCCGGGTGGTCGTAGCGGCAGAGGAGGGCGCCCTCGAGGTACGAGCGGGCCTCCTGCAGGCGGGCGATCTCGGCGTCGAGGACCTCCAGGCGGCGGGCGCCGATGGCCTTCCACTCGGCCGCCGTGGCGGCGCCGAGGATGCCGGCGATGTCGTCGAGGCCGAGCCCGGCGTCCTGGAGCATGCCGATGAACACCAGGCGCCGCAGGGTCGTCACCGAGTAGCGGCGCTGCCCGGAGCGCCGGCCGTCGGGCGCCAGCAGGCCGCGCCGCTCGTAGTAGCGCACGGCCGACGTCGCCACCCCCGCCCGCCGGGCCACCTCGCCGATCGGCATCAGGTCGTCGGTCATGGCCTATTGACTAAAACCCGGGTTCAATTGTCAAGGTCGACCGCATGAGCAACGAGACCCTCGCCCCCAACCACCACAAGGACTTCCCCCGCTTCGCCGGCGCCCTCGGGCTGCTGGCGGCGCTGAGCATGACCGTGCGCCGGGGCGGGGACGCCCGCCTGGCCGTCGGGCTGACCGGGGCCGGGCCGGGAGACACGGTCGTCGACGTGGGCTGCGGCCCCGGCGCCGCGGCCCGCCACGCCGCCCGGGCCGGGGCGACGGTCATCGGCGTGGACCCCGCCCGGGTCATGCGCCGGGTGGCGGGCGTGCTCACCGCCGGGCGCGGCCGGGGGATCCGCTACCTGGACGGCACGGCCGAGGCGCTCCCGGTCGGCGACGGGGCGGCGACCGTGCTGTGGTCGATCGCCACCGTCCACCACTGGGACGACATCGACGCCGGCCTGGCCGAGGCCCGCCGGGTCCTGGCCCCCGGCGGCCGGCTGCTCGCCGTCGAGCGCCGCACCCGGCCCGGCGCCCACGGCCACGGCAGCCACGGCTGGACCGACGCCCAGGCCGACGCGTTCGCCGTCCGCTGCCGGTCGCAGGGCTTCGAGGGCGTGCGGGTCGAGCAGCGCACCGGCGGCCGGGGCCCGGTTCTCGCCGTCCTCGGCGCTGCCCCTGTGGTCAACTGAGGCGGCGCCGATAGGCGTCGCCGTGGCCCGAGCGGCCCGCTGCGAAGCAGCAAGAGCGGGGAGCACTGACCACGGTGGCCGTGACGACGTGCCTATCCGCGCACGTTCTGAGACGGCCACGAACATGGGGGAGGGTCGATGGCCAAGCCGATGCACGACACCGAACGGCTCCGCCATGCCGGGGCCGTCGACGCCGACGGTCACGTGCTGGAGCCGCCCGACCTCTGGGAGCGCTACATCGACCCGCAGCACCGGGACCGGGCCCTGCGCATCGTGCGCGACGAGCGGGACCTGGAGGAGCTGGAGATCGGCGGCCGCCGCAGCCTCATGAGCCGCAAGGGCTTCCCGTCGACGCTCGGCGCCATGGGGGCGCCCGACATCGCCGACATCCGCCGCAACCCCGAGCGCACGTACCGGGGCGAGGCCCCGTTCGGGTCGATGGACCCCGCGGAGCGGCTCGACGTCCTCGACGCCGAGGGCCTGGACGCGGTCGTGCTCTACACGACGATCGGCCTGCTCTGGGAGGCCGAGCTCGACGACCCCGAGCTGTGCCAGGCCTACACGACGGCCTACAACCGCTGGATCTGCGAGTTCTGCAGCGACAGCCCCCGGCTCGTGCCCACCGCCCACCTGTCGCTGACCGACCCGGTGGCCGCCGCCACCGAGCTGGAGCGGGCCGTGGGGGAGGGGGCCCGGGGCGCCTACGTGGCCCCGTTCGCCCCCGGGGGCAAGCCGCTGGGCCACCCCGACCACGACCCCGTGTTCTCCGCCGCCCAGGACCTGGGCGTGCCGTTCGCCATCCACCCCACCTTCGAGCCGGTGTGGGTGCACGGGCGGCGGTTCGGCGCAGAGCACGCCCGCCAGCTGCGGCTGCTGTCCTCGGTCACCGCCGCCGACGGGGTCCGCCAGCAGTTCACGACCCTGTTCGACTACGGCGTCTTCGACCGCTTCCCGACGCTCAAGGTCATCGTGCTCGAATCGGGCGGCGGCTGGCTCGGCTACTGGCTCGACCGCATCGACGCCGTCTACGCCGACACCTTCATCGGCGAGCGGGTGCCGCTGGAGCACAAGCCCAGCGACTACGTGCGGGAGCGGGTGTGGGTGTCGTGCGACCCCGACGAGCGCTCGATCCCCCCGCTGGCCGAGCGGTACGGCGACCGGTTCCTGTGGGCGTCCGACTTCCCGCACGCCGACCACACGCCGGACTACATCCCCGCCCTGGCCGAGATGGCGGACGGCTTCCCCGAGCCCCGCCGGCGGGCCTTCCTCGGCGACCAGGTGCGCGAGCTGTACGGCATCCCGCCGGAGGCCCGGGTCACCGCCCCGGTGTGACCTCCGACCTCGACCCGGGCGCGGTCTGCCTGCTGCGCCGGGGTGACCCGGCGGGGGCTGTTACGGCGCCCGGTAGAGCAGCCAGGCGTCCCGCATGCGCTGCACCTGGCCCGGGGTGAACTCCGTGTAGCAGGAGTCGTACGAGTAGTCCATGTAGTTGTGGATCGGGTCGAGGCCCGGGGCCTTGCACGTGTCCTTGCCCGCGGGACAGCCCGACGTCGGCGTCTTCTCGGCCGGCGTGTCGTCGACGAAGTCGCCACCGTGGCGGCAGCCGCCGAGGAAGGTGTGCTCGAGGTTGAGCCAGTGGCCCACCTCGTGGGTGGCCGTCTCGCCCTGGTCGTACCGCCCGGCGTAGGTGGTCGACACCCCGGGGAGCGACTCCCAGTCGATCACGATGCCGTCCAGGTTGGCCTTGGGCCCCTTGTCCACGATGTTCGGCAGGTAGGCCCAGCCGAGGAAGTCGCCGGCGGTGGTCGAGTAGAAGTTCAGCGCGTCGGGCCCGCCCTGGCGGAGCGCCTCCTTCATCCGCTTCTCGTCGACGCCCCCCGGGCCGGCGTTGAACCAGGCTGCGTTGTCGGTGCGGGTCACGCCGGCGAGCCGGAACGAGAACCCGGTGTCGGCGCCGCCCTCGCCGCCCGCATAGGTCACGTTCAGCACCCGGATCTGGTCCGCGATCTGCTGGTCCGTGAGGTTCCCGACGGCGCCGGCGGTGATCACGTGGACGTACACCGGGATGCGGGCGTGGAAGCCGGCCGCCGCCTGGCCCTTGGCGGCCGCCGGCATGTCGGTGTGCACCTGGCCCAGGTCGGGCTCCCGGGCCGGGCCGCCCCGCCCGGCCGGCACGGCGGACGCCTCGGGCGGCGCCCCGCAGAGCGCGGCGCTGGGCGTGGCGCTGCCGAGACCGGCCGTTCCCAGCGTGACGGCGCACAAGGCCGTCGTGACGATCAGTCCCCTCACCCCGTGGTGGCGCACCTCTGCCCCCTCCCGTCGCCGCCGGGCTGCGTCCGGCGTGCGAGCGACAGGCTAGGCGCCCATCACCCGGTGGCGCGGGAGATGAGCGCCTCGATCGCCGTCCGCAGGGCCGGCCCGTCGCTGCCGCCGGTGAGCATGCGGGTGCCGTGCAGCCCGCTGTGGAAGATCAGGACCTTCGGATAGGCGCAGCCGCAACTGCGGGCCAGCGACCGGGCGACGTCGGCCGTCGTGCTGTCGCCCTCGGACGCGGCGAACAGCACCGGGACCGTGACCTTCGCCGCCGCCGTCTCGGCGTCGGCCTGGAGGTAGGACGCCACGGCGGACAGGCTCACGACGCCGTCGATGCCGGTGCCGGTCCCCGCGGCCGCGGTCACCACCGCGGTCCCGCCCTTGGATGCGCCGATGACCACGACCTTGGTCGCCCCCCGCCTGCGCACCTCGGCGACGGCGGCGCGGACGTCGAGGTCGAGGCGGCCGTCGGGGTTGAGGTCCGACGACCCGTCCCCGGCGAAGTCGAAGGCGAGGACCTGCCGGCCCGCGCCCTTCGTCAGCTCGGGGACGAAGAAGGCCCAGCCGCAGGCGTCGGAGCGGAACTCGTGGGCCAGGACGATCCCCGTCGGGCCCCGGCCGGCGATGACGCCGTGGAGCGTGGTGCGCCGCCCCGACGGGAACGTGATGTCGCTGGCACCGGCCAGACCGCAGGCCTTGTCGGAGGCACCCGTCGTCGCCGCCGTCGTCGACGTGGTCGCGGCGGTGGTCGAGGTCGTCGTCCCCCGGCCCGACCCCGTCGCCTGCGCGCCGTCGTCGCCCCCGCAGGCGGCGGCGAGCAGGGCGAGCGCGGCGACCGCCAGGGCCACGGCGCGCCGCCGCGGCGGGCGGCGGGCCGGGGCGGGGGTGGCGAGGGGCACCGCCGTGATCCCTAGCACACGCCGCCCGGGCCGGGCGGTCAGCCCCAGGGCCCGGGATCGAGGGTGATCGGCCGCCGCTCGACCTCCGGGGTCTGCCCGCCGTCGGCCAGGAACCGCTCCATCCGGGCGGCGGACTCGGGGTCGGCGAGGCAGTGGGTGAACCGCTGCCACTCGATGCCGAGGCCCGGCCGCGGGTCGGGCTCGGCGGCCGCGATCGCGGCCTTGGCCTCCGCCACCGCGGTGCCGGGCAGGGACGCGATGCGGGCGGCCAGGGCGTCGACGAACGGCCACACCTCCTCCGGCGGCAGCGCCCGGTTGACCAGCCCCCACCGGTCGGCCGTGTCGGCGTCGAGGTCGGCGCCGCCGAGCACGATCTCCAGCGCCCGGCCCCGGCCCACCAGCCGGGGCAGCCGCTGGCTGCCGCTGCCGCCGGGGATGATGCCGATCAGCGTCTCGGGCTGGGAGAACACCGCCCGCCCCCGGGCGGCGATCCGCATGTCGAACGACGACACCAGCTCGCAGCCGCCGCCCCGGGTGATGCCCTCGACGACGGCGATGCTGGCGGCCGGCATCGTGCGGAACCGGTCGACCATGGCGTGGAAGAAGCCGAGCTCCCCGGGCGGCTCGGCCAGCGCCTCCCGGGGCAGCTGGAGGATGGCCCCGACGTCGGCATGGGCCACGAAGAACTCGGGGTTGGCCGAGTCGACGACCACGACGCCCACGTCCGGGTCCTCCGCCACCTCCCGCCCGAAGCGGTCCAGCTCGATCATCAGCGGGATGTCGAGCAGGTTGATCGGCGGGTTGTCGATCGTGGCCCGGCACACCCGCCCGCCGACCTCGACCCGCAGCAACGTGTAGTCCTCGTAGGCCATGCGGCCGACGCTAGGCCCCGGCGCCAGGGGAGCGGCGGGCGATCAGGCCAGCTGGGACATGAACTGGTTCATGTCGAAGTAGTCGCGCCAGGCGGCGATCTTGCCGTCGACCACCTCGAAGGTGCCCATGACCGGCAGCGAGATGTCCTTGCCGGGGAGGCGGAACACGTCGACCCGCTCGGTGAGGACCGTGCCGCCGTCGGCGGCGATCGAGACGATGCGGAACTCGATCTGCTCCACCCCGGCCGTGAAGCCGGCCAGCGTGGCCCGGATGGCGTCGGGCCCCACCACGGGGTCCACCGGGATGTTGTGGTAGACGGCGTCGTCGGCGAAGAACCCGACGATGCGGTCCAGGTCGAGGTCGGGCCCGCCCGCCCCGAAGGCGGCGCAGAACTCCCGGACCAGGTCGATCGGCTCGGTGGTCACGGCCGCAGGCTACGCACTGCGGTGCCGGGCCAGGCCACGGGTACGCTCTCGGCCACCCGGCGGCGAGCAGGGGGGCGAACCGATGGCCGAGGCCGAGTCAGGCGAGGGCGCGACGGGCTTGCGCGGGCCGCCTCCGCCACCGCCTCCACCGGTCGTGCCGGTGGCGAGCGCGGAGGCCGCCCGGGCGTCCGCCGGCGAGGCGATCGGCGGGCTCGAGGCGACGATGCGGCGGGCGGGTTCGTTCTCCGACGAGGAGGTGCACCGCGGCGTCGACGGCGAGTGGTCCACCGTCGAGTCGCTGCGGCACGTCGTGCTCATCGTCGACCTGTGGCTGTCGAAGGTCGTCCTCGGCGAGGACGACCCGTTCCACCCGATGGCGCTCCCGCCCACCTTCATGCCGCCCAAGCTGCCCGGCACATCCATCGACCCCGAGGCCCGGCCCAGCTTCGAGGAGGCCTGCGAGGCGGTGCGGGACCGGCTCGCCGCCCTCCGCAGCTACGTCGAGGGCCTCACCGCCGACGACCTCGACCGCCCCGTGGCCGCCCACGCCAAGACGGTCGGCGGCGCTCTGGGCGTGCTCCTCGGCGAGCTGAAGGCGCACACGCGGTTCGTCAACCGCGACCTCGACGTCATCGAGGCGGGCCGACCGACGGATCAGCCGTCGACGTAGAGCTGCCCGTCACGACCCTTGGCCACGGTGATGGGGCTGAGCGAGCGGGTCGCCGGGCCCTGGAGCACCGAGCCGGTGCGGTCGAAGCGGGCGCCGTGACAGGGACAGACGAACTCGCCGTCGCCGCTCTGGTACTGCACCTCGCAGCCGGCGTGGGGGCAGACGGCGCTGAACGCCGCGTACCGGCCCGCGCTGGGTTGGACCACGTAGGCGGGGTCGCCCGCCTGGGGGTCGGTGAACGAGGCCACGCCCCCGACCGGTACCGCGCTGGCGGGACCGATGGCGACACCGGCCGTTCCACCCGCGGTGGGGGGACCGGTCGGGGGCGTGGTGGTCGCGGCCCGGCCGCCCGATCCGCCGGCGCCGGGCGAGGCCAGGCTGGTCGCCGAGCCGCCCTCGCCGGCGCCGCCGAGCAGGCGGCCGATCCAGGCGGTGGCGGCCGCCGTGCCGAGGCCGGCGGCGGCGAACAGGCCGACGACCTGCGCCCGCCGCAGGAACGCCCGGCGGTCGAGCATCTCGCCCGCCTCGGGGTCGGCGACGGGCGGCGCCGCCAGCACGGGGCAGGCGTCGGGCCGGCACGCGGCGCCCCGCCGGTAGTGGCAGTGGCCGGCCTCGTAGCCGCCGCACAGTGCCTGGACCCGGGCGAACGCCATCGGGACGGTCGCCGTCGTCGGCAGCCCGAGCTCCTGCTCGGCCCTGCGCCGCAGCAGTCCGTCGAGCGACAGGCGGGGATCCTCGCCGGCGCCGGCCAGCACCAGCGGCACCCAGGCGGCGGCGAACACGATGTCGGGGCCGAGGTAGTAGGGGTGGCTGTGCCAGCTCACCGTGAGCAGGAAGCCGAGCGACAGCGCCAGGCCGCCGGCGGCGGCCGCCCGCGTCCACAGCCCGGCCAGCGCCCCCAACCCGACCGCGACCTCGGCGAGCGCGATCGCGATGCCGACGGCCAGGGCGTGCGACGCCAGGCCCCCGAGCTGGCCGCCGATCGGGCTGGTGTGGGCGGCGGCGCGGAGCTGGGCCTGGACGGAGCCGGGAGCGCCGGCCCGCAGGAAGCGGGGGTCGGCGAGCTTCTGGAGGCCGGCGAAACCGAAGGTGACACCGAGGAAGAGCCGCAGGGGCAGCAGGGCCCAGCCGCTGGTCCACAGCGGCCAGGAGAGGCTGCGCCCGCCCGTGGCCGGCCGGGGGCGTGGCCGGCGCGAGGGGTAGGGACGGGCGGGCGCAGCCATCACCGCGACGGTAGGGAGGCCGGGTCCAGCGACCGGCCAGCGCCGGGTAAAGACTTGGCAAGGATGCGACGCCGACCCTGGTCCGCCCGTCATGCTGGGGTCGTGCACCTGCTGGTCGTCGAGGACGACGAGGCGATCGCCGTGCCGTTGGTCCGTGGCCTCGAGCGGTCCGGCTACGAGGTCACGCACGTGGCGACCGGGCGCGCCGCCCTCGACGCCGTCGGCGTCGGCGGCGGCGTCGACGGCGGCGTCGATCTGGTGCTGCTGGACCTGGGCCTGCCCGACCTCGACGGCTACGAGGTGTGCCGGCGCCTGCGGGCCGCGTCGGGCGTCCCGGTCATCGTGGTCACCGCCCGGGGCGACGAGGGCGACCGCGTCCTCGGCCTCGAGCTCGGCGCCGACGACTACGTGGTCAAGCCGTTCGGCATCCGCGAGCTGGTGGCCCGGGTGCGGGCCGTGTCCCGGCGAACCGTCCCCGAGCCGGCCGGGCCCCAGCGGGTGGGCGCGCTGGAGATCGACCGGCGGACCCGGCGGGTGGCGGTCGGGGGCCACGAGGTGGCGCTCGCCCCCAAGGAGTTCGAGCTGCTCGCCCTGCTGGCCGACGACCCGGGGGCCGTGGTCGGCCGGGCCGAGATCATGGACGAGGTGTGGGACCCGCACTGGTACGGGCCCACCAAGACGCTCGACGTCCACGTGGCCTCGCTGCGCCGCAAGCTCGGGGACCCCCGCTGGATCGAGACCGTCCGGGGGGTGGGCTTCCGGCTCGGGACGGCGCCGTGAGGCGCCGGGTCGTCGTCGCCCACCTGCTGCTGGTGGCGGCGGTCCTGGTGCTGCTGGAGGTGCCGCTGGCGTTGACCTTCGCGCGGCGTGAGCGCGAGGCGCTGGCCGACGACGTGGGGCGGGACGCGGCGTCGCTGGCGGCGCTGACCGAGGAGGTGCTGGAGAACCCCGCCGAGCACGACGTGTCGGCCCTCGCCGGGCGCTTCCGGGGCGCCGGCGACGGCTCGACCGTGGCCGTCGTCGACGCGGACGGGCGGCCGATCGACCCCAGCGTCGCCCCCGCCCGGCTGGCCGGCCCCCTGCGCGCGGCGCTCGACCGGGCCCGGGCGGGCGTCCCCTCCGCCGGCCGGGTGGGGCACCGGGCCTACGCCGCCGAGCCCGTCGGCACCGGGGGCGAGGTCCACGGCGCCGTGCTGGTGGTCCACACCGGCGCCGCCACCGAGCGGCGCATCCACCAGCTCTGGCTGGCGCTCGCGGTCATCGCCCTGGCCGCGCTCGGCGTGGCCTGGGTGCTCGGCGACCGCCTGGCCCGGTGGGCGATCGGGCCGCTGCGCGACCTGGACGAGCGGGCGGCGGCGCTCGGGCGGGGCGATCTCGGCGCCCGGGCCGACGAGGGTACCGGCCCCCGCGAGGTGGTCGAGCTGGCCCGCACGTTCAACGACATGGCGGGGCGGCTCGAGGAGCTGGTCGGGGCGCAGCGCCGGTTCATCGGGGACGCCTCCCACCAGCTCCGCAGCCCGCTGGCGGCCCTGCGCCTCCGGCTCGACGCCCTCGACACCGACGACCCCGAGACGGCCCAGGCCGACGTCGACGCGGCCGTCGCCGAGACCGTGCGGCTGTCGCGGCTGGTCGACGGCCTGCTGGCCCTGGCCCGGGCCGAGGGGTCCCGCCCCGACCGCCACCCGGCGGACGTGGTCGAGGTCGTCGCGGCCCGCCGGGCGGCCTGGTCGGCCTACGCGGACGAGCACGGCGTCGACCTGCGGGCCGAGGTGCCCGACCACCCGGTGATGGCGTCGCTGGTCGAGGGCCACCTCGAGCAGATCCTCGACAACCTGGTCGACAACGCCATCGAGGCCACGCCGGCCGGCCGGGCGGTCACGCTGGCCGTGCGGGCGGGGTCCCCCTGCGTCGAGGTCAGCGTCGTCGACGAGGGCCCCGGCATGTCGCCGCAGGCGATGTCCCGGGCCTTCGACCGGTTCTGGCAGGGCGACCGGGGCGAGCGCTCGGGGTCGGGCCTCGGGCTGCCGATCGCCGCCCAGCTGGCCCGGGCCGGCGGCGGCAGCCTGCGGCTGCGGACGGCGCCCGGCGGCGGGGTGGACGCGCTGATCTCGCTGGCGTCGGCCTGAAGCCACGGTGCGGTCTATTAGCCTACGCGCTAATCTTGATGCCGATGGTTGCCGCTCAGGGCCGGCAGGGCACGGGGCCTCCCTCGCTCCCGCAGGTCGAGGTCGTCTTCGACGCGCTGGCCCACGAAGCCCGGCGCCACATCGTCCAGCTCCTGGCCCATCACGGCCCCGAGCTGCCGTCCGGGTACCTGGCCAATCGCTTCAGCCACAGCTGGCCGACGACGACCCGTCACCTGCACGTGCTCGAGGCCGCGGGCGTCGTCAGCGTGCGACGAGAGGGGCGGAGGTGCGTCTACCGGCTGGAGCGGGACCGCCTGCGGCGCGTCGTCGGCGGCTGGCTGGCGCAGCTCGATCCACCGACCAGCGAGCAGACCTGGCCGCCGTCGGGCCCGCGCTCGGTCACGAAAGGAACCAACTCATGAGCACCGCCGCGAAGCTGTTCCGCGTCACCCTCGAGGTCGCCGATCTCGAGAGCGCCACCGACCTCTACCGTGACCTCCTCGACATCGAGGGCAAGCGCCACCCCGGCGCCCGGCACTACTTCGACTGCGGCGGGGTCATCCTCGCCGTCCTCGATGTCTCCCAAGGGGGGATGACCCCCACCCCCGGACCGAAGTCGCTGTACTTCGCGGTCGACGACCTCGACGCCGTCCACGACCGGGCGTCACGTCTCGGCGTGCTGGCGCCCTACCGGGTGCACGGCGAGCCGGCCGGCGACGTGCTCGACCGTCCCTGGGGCGAGCGCTCCTTCTACGTGGTCGATCCCTGGGGCAACGATCTCTGCTTCTGCCAGGACGGCACGCTCTACACCTGAGACCCGATCCGCAGAGCCGGTCAGGGCACGACCACGACCGTGCAGGGGGCGTGGTGGGCCAGGTGGTGCGCCACCGATCCCAGCAGCAGCCCGGCGAAGCCGCCGTGCCCCCGGGTGCCCATGACGACGAGGTCGGCGCCGGCGGCGGCCCGGACGAGCGTGCCGGCGGCGGAGCCCTGCACGGCGCGCCCGGTCGCCCGGCCGGCCAGCCCCCGGTCCGCCAGCAGCTTGTCGACCAGGTCCTGGGCGTCCTCCTCGAGGGCGGCCCACTCGACCGGGTAGCCGCCCGCCGGGGCCACCGCGGGGTAGGCGATGTCCCAGGCCCGCACGACGTCGAGCGCCGACCCCCGGCGCGCGGCCTCGGCGACCGCCCAGTCCAGCGCCCGACGGGCGCTGGCCGACGCGTCGGCGCCGACCAGGATGCGCCCGCGTTCCTTGGGGATCGCCCCGCCCCCGGGGGACCGGACGATCGCCAGCGGCACCGGCGCATGGTGGAGGCACTGGCCGCTCACGGAGCCGAGCAGCAGGCCCCGGAACCCGCCGACCCCCCGGGCGCCCACGACCAGCAGGTCGGTGCCGGCCGCCGCGTCCAGCAGAGCCCGGGCCGGGGGCTCGCACACCGTGCGCCGCACGACGCCGGCGCCGTCGCCCAGCGCCGCGTCGATCGACGCGGCCAGCAGCCGGTCGGCCTCCTCCGGGCCGTAGCCGGCGTCGAATGTGTGCCCGCCGCCGGCGTGGCCCGGGGGGACGAAGCCCCAGGCGAACAGCGCCACCAGGCGCCCACGACGCAGGGCCGCCTCCCGCTGCGCCCACCGGAGGGCGTCGAGCGAGTGGGGCGACCCGTCGACTCCGACGACGATCTCGGTCATGCCGCCAGCTTCCGCCCCGGCGCCGGCGGCCGGTAGGGCCCGCCGTCGCCAGTGATCCGGGACCTTCGGCCCTGCTGGCCGCGCGCCGCGGGCGTCGATGATCGGGCCATGACGCCACCCCTCAACGTCCTGGTGATCGAGAGCCGGCCCGGCGCGGCCGCCGAGCCGATCCGGGAGCTCGGCGCCGCCGGGCACCACACGCTGACCTGTCACGACGGCCGGACCGCCGTCACGTGCCGCGGCCTGACCAGCCCGGATGACTGCCCGCTCGCCCAGGACCCCGACGTGGCCCTGCTCGTGCGGCCGCGCGTCGACCCGCACACCTCCGCGCGCGAGGCGACGGCCGTCGTCTGTGCCGTGCGGGCCGGCATCCCGCTGGTCGAGGCGGGCCCGGCCCACCTCGACCCCTACGACGCCGTGGTGACGGCGCGTGCGGTGGACGGCGACGTCGTGGCCGCCTGCGAGGCCGGCGTCGACGAGGCCCTCGGCGCCCTCGGGCGGGCCATCCTGCGCCAGGTGACGCCCACGCCGGCGACCTGTCGCGTCGAGCGGGCGGGCCGGCGGCTGCACGTGCGCCTGGACCTGCCGCAGCCGGTCGACCCCGCCGAGGCGCAGGCGCTGGCGGTGCGCGCGCTCGACGCCGTGCGCGCCAGCGGACGGGCCTACGGCGAGGTGGACGTGTCGGTGACGAACGGCGGGTCCGGCGGGACCTTCGGCCCTGGGAGCCGGTAGGGCCCGTTCATACGGTCACAGCAAGGCGGATCGCTGATCCGCACTGGAAGGGAGGCAGCGAGATGAGCACGATGACCAGGGAGCCCGCAGTCGCGCCGGGCGCATCTCCCGATGGGACGATCCAGTTGCGGCGACGCACGATCGACAAGCTCCTGATCGGGATGGGCCTGATCGCGGCGATCGTGTTCGCCGTGGCCGGCGGCCTGCTGATGTGGGGCTCGAACTTCGCGAAGGACTACGTGCACGACGAGCTGGCGTCGCAGAAGGTGTTCTTCCCGTCGGCCGCCGAGTTGAAGGACGAGGGCCGGACCGACCTGCTCTCGCACGCCGACCAGCAGGTGACCACGGGCCGCGAGGCGCAGGCCTACGCCAGCTTCATCAACGGCCACCTGCAGCAGATCGGTAACGGCAAGACGTACTCGCAGGTCGATGACCGGGGCGCGGCTCAGGCGGTCGTCGACGCCAAGGCCAAGGGCGCCAGCGCGGCGGAGGTCGCCAAGCTGCAGGCCACGGCGGACGAGCTGCGGACCCAGCGGGACACGTTGTTCAAGGGCGAGACGCTGCGGGGCCTGCTGCTCACCAGCTACGCCTGGGCCACCATCGGGTTGATCGCGGGGATCGCGGCGTGGGTCGCGTTCATCGGCGCCTTCGTGATGGCCGCGCTGGTGGTCGCCGGGTTCGTCCACCTGCGTCGCACGCCGACGTGACATGACCGCCGGGTGCGCCGTGCACGGGCGGCGCACCGGAGCGGGGGCAGACGACCGCCGGGCACCCCTCGCCCGGCGGTCGTTCGCGTCCGGAGCCGGGCGGCCGGGCAGGCCAGGCGGAGCCGGGCGGCGGTGACGATGGTGAGCCCCGGCCGGGGCCGTTCGGCCCTGTCGTGCGGGGCGCCGGGGGCCGATCCTCGGGCCATGACCATCGACACGACGGCGCCGGTCGGCGATCCCGAGGTCGCCACCCCCGTCGCGGCCGGCCACCCGCCGATCATCCAGGCGGGCGGGGTGGTGAAGGTCTACGACACCGGGGCCGTGCAGGTGCGGGCGCTCGGGGGCGTCGACCTGGTGGTCGGCCGGAGCGAGGTCGTGGCGATCATGGGGCCGAGCGGGTGCGGCAAGACCACGCTGCTCAACTGCCTGTCCGGGCTGGACACCTTCGATGCCGGCGACGTCCGCATCGAGGGCACGTCGCTCGCCGCCATGTCCGACCGCCAGCGCACGGCCTACCGGGGCCGGCGCATGGGCTTCGTGTTCCAGTTCTACAACCTGCTCCCGGTCCTCTCCGCCGTCGAGAACGTCGAGCTGCCGCTGCTCGTCGCCCGGATGGCGGCGGGCGAGGCCCGGCGGCGGGCCCTCGACGCGCTGGCGCTCGTCGGCCTGGGCCAGCGGGCGTCCCACCTCCCGGCGCAGCTGTCCGGGGGCGAGCGCCAGCGCGTGACCATCGCCCGCTCGCTGGTCAACGACCCCGCCATCGTGTGGGCCGACGAGCCGACCGGCGACCTCGACTCGGAGATGGCCCAGGACATCGTCGACCTGATGCGCCGGCTCAACCGGGAGCGGGGCCTCACGTTCGTGATCGTCACCCACGACATCGCGGTGGGCCGGCGGGCCGACCGCATCGTCCGGATGCTCGACGGCCGGGTGGTCGCCGAGGAGCGACTGGAGGTTCCCGATGCACGCCCGGGTCACGCTGCTTGAGATCGACACGATGCGCACCGGCATGGGGGCCGCGGTGGGGCGGTTCCGGGAGGAGGTGCTGCCCCAGCTCCGGGACCAGGACGGCTACCGGGGCGTGCTCGTGCTGACGACGCCCGGGGGCCAGGCGGCGCTCGTCTCCCTGTGGGACACCGCCGCCCAGGCGGACGTCCGCAGCGGGGCCGGCTTCTACCCGGACACGCTGGCCCGCTTCGTCACCCTGTTCGCCTGCCCGCCCGGCCGGGAGCAGTACGAGGTCGCCGTCGCCGACCTGCCGGCGGCCGCCCGGGGCTGACCCGTGGCCCGGCTCTTCGGGATCCCCGTCGGGGCCTTCGCCACCGGGCTGGTCGTGATCATGGCCGTGGCGTTCGGGCTCGTCGCCGTGGCCGCCGCCCGCAACCGGGTGTTCCTGCGCCTGGCCGCCCGCAACGTCGCCCGCCGCCGGGGCCGCACCGCGCTGATTGTCGGCGGCCTCATGCTGGCCACAGCCATCATCGCCTCGTCGCTGGTCACCGGCGACACGATGGCGTTGACCGTCCGGTCGTCGGTCCTCCGGTCGCTGGGCCCGACCGACGAGACGCTCGTGGCCGACGGGGCCGAGGTCGACCCGGCGCTCGAGCTCGACGCCTCCGCCGCGCCCACCACGTTCGACCAGCGCGCGCTGGCCGCCGTCGACG
Source organism: Acidimicrobiales bacterium (assembly GCA_035263165.1). Taxonomy (GTDB): domain Bacteria; phylum Actinomycetota; class Acidimicrobiia; order Acidimicrobiales; family VFJN01; genus ZC4RG19. The sequence continues at coordinate 3,196 of DATFRN010000336.1, read as the reverse complement.
CCGCCGCGGCCGGGTCGCCGCTGGTCGACGGGCTGGCGCCGGCGCTGATCGTGCCGGTCGCGGCCCAGGACCGGACCTCCCGCCGGAGCGAGCCCCGGGTCACCCTGTTCGGGAGCGACCCGGACCGGCTCGCCGGCTTCGGCCGCATCGCCGGTGCCGACAGCCGGGCCCGCACGCTCGCCTCGCTGGCCGGCGACGAGGTCTTCCTCGACCGGGACGCGGCCGACAAGCTGGCCGCCGGCCCCGGCGATCGCATCCTGCTCCTGGCCGGGGCCGCACCGGTCGCGCTGCGGGTCGCCGACGTCGTCACGTTCCGCGGCGCTGGGACCGACGGCCCGGCCGTGCTGGCCCCGCTGCCCCTCGCCCAGCGCATCGCGGGCGCGAAGGGGCGGATCTCGCACGTGCTGGTGTCGAACGCCGGCGGCGAGACCTCGGGCGTGAACCGCACCGACGCGGTGACGGCCCTGCTCGCCCCGGCCGCCGAGCGGGCCGGCCTCCGGGTCGTGCCGGCCAAGCGGGACGGGCTGGAGCGGGCCGACCAGCAGGGCAACGCCTTCCTGTCGCTGTTCTCCACCTTCGGGACCTTCGCCATCGCCGCCGGGATCCTGCTGATCTTCCTCATCTTCGTGATGCTGGCGGCCGAGCGCCGGACCGAGATCGGCATCGCCCGGGCGGTGGGGACGCAGCGGCGCCACCTGGTCGAGAGCTTCGTGTTCGAGGGCTCGCTGTACGACGTGGCGGCCGCGGCCGTGGGGGCGCTGGCCGGACTGGGGATCGCCTACGGGATGGTCGAGGTGGTCGCCCGGGCGTTCTCGCGGGAGGAGTTCGCCCTCGTGCACGCCGTGCGCCCGGCCAGCCTGGTGGTCGCCTACGGCCTGGGCGTGGTGCTGACGCTGGCCGTGGTGGCGGTGGCGGCGTGGCGGGTCAGCGTGCTCGATGTCGTCACCGCCATCCGCAACCTGCCCTCGCCCGCCGCCCGCCCGGTCGGCCGGGCCCGCTGGTGGCCGGGCGCCCTGGCCCTGGCCGCCGGCGCGGCGGTGGCGGCCGGCGGCGCGGCGGCCCACCAGGCGACCGGGTTCCTGCTCGGGGTGTCGCTGGCCATCGTCGGGCTGGTGCCCATCGCCCGGGCGCTCGGCGCCGGCGAGCGGGCGGTGCACACGGCGGCCGGCCTGGCGCTGGTCGTGTGGTGGCTGCTGCCCGCCGGGGTCTACAACGCCATGGTCGGCACCCTGACCTGGGACTTCTCGGTGTGGATCGTGGCCGGCCTGATCGTCGTGTTCGGGGCGACCTGGACGATCATGTACAACGCCGACCTGGCGCTGGCCGCGGTGAGCCGCCCGACCGGCCGGATCCGGTCGCTGGCCCCGGTCGTGCGGATGGCGGTGGCCTACCCGCTGCGCAGCCGGCTGCGGACGTCGATGACGCTGGCGATGTTCACGCTCGTGGTGTTCACCCTGGTCACCGGCAGCACGATCTCGGGATCGTTCATCCGCAACCTCGACGACGTCCGGACCTTCGGCGGCGGCTTCGACGTGCGGGCCGTGGTGGCGCCCGTCCGGCCCGTCCACGACATGGCCGCCGCGGTGCGCCGGGCCGGGCCGGTCGCCGGCCTCGACCCCGCCCAGGTCGAGACGGTGGGGAGCCAGTCGCTGGTGCCGGTCCGGGCCCGCCAGGCCGGCGGGACCGCGGACCTCACCAGCTACGCGGACTACCCGGTGCGGGGCGTCGACGGCGCCTTCCTCGGCGCGACCACCTACGGGCTCGGCGCCCGGGCCCGCGGCTACGCCTCGCCGGCGGCCGTGTGGGCCGCGCTCCGGGACCATCCCGGCCTGGCCGTGGTCGACCCGTTCGTGGTGCCCCGGCGCAACAAGTTCTTCGTGGACGTGCTGCCCGACTTCCGGCTCCACGGGTTCTTCTTCGAGGACCGCACGTTCGACCCCGTGCCGGTCGAGGTCCACGACCCGGTCACCGGCCGGGACCTTCGCCTCACGGTGATCGGCGTGCTCGACGACACCGCGCCGCCGGAGATGGCCGGGATCACGACCTCGCAGGCGACGCTGGCCGGCTTCGGCGAGCGGGCCGCCCCGAGCACCTTCTGGTTCCGGCTGGCCCCCGGCGCCGACCCCGACGCGGTGGCCGCCCGGCTGGAGTCGGCCTTCCTCGACAACGGGCTCGAGGCCCAGAGCCTGGAGGACCGCCTGGACGAGGCGGTGGCCGCCTCCTGGACGATCAACCGGCTGATCCAGGGGTTCATCGGCCTGGGCCTCGTCGTCGGGGTCGTCGCCCTCGGCGTGGTCAGCGCCCGGGCGGTGGTCGAGCGCCGCCAGCAGATCGGCGTGCTGCGGGCCATCGGGTTCCAGCCCGGGATGGTCCGGCTGGCGTTCCTGGCCGAGGCCTCGTTCGTCTCGCTCACCGCCATCGCCGCGGGCTGCGCGCTGGGCCTGGCCACGGCGGCCAACGTCATCGCCTACGTCGGGCGCCACCAGCACGTGGCGCTGGCCGTCCCGTGGCTCAACCTGGGGGTGATCTTCGCGGTCGTCTACCTGGCCGCGCTGGCCAGCACCCTGCTGCCCGCCCTGCGGGCGTCCCGGATCTACCCGGCCGACGCGCTGCGCTACGAGTGACCGGCGGCCTGAACGGCCAGCAGCTCTGACCGGGTCGGCCGGCTGATCGTCGCCTCGGCCGACGCCCACCGGCCGCCGGGCCGGGAGAGCGCGCCGGCCGACGAGGAGCGCCTGCCGACGCCGGCCGACTTCCAGGAGATGCGCAACGCCTACGACGCGGTGGCGCCAGACCCGGCCCACTTCGAGGAGTTCGCGGGCCGGGTGACGGCGATGGTCCACGAGTTCCCGGGCTGGACCGACGAGCTGGGCTCACTGCGGGCCCCGACGCTGCTGATGTTCGGCGACCGCGACTTCTCGTCGCTGGGCGACGTGGCGGAGCTGGCGGACCTCCTGCCCGGCCCGCAGGTCGCGGTGCTCCCCGGGGCGACCCACGTCGGCATCATCCGGCGGCCGGCCGAGGTGCTGGGGCTGGTCACGCAGTTCCTCGGCGGGCGGTGAGGGCCGGCTCGCGACCGCCGTCGAAGGGCAGGAACCCCTCGGCGCTGAGCGCGGCGAAGCCGACGGCGGGGAGGTCGGCCACCGCCCGGTAGACGACGTGGCGCGGCACCCAGCGGGGCTGGAACTTGGCGTTG
>DATFRN010000335.1:0-19960 GCA_035263165.1 Acidimicrobiales bacterium | reverse complement strand
CAACCCGCGCGCCCCTCACCATCTGCCGCTGGTGTGGGCCTGACCCTCAGGGGACGAGCGGCGCCACCTTGGTGAACATCAGCTCCAGGTGCTGATCTACCAGGTCGTCGGGCATGCCGGGGAAGTCGGACCAGCAGTAGACGTCGGTGACGGGGAGTCCGTCGATGCGCGAGCGGATCGCAGCTGCGATCTCCGCGGGCGTCCCGATCAGGAAGCGGTCCCGGATGGCGGCCGGGTCGAAGTGGTGCGGCGCCTCGGCCTCGCGGCGGGTGCCCTCGAACATGTAGCGGTTGTAGGAGGCCCAGCGGTAGGCCACGTGCTCGCCGATCTGCGCCCAGGCCCGATCGGGATCGTCGGCGACGAAGAACTCGACCTGCCCCGCCATGCGGGCGGCCCCGGGGTCGTGCCCGGCGGCCTGGAGCGCGCTGCTGTACTCGCCGAGAAGCCGCCGGTCGATGGATTGCAGCCCGAGCCCAAGGCGCCCGGCGGTGCGCGCCCCCATCGGGCCCGCGAAGCCGCCCCACATCGGCATCGGCGTCTGTACCGGCGCCGGCGTGACCGTCCGTTCGGCCCCCGGCTGCTCCCCCCACAGCCGGCGCAGCTCCCGGATCCGCTCGGCGAAGACGCGGTAGCGGTGCTTGAAGTCGCCGCCGAACGCGAGGTACTCGGGCTTCCGGTAGCCGACGCCGAACCCCGGCTCGACCCGTCCGCCACTGATGACGTCGACGAGCGCGATCTGTTCGGCCGTCTCGAGCGCCGAGTGCAGTGGCAACAGCGCGACCGCGGTGCCGATCCGGATGCGTGAGGTGCGGGAGGCGATTGCTGCCGCCAGGGTCCAGCACTGCGGCAGGTAGCCGTCGTCGAAGAAGTGGTGCTCGGTCAGCCACACGGCGGCCGCGCCGAGGCGGTCGGCTTCCTCGACGCGCTCCAGCCAGCGGCCGTAGTGCGCAGGCCACGGCCGGGGCCAGGCGGGCGGATTCCGCATGTCGAGGTACATCCCGAGTCGCACAGTGTCCTCTCCCCTCAGGTCGCCGGGAACGCCGGTATCACCTCGCGGCCGAACAGCTCCATCGCGGCCAGCGGGTCCGGACCCCCGAACGTGGGGATGACGTGCTCGCAGCCGGTCACCTCCCCGCACCGCCGGATGGCGGCGATGACGTCGTCCGGCGTGCCGGCGATCAGCATCTCGTCGCCGAGATCGGCCAGCGTGCTGTGGCCGCCGTCGGTCCGGAGCCGGCGCGAGGCACGCTCGTCGCGCTCGCCGGGGGCGCCGGCGCGCCGGTAGCTGCGCAGCATGGCCAGGACGCCGGGCAGCCACTCGTGCTCCACCTGCGCCCGGGAGGGCCCGATGCCTACCAGCCGCAGCAGGCAGACCTCGCCCGCCCGCCCGTGGGCCGCCGCCTCAGTCCGGTACGCGGCGACGTGGGGTCCGAGAACGGACAGGCGGTCCCCGAAGCCGACCATCCACGCGTCCGCTAGTCGGGCCGCGCGGCGGACGGCCGGGGGCGTGTTGGCGCCGACCCACACGGGAGGCCGAGGTCGCTGCACCGGCTTGGGCAGCACGTCCACCTCGTCGAAGGAGAAGTGCTCGCCGTGGAACCCGAACCGGTCGTCGGTCCACGCCCGCTGGACGATGTCGAGGGCCTCGGTCATCCGGGTCCCGCGGCGCTCGTAGGGCAGCTGGAGGGCGTCCCACTCGTAACGCCGGTAGCCGAGTCCGGCCCCGAGGAAGGCCCGTCCGCCGGACACCTGGTCGAGGGTCGCCACCTCCTCGGCGACGTCCAGGGGATGGTCGAGCGGCAGCAGGAAGATCCCGGTCCCGAGGCGGATCGTCGACGTCCGCGCGGCGATGGCGGCGAGGACGACCCACGGCGACGCGTTGTAGCCCGCCGTGAACCGGTGATGGGCGACCGTGGCGAAGTCGAAGCCGAGCTCCTCCGCGCGCGCACACCAGCGGAACGTCTCCCGCAGGGGATCGCGAGGGGTCGACGGGTCGAGCCGAACCGGGATGCCGACGCCGAACCTCATGGCCGCGGATCTCCGCTCCGGTGCCGTGCCGCCGCCCGCCGGGCGACCCGAAGGTCGTGCGGCCCCGCCATGCCCTTGAGCGTCTGGCCACCGTCGATCACGAAGACCTGCCCGGTCGTGAAGGCTCCGCCCGGCGACGCCAGCCAGACGACGCAGGCCGCGATCTCGTCCGGCGTCCCCAGGCGGCCGAGCGGGACGTCGCCGACCGCGATGCTCTGCTCCTCCTCGGTGCCCCACTCGTCGGTCCCCCGGGAGGCCACGATGCCCGGGGCGACCGCGTTCACCCGCACCCGGTGCCGGCCGAGCTGGACCGCGAGGATGCGCGCCAGCTGGTTCAGTGCCGCCTTGGCGGTGCCGTACCCGAGGTAGTCCTCCAACGCGGCGACGCCCGACGTGCTGCTGATGAACACGATGGTGCCGCCGCCCTGCGCCCGCATGCCGGGGACCACGAGCTTGGCGAGATAGGCGTTGTTGGTGACGTTCCCCTCGAACCACGTCGTGAACGACGACTCGTCGAGCCGCTCGATCCACGGTGACGTGTCCCCTTCGACCAGCGCGTTGCCGACCAGGGTGTCGATCCGCCCCCAGCGGTCGAGCGTGGCGTCGACGAGGTGGCGGAGCTGGCCCCGGTCGGTGACGTCGCAGGTGAGCGCGATCGCGCGGTCGTCACCCAGGCGGTCGTTGACCTCGGCCGCGCGCCGCTCGCATGCCGCCGACGTGCGGCTGGAGAACACGACCCGTGAGCCGTGCTCGGCCAGGCGCTCGGCGATGGCCCGGCCGATGCCCTCGCTCGAGCCGGTGACGATCGCGACCTGGCCGGTCAGGTCGAACAGGTCCACGAGCGCGGCCGGCTACGAGATACCGAGCCGGCGGTTGTCCCACGTGAGGACCTTGCCGTCCGGTACCAGCTCGATGACCGCGCCCAGGGAGCGCCGGTAGTGCTCGCGGGTCTCGGCCGGCATCTCCTGCGCCGCGGTGCGGTAGGCGCGGTACTTGTCGTCCATGGCCGTCCGGATGCGGTCGGCCAGATCGTCCGATGGCTCGATCACCGAGGCTCGGCAGTCGATGTGCACCGCCCGCAGATCGGCCCACCGCTCACCCGCCTCGACCAGGAACGACGCCCGCGGGTCGTTGCGGGCGCGGAGGACCTTCTTGCCACGCGTCGTCACGTAGATGCGACGGTCGAGGACGACGAACCAGATCGGGAGCGCGACCGGCCGTCCGTCGGCGCGCAGCGTCGTCAGGATCCCGGTGTGGGTGGCGGCGAGCGTCGCCCACGCCTCGTCCTCCGTCATGCGGACGCTGGGTCGGGCCGGCTTCGTCGACTCAGGCATCGCCTGCTCCCCTCTCTCGTCTCGTGCCCATCGGCAGGTCCCGGAACGGCACATCCTTGTCGGCCTGGGGCTCTCGGGGCAGGCCCAGGCCCCGCTCGCCGATGACGTTGCGCTGGATCTCGTCGGTGCCGCCGCCGAGCGACGCCGCGGGGCTCGACAGCGCGACGGTCTGGACGGCCCCGCCGTGGGGGGCGTCGTCGCCGGCGAGCATGCCGTAGGGCCCGATGATGGCCAGGGCGAGGTCGCGGGACGTGCGCGCCATGTTGGCCACGTTGAGCTTCGCCAGGTTGGCATCGACGCCGGGCTTGGTGCCCTGGGCGGCCGCGGCGCGGGTCCGCTGCCCGTTCCACCGGTTGGTGTCGGCCATCGCCCGGAAGGCAACCAGCCGCTGGCGGATGACCGGGTCGTCGTGGCGCCCGAACTCGCGGGCCAGGTCGACCAGCACCCGCGGCGGGATGACGAACCCGCTGATCGGCCCCCGGGTCGACGCGGCGGCCCGGGCCAGCAGGTCGCCGACCCGTTCGTCCAGGAGGCCGTAGCGGCCGCCGCTCGGGAAGACGGCGCCGCCCGCCGTGCGCGTACCGATGTTGGCCCGCTCGTGGGCCAGCGTCGTCTGCGCCACGTGCCAGCCGCCGCCGAGCTCCCCGATGAGCCGGTCGGCGGGAACCCGGGCGTCGGTGAGGAAGACCTCGTCGAAGTCGGCGCCTCCGTTCATCTGGCGCAGCGGCCGGGCGTCGACCCCGGGCTGGTCCATGTCGATGACGAAGTAGCTGATGCCCTGGTGCTTGGGGACGGAGGGGTCCGTCCGGGCGAGGAGGAGGCCCCGGTCGGCGTTGTGGGCACCGGAGTTCCAGACCTTCTGCCCGTTGACCACCCACTCGTCGCCGTCACGGACGGCGGTGGTCTGCAGGCCGGCCAAGTCGGAGCCGGAGCTGGGCTCGCTGAAGAGCTGGCACCAGCCGTCCTCGCCCGAGGCCAACCCGGGGACCAGGGCCTGCCGCTGGGCTTCGGTCCCGTGGGCGATCACCGTGGGGCCGCCCATCGCCTGGCCGACGCCCGTCGGGGGCGCGACCGCGCCGGCGGCGCCCAGCTCGCGCGCCACCACCCGCGACTCGGCCGGGGACCAGCCGCGGCCGCCGAGGCCCTCGGGCCAATGGGGGAAGGCCAGCCCGGCGGCCGCCAGCCGTCGCCACCACTCCGCCAGGCTCAGGTCGAGGTCCCAGCTGGCGGCGATCCACGCCCGGACCTCGTCGACGTCGACGGCGTTCACGTCGCCACCTCCTGCGGCCAGAGGGACGCGGCAGCCGACCGGGCTGCCCGGCAGGCCTCGTCGGCGTCGTCGGCCAGGACGAGGCCCTGCCGCGCCAGCTCGTCGACGGCGGCATCCCACCGGCGAAGGTAGTTGTCGGCGCCCGCATAGTGAGCGGCGAGCTGCTCGGACGTGAAGGGCGTCGTCTGGCCGGTGAGCGCGGCGAGCGGGTTCCCGGCGTTGGTGCCGAGGTGGACGCCGGTCGGTGCCACCAGATCGGGCAGCCGGATGCCCCCCACCGCGTTGCCGTCGGCATCGCGGGCGATCGAGTGTCCGTCGTCCGCGACGGCGAGGCGCGGGAGCGACCCCGGCGGCGTGCCGCTCTCGACCCACTCGGTCAGCCGCTGCAGGCCCGCGTACAGGACGTAGCTCCAGTCGACGGCGTTGCGGTCGGGCGCATCGAGGATGTTCGTGATGCCGTCGCGGGCGAACACCGCCTCCATCTCCGTGGCCGACTGGGCGGTGGCGTGGGCGGCGCCGGCGACCTCCCAGTGGCGGAACGTGTCGGTCTCGGGCTGCCGGACCGGGAGGTTGTGGGCGAACTCGCTCTCGGTGGAGATCACCAGGATCGGCACGCCGCCGTCGTCGCGGACCTGCGAGCTCCCGGCGAACAGCCCGCCGCCCGCCGGGGCGAAGCTCGGCTGGAGCGGCTGGTCCGGCGGGCGCGGGCAGATGCCCCAGTGGACGTGGAGGCAGAAGCCGTCGAACACCCGATCGCGCTGGTGGGCCATGTTGAGGTAGGAGCCGAGGCGCATCGACGACTGGGAGCCGCCCATCGCCAGGACCACGCGTGGCTCCAGACCCCCGAGCAGGTCCACCGGCCCGGTCGGGCGATCGGTCCGCACGAGCCGGCCGGCCTGGGAGAAGATGTCGTAGGAGAACTCGTCGCCCGGATGGTGCAGCGACCCGTAGCGCTGCGGGTCCCACGCCGGCAGGCCCTCTGTGTCAGGCAGGACCCCGGCGATGCCCGTCTGACCCTCGACGGCGACCCGCTGGGCCGTCACGCCGACCCAGGCGAAGCCGAGCTCCAGCTCCCGCCGGGCCGGCATCCCGAGGTCGACCCCCGCAGTCACGTTCTGCCAGTTCACGAGCACGACGCCGTTGAACCGGGCCGGGTCGGCCGGCCGGACGACGTACACGCGGCTCCGGTAGCCCGCCGTCCCGCCGACCTCGGTCTGCCACCGGCCGTCGAGGCCGCTCGTCCCGTCATCGCCCGATGGCCGGTACGACTGGGCGACGCCCTCGATCAGGTGCTCCGTCAGCACGCAGCCCACGTCGCCGACGTCGAACGCCGGGCTGCCGAACGGGTGGCCCCGGCCGCCGCTCAGAGGCTCCGACGCGGTCGCCGCCGGTGTCCTGGTTTCGTCCATCGGTGTCCCCTTCCGCTCATATCGCCGTGTCGCGGGCGGCCCAGTAGGGGTCGCGCAGGCGCCGCTTCTCGACCTTGCCGTTCGGAAGCCGCGGCAGCCGCTCGACGAAGTCGACTGACCGGGGCAGCTTGAAGCCGGCGATCCGGGACCGGCAGTGGTCGATGAGGACGCCGGCCAGCTCTGACGTCGGCGCCACCCCGGGCTGCGGCTCGACGATGGCCTTGACCTGCTCGCCCCACTCGGGGTCGGGCACGCCGATCACGACGGCGTCGGCGACCTCGGGCGCGCTGAGCAGGGCGGCCTCGACCTCGGCCGGGTAGATGTTCACGCCGCCGGAGATGATCATGTCGATCTTGCGATCGCGCAGGAACAGGAAGCCGTCCTCGTCGAGGTAGCCGATGTCGCCGAGCGTCACCATGCGCCCCCGCCGCATGCGGCTGGTCTTCTCGGGGTCCTTGAAGTACTCGGACGGAGGGCCCGCGGCGACGTCGATCCAGATGTCGCCGGTCTCGCCGTGCGGCAGCTCGTCACCGTTGTCGTCGAGGATGCGCACGGTGACGCCGTGGATGGCCTTGCCGACGGTGCCGGGGCGCTCGAGCCACCGCCGCGGCGTGGCGATCGTCGCCGCACCCTCCGTGCCGCCGTAGGTCTCGTAGACGACGGGACCCCACCAGTCCATGATCCGCTGCTTGACCTCGGGAGGGCACGGCGCGCCGGTGTGGAAGACGCTGCGCAGCGACGAGATGTCGTACCGGTGGCGCACCTCCTCGGGCAACGCCAGCAGGCGGTGGAACATCGTCGGCACCATCTGGGTGCTGTCCACCTGGTAGCGCTCGACCAGCTCGAGGAACGACTCGGGGGTCCACCGGTCCATCAGGACGATGGTCTTGCCGACGTGGATCGAGTTCACCGCCCCCACGAACGGCCCGGCGTGGTAGAGCGGCCCGCACACCAGGTGGGTGCCCCCGTCGGCCGGGATGCCGAACCCCTGGCACGTGATCTCCGCGATCGCTCCGTAGACGTCGTCGGGGTCGCCCTCCGTGAGCGGGTACCGCACACCCCTGGGCTTCCCGGTCGTGCCCGACGTGTACATCATGCGGCCGCCGGGCGAGCGGTCGGGCGGCGCCGAGGCGGGCGATCCCAACAGCTCGTCGTAGGGCCGGAACCCCTCGACTCTCCCGACCGCGAACCGGCGGTCGGCCGCGACACCGCAGCCCTCGACCGCCGCCCGGCACACGGCAGCGAGCGCCTCGTGGGCGACGACGACCTTGGCCTCGCTGTCCGCCACGACGTACTCGATCTCGGGGGCGGCCAGGTGCGAGTTCACGGGCGTCAGGTAGATGCCGGCCTCCATGGTGGCGAGCAGCAGCTCGAAGAACGCGGGATGGTTGGGCAGGATCATCGACACGCCGTCACCGCGCTGCACCCCCAGCGACCGCAGGCCGGCGGAGATGGCGCGCGACCTGGCCAGGAGCTCGCCGTAGCTACAGCTGACCCCGTCCGCGTCGATGATGGCCACCCGGTCCGGGTCGGCCGTGGCGATGCGCCAGAATCCGATCGTCATCTCGGGACCGGGCTCTCCGTGCCGCCCTCGGTCACACCGTGAACTTGAAGGTCTCGATCGCGTTCCGGCGGCAGATCTGGTCGACCTCGTCCTCCGGCACGCCGGCGAACTGCCGGACCACGGCCTCCTGCGAGTTCGGCCAGGTTCCCTCGTGGTGGGGGTAGTCCGATCCCCACATCAGGCAGCGCAGCCCGGTGATGTGCCGATTGGCCACACCCACCAGGTCGTCCTGGAACGTGACCTGGACCTGGCGCTTCACGTACTCACTGGGCGGCATCGGCAGCTTCGGCTTCACCCAGTGCGCATGCTTCACATAGGCCTCGTCCATGATGTGCATGGCCCACGCCAGCCAACCGGATCCGCACTCGGTGAGGACGACCTTGAGCTGCGGGAACGTCTCCAGCACCCCGCCCGCGGTCAGATGCGAGAGCGTGCCGATGATCTGGCTGGTGACGATCGTGTAGTTGGTGATCGCACCGCCAGGCCCGTGGGCCTGCACAGGGTTGTGGCCGATGCCGACGTGGAACGACAGCGGGACGTCGAGCTCGCACGCCGCCTCCCACACCGGGTTCCAGTCGGGCCGGTTGTACGGAAGCGCATCGAGGGTGTCCGGCATCAGCCCGGGGCGCAACCCGAGTCCGGCCGCCCGCCCCAGCTCGGCGGCGGCCGCGGCGATGTGCTCGGCCTCCGGCTTCACGGCCGGCGGGTTGCCGCCGTAGGGCTCGATCGGGATCGGGAGGCTGATCGACGGCGCGAACCGGCCGAGGTGGGGGCCGTACATCTCGGCCGACCAGTCGTTCGTCGCCTGACATGACGTGACCGCCGCGGCCAGGTCGTCACCGGTGAACCCGGTCGAACCGTAGATGACCTCGGCGACGACGCCGTCGATCTCCTGCTCGCGGATGCGGTCCTCGGGATGGACCTCGGGGTTCTTCTTGGCCCCGTTCTCGAGGATGCGCACCTGCTTGCCGTCGGTGCGCTGCATGCGGGCCAGCACCTTCTCGAGCTCACCGGGCGGCGCACCGCCGTGTGAGTCGGCCGACACGAGGACCCGACGCTTCACATCCGTGTCGAGGGACGCATCGCTCGTCAGCGCCATGGGAGCCTCCTTCGTCAAGAACAGTATCCTTTATAGCACAACCTCTGCCCACCGTGTGGCGGAAGTGTGCAAGGATCGGCCGGGTGAGCGCCACAATTCCGTATGATGAATTCGGCTACTTCCACGAGAACGCCCAGGAGATGGGCCTGACCCTGCAACACCCCCCGGCCGTGCGCCGGGAGGGCGTCGACGTCGGCGACGGGCGGCGGCTGAGCGCCCTGGTCTGGGGGACGGAGGCGCCCGAGCTGGTCCTCCTCCACGGCGGCGCGCAGAACGCCCACACCTGGGACTCGGTTGCGCTCGCCCTCGGCCACCCGCTGGTCGCCGTCGACCTCCCGGGACATGGCCACTCTGACGGCCCGAGGAGCTCGTCCCTCGACGTGCGCGACAACGCGGACGACGTCGCCGCGGCGGTGAAGCTCCTGGCGCCCAAGGCGAAGGCCGTCGTCGGGATGTCGCTCGGCGGCCTGACCGCGCTGGCCCTGGCCGACCGCCATCGCGACCTCGTCCGGGCCGTCGTCCTCGTCGACATCACGCCCGGCGTCACGTCCGGCAAGTCGGCCCAGATATCGGCGTTCGTCAATGGCCCCGAGAGCTTCGCCAGCTTCGACGACATCCTCGCCCGCACGATGGAGTTCAACCCGACCCGATCGGAGGCATCCCTACGGCGGGGCATCCTCCACAACGCCGTGCAGCGGGACGACGGCTCCTGGGTCTGGCGCTACGCCCGCCACCGCGTGTTCGGTGGCCCGGAGCGCGCCTATCCCGACTTCGCCGGGCTCTGGGATGCGGTGGAACGCCTGCGGGTCCCGTTGTTGCTCGTCCGCGGGATGAGGCCCCAGTCGGTGGTCAGCGACGAGGACGAGCACGGGCTTCTCCGGCGCCAACCGTCGGCGTCGGTCGTCCACGTGGACGAGGCCGGACACAGCGTCCAGGGAGACGCACCGCTCGACCTCGCCCGGCTGCTCGACGGCTTCGTCTCGGGTCTCTGACCGTCAGTCGAGCAGCAGCCGGGCGTAGCGCTCCCGGTGGAACGCCGGCGTCCCGAACAGGGCCTGGTCGAGCTTGGCCCGCTTCACGAACAGGTGCATGTCGTGCTCCCAGGTGAAGCCGATGCCGCCGTGGACGCTGATGCCGGCGCCCGCGACGAACGCGTAGGCGTCGGTCGCGTGGGCCTTGGCGATCGACGGCCAGCGGCGCGGCCCGTCCGGGCGGGGCGCCACGTCGCGGGCTGCGGCGTCGGCGGCGACGCGAGTTGTCTCGACGGCGATGAGCATGTCGGCACACTTGTGCTTGACGGCCTGGAAGCTGCCGATCGGCCGGTCGAACTGGACGCGCTCCTTGGCGTACTCGACCGAGATCTCCATCGCCCGGCGGGCGCCGCCGTGGCTGTCGAGCGCGAGCGCGGCGGCGGCCCGGTCGAGCAGCCAGTCCACGACGGAGGCGCCGTCGGTCGAGCCCGGCATCGGCTCGACCTCGGCGCCGTCGAACGCCACGTCTGCCAGGCGGCGGGTGCGGTCGAGCATCGGCGCCGGGGTGACGGTGACGCCGGATGCCGGCAGCGGCACGAGGTACAGCTTCCCGCCGGCCTGCACGACCAGCCCGTCGGCGGCGTGCGCGTCGAGGACGAATGGCGCCGAGCCGTGGAGACGGTCGCCGGCCACGCGCACGTCGTGGCGGTCGGGACCGATGGCGACGGCGAGGCGGCGCTCGCCCGCCGCCATGGCCGGCAGCCACTCGGCCTGCTGGGCCGGCGAGCCGGCGGCCAGGAGCGCACCGGTCCCGAGCACGACCGACGACAGGACCGGCAACGGCACCAGGCCTCGGCCCATCTCGTCGAGCACGACGGCCGCCTCGCGGAACGACATGCCGGCGCCGCCGTGCTCCTCGCCGATCTCCAGTCCGGTGAACCCCAGCTCGGCGGCAGTGCGCCAGAGCTCGGGATCGAAGCCGAGGGTGTCGTCGGCCAGCGCCCGGATCGCGGTGGTCGGCGACCGGTCGGCGAAGACCTTGCGGGCCAGATCACGCAACTGGGCGTGGGCGTCGTCCAGGCCGACGTCGGTCACCGGGGCTCCCGTGGCAGGCCGAGGACGCGCTCGCCGATGACGTTGCGCTGGATCTCGTTGGTGCCGCCGCCGATCATCATCCCCCACGAGCCGAGGTGGTCGACGAGCGTGGCTCCGTCGACCTCGGCGGCCAGGCCGACGGCGTCGACCAGATGTCCGGTCAGGCGGTGCAGCACCTCCGAGTAATAGAGCTTGATGATCGACGCCTCGGGTCCGGCGTGGCCGGCCCGCATCTGGCTGTCGAGGACCTGCGAGTAGAGCTCGGCGAGGATCTCCACCTCGCCGGCGTCGCGGGCGAACGACTGGCGGACCGAGGCGTCGTTCGCCAGCGGCCTCCCGTCGGGTCCGGGCGTCGAGCGCAAGAGCTCCACGCCGTCGCGCACGCGGTCGCGGAGCGCGTGGACGCTGGCGAGGAAGAACGGCCCCCGCTCGGTCGACAGGGTCGTCTGCGAGATCCGCCACCCCTCGTTCTCCGGCCCGACGCGGTTGGCGACCGGGATGACCACGTCGTCGAGGAAGATCTCGCAGAACTCGGCGCTGCCGGTGATCTGCCGCAGCGGTCGCACGGTGATTCCCGGCGTTCGCAGGTCGAGGAGGAGGTAGGAGATGCCCTTGCGCTTGGGTGCGCTCGGGTCGGTGCGGACGAGCAGCAGGCACCAGTCGGCCCGGGCCGCCATCGACGACCAGACCTTCTGCCCGTTGACGACGTAGGCGTCGCCGTCCCGGGCCGCCCGCGTCTGGAGGGCGGCCAGGTCGGAGCCGGCGTCCGGCTCCGAGAACCCCTGGCACCAGATCTCGTCACCCCGGCGGATGCGCGCCAGGTGCTCGCGCTGCTCGTCGGTGCCGTGGACGATCAGCGTCGAGCCGGCGTGGTTGAGCCCGATGCCGAAGAGGCCGGTCGGCGGCGCGTCGGCCGCGGCGTTCTCCTCGAACATCACGATCTGCTGGGCGAGCGACGCCGCCATGCCGCCGTGCTCGACGGGCCAGCCCGGCGCCGCGTAGCCACCACCGTCGAGCTCGCGCATCCACGCGCGGCTGACCGCCACCGGGTCGTCGGCCTCCGCAGCCCGCCAGTCGGGCGGCACGTGCTCGGCGAGCCAGGCGCGGTACGTGTGCCGGAAGGCGTCGAGCTCGGGCCCGTCCACGTGCGGCACGAGGGGTCGACCCGCTCAATCCGCCCGCAGGACCATGCCCTGCGAGTTGAAGAAGAACCCACCGGGTGTGACGAGCGCCGCCTTGGCCCAGGGGACCTGGCGCGGGCCGGCCTCGCCCCGCAGCTGGAGCACCGCCTCCCGCACGTGGCCGGACCCCTGCGTGCCCCCCTCCGACAGCGCCCCGCCGTGGGTGTTGACCGGCACCTTGCCGTTGATCAGCAGGCGATTGGCGTCCTTGTCCCAGTGGGCCCGGATGAACTCGCCGGCTTCGCCGGGACCGCACCAGCCGCTGTTCTCGATCCACGACAGCGTGATGATCGTGAAGCCGTCGTAGGGGTAGTAGACGTCGACGTCGTCGATCCAGATGTCGCTGTGGCTCCTCAGGAAGTCGACCACGACGTGCTGGCCGTGGCGCTGGAGCCCAGGGATCTGGTCCTCGCCGGGCGACGCGACGATGCCGGCGCAGGCGGCGTGCAGGAGGACGGGCTTGTGGGGCAGGTCGCGGGCCCGCTCCGCGGTGGTGAGGATCAGTGCGTCGCCCCCGTCGACCGGGATGTCCATGTCGAGGAGGGACAGCGGCTCGCGGATCATCCGGGCGGCGAGGTAGTCCTCCATCGTGATCGGGTCCCGCCGCACGGCGAGGGGGTTGTCGGCGGCGTTCGTCCGGCTGTTGATGGCGACGTGGCCGAACGTCTCCTTCGGCGCCCCGTACTCGTGCATGTAGCGGCTGGCCCAGGCGGCGTAGCCAACCGCCCCCTCGACCGTCTCCGGGTCGGTGCGGCCGCCGTGGAGCATGAGCGCCATCCCGGTGTTGCGGCGGAAGGGATCTCGGGCCGCGGCCCGGGACCAGAACGGCGTGCGGAACATCGAGTGGTAGAGGAGCACGGTCTCGCACAGGCCCGCATGGATGGCGTTCATGGCGTCGACGACGCCGAACCCGACCGGGAGCGAGTCATTGCCGTACCAGACGATGTCGTCGAGGCCCAGCGTGGTGACCATCTGGTGCGCGGGGATCGCGGTGCCCACGACGCCGTCGATGTCGGCCGCCGCGAGCCCGGCGTCGCGGATGGCAGCGACCGCCGCCTCGGCGGCCAGGCCGAGCTGCGACCGCCCGCCGGCGTCACGGCTGAACCCGGTCGAGCCGACCCCGACGATGGCGACCTGGTCCTGCACGGGATAACGCATCTATGCCTCCGCCCGGGGGCGGAACACCGGGAACGGCTCGCCCTCGCGCTCGATCCAGTCCAGCTCGACCGGGAGCCCGATCACCAGCGATGAGCGGTCGGCGCCGACCACGGTGCTGGTGTACCGCAGCCCCTCCTGCTCCTCCAGCTCGATCGTGGCGACCGGCCAGCCGTCGGTGTAGTCGACGCCGTCGACCTCGGGCCCCTGGTGCAGGCGGATCAGGAGGTGCACGGTGCCCCGGCCGCTCACGGCGGCGGGCTCGACGCTCGTCGACCAGCACCGCGGGCACATCGGCCGGGGGGGATGGTGCCAGTGACCGCAGTCGGCGCACCGGTTGAGCACCAGCTGCCGGTCGAGCCAGCCCTTGTAGAAGTCCTTGTTGTCGTGGTCGATCCGCGTGCGGGGGAACCGCCGCAGGACCTCCTCGTCGGTCCGCTGCACCCTCAGTACGGGAGCGACGTGCGGGCGTGGGCCCCGCCGTCGCAGGTAGGGAACACGACACCCGACATGTAGGCCGACTCGTCGGAGGCCAGGAACAGCGCGGCATAGGCGTTGTCCTTCAGCGCCGGCGGGCGGTCGAGCTTGAGCGGTGAGCCGAAGCCGGCCGGGTCCCAGGCCTGCCCGCCGGCCACCGCCGCCTCCTCGTAGGACATGCCCATGACCTCCTGGGGCGCGCCCGGCATGAAGCTGGCCGACATGCCGTGCGTCGGGCAGATCGCGTTGACGCGGATGCCGTGGCGGCCGAGGTCCATCGACAGGCCGCGGACGAGCCCGTTCACGCCGGCCTTGCTGGCGGCGTAGACGGCGAAGCCGGGGTAGGCCACCAGGCCGGCGGCCGAGGAGGTCACGACGATGGCGCCGCCGCCGGCGTCCTTCAACGGCGCGACGGCGTGCTTGGCGCAGAAGAAGAGCCCGCCGAGATTGACGTCGATCACGCGGCGCCAGGACTCCTCGGTGGTCTCCTCGAACGGGACGGTGCCGAACCCGGGGACCGGGATCCCGGCGTTGGCGAACATCACGTCGAGCCTTCCGAACTGGGAGACCGTGCCGTCCACCATCGCCTTGACGTCAGACTCGGCGCTCACGTCGCACCGGAGCGCGATCGCCTCGCCGCCCTTGTCGGCCACGAGCTTGGCGACGTTCTCGGCCCGCTGCTCGTCGATGTCGGCGACGGCGACCTTGGCGCCCTCGCGGCTGAAGAGCAACGCGCACTCGCGCCCGAGCCCGGCGCCGCCGCCGGTGATGATGACCACCTTGTTCTCGAGCCGCATGACTCCCTCCCCTTGTGTCCGTCGATAGAAGAGTATACCGATCTTGCGCCGCTAGAACCGGGCCACGGCACCGCCGTTCGGGCTGATGACCTGGCCGGTCACCCAGGCGGCGTCGTCCGAGCACAGCCAGCTGATCGCGCCGTACAGGTCGCGCCCGGTCCCCGGCCGCTTGACGGCGGTCTGCTGCACGAGCATGTCGAGCGCCGCCTGCGGCACCTGACGCCGCGTGGCCTCGTTGTCGATGGTCCCGGGTGCGACCGAGTTGACGGTGATGCCGTCAGCTCCGACCTCGGCGGCCACCTGATAGGTCAGCTGGTTCAGGCCGAGCTTGGCCACGCCGTAGGCCCCCGAGCCCGGGAGGTAGGCGCCGATCGAGGAGATGTTGACGACGCGGCCCCACCGCCGCTCCCGCATGACCGGGATGGCCGCCTTCATGCACACGAACGGCCCAGTGAGCATCACGTCGAGGGCGGTCCGCCAGTTGTCGAGGTCCTGGCCCAGCGCGCCCTGCATCGAGTAGTCGCCCCAGATGCCGGCGTTGTTCACCAGGATGTCCAGCGACCCGAACTCGTCCCGGGCCGCGGCGACGACGGCGACCGCCCGCTCCCAGTCGGTGACGTCGAGGCCGAGGCCGATCGCCACGCCGCCGTCCTTCCTGATGGCGGCCGCTGTCTCCTCGGCGCCGGCCGCGTCGAGGTCGGTGGCCACGACGTTGGCGCCGTCGTCGGCGAAGTAGCTCGCGTACTCCCGGCCGAGGCCGCGAGCGGCGCCGGTGATCATGACCGTACGGCCCTCGAAGCGCCTCACGGGGCGCCTCCGGGCTCCTGGCCGTCGCTCGGACGGGCACGGAGGTACGAGCGTTCGATCTCGTCGAAGCGCGCCAGCAGGTCGCTCGCCTCGCCCTCGATGTCGACACGGCCGCGCCGCATGACGTAGGCCCGGTCGGCGATCCCGAGGGCCTTGCGGGCGTGCTGCTCGACCAGGAGGACGCCGACGCCGCGGCCCGCGGCGACCGTCACGGCCTCGAGCAGGCGCTTCACGACCAGCGGGGCCAGGCCCAGCGACAGCTCGTCGACGATCAACAGGTCGGGGTCGGACGCGAGGGCCCGGGCCAGGGTCAGGATCTGCTGCTCGCCGCCCGACAGCAACCCCGCCTTGCGACCGAGGAGCGGGCGGAGCTCGGGGAACAGCTCGAGCGCCTTCTCGGTCGGGCCGCGGCCCAGCTTGAGGTTCGTCGCGGTCGTCAACTGCTTGAAGATCGACCGCTCCTCGGTGATGACCGCGATGCCGCGCCGGGTTCGCTTGTGGAGCGGTCCCTTCAGCTGGGCGCCCTTGTAGCGCACCTCGCCGGCGTGCGGCGGGATCGTGCCGCCCAGCGTGAGGATCGTGGTCGTCTTACCGGCCCCGTTCGGGCCGAGGAGCGCGACGATCTCGCCCCGGCCGACGCGGAGGTTGAGATCGTGGACGACCGCCACCGGCCCGTATCCCGTGGAGAGGTCGCGTACGTCGAGGAGCGTGTCGTCCTGCATCAGACGACACTCCCGGTCGGCGCCGGGCCAGGCAGGTCGACGTCCCCCGCGATCGCGTCGAGCTGCGCGTCGGGCTCGCCCAGGTAGGCCGCGACGACCAGGCTGTCGCTGGCGATCTCCTCGGGCGTGCCCTCGGCGATCTTCTTGCCGAAGTCGAGCACGATGATGCGGTCGCAGGTCTCCATGACGAGCGACACGTCGTGCTCGATGAGCAGCACGGCAAGCCCCCAGTCCTTGGCCAGCCTCCTGATCAGCCGACCCAGCTCGGCCGACTCGGCCTCGCTCAGCCCGGCCGCCGGCTCGTCGAGCAGAATGACCGACGGCGCCGTCGCGATCGTCCGGGCGATCGCCACCAGCCGACGGCGGCCGTACGACAGGTCCTGCGGGTACCTGGCCAGGTCGGCCTCGAGGTCGAACTCCCGAACGGCCGCCCATGCCGCCGGGGACAGCTTCGGCTTGGCCGGACGCACGAGCTCCTCGAAGTACACCCAGGGCGACCGGTCCTCGCACGCCGCGAGCAGGTTCTCCGCCACGGTGAGGTCGTCGAACAGCTCGAGCGACTGGAACGATCGGCTCACGCCCGCCCGCGCCCGCTGCGGCGCCCGCAGGCGGTGGATCGCCCTGTCGGCGATGCTGACCTCTCCCTTCGCCGCTGACACGAACCCGGTGACGGCGTCGATCACGGTCGTCTTCCCCGCACCGTTCGGGCCGATCAGCCCGAGCACCTCGCCGGGGTCGACGGCGAACGTGAACGAGTCGACGGCGACGACGCCGCCGAAGCGGACCGTCAGATCTTGGACCTCCAGGCGGCGGGGGTCGGCCCGGACCGGGCCTGCGTCTGACGGCGCCGCCTCCACCACCGGGGCCTTCCGCCGACGACGGCTGACGCGCTCGATCAGCGGCCGGTTGACCGTGGCGGCGGCATGGGCCACGCCGTCGGGGTTGACCAGCAGCGTGAAGATGAGCAGCGCGCCCGAGAACAGGTCGAGGATGGTCGACTCGAACCCGATCTTGTCCAGGATGTGTGCCGTGACGCCTCCGGCGGCGTTCAGGCCACCGATAACCGGTCCGGCGATGTAGCCGATGCCGCCGATGACGGTCAGCACGACCGCCTGCACCGATGCCAACCCGCCGAATTCGGCGTACGCGATCTGGCTGCCGCGGAACGCCAGCAGGATCCCACCGATGGCTGCGATGGCGGCCCCGATGCCGAACGCGTAGATCTTGGCGCCAGCGACGCCGATGCCGAGGGACGCCGCGGCCCGCTCGTTGTCACGCACAGCGATCAGGCGCCTGCCTGAACGCCCGCGACGCAGGTTGGCCACACCGAGCCCGAGCACGACGAGCACGACGAAGCACAATGCGGCCCAGCGACCGGGATGGTCGAAGGCGTTGACGTCGAGGCCCAGGAGCGACGGCCGTCCGACCGTGGTCCCCTGCAGCCCGCCCGTGAGCGCCGGGTTGGTCAGGATCAGCTCCACGATGCAGACCGACAGGCCGAAGGTGAGCACGGCCAGGTTCATGCCGCGGGTGCGTAGCGCGGGGATGGCGATGAGCACGCCGACGGGGATCGTCGCCACCACGCCGGCGAGCGCAGCGAGCGGGAACGGCCATCCGTGGGCGTCAACGAGGCGGGCTGCGATCCACACGCCGAAGCCGGCCAGCGCCACCTGCGCCAGAGAGAGCTGACCGACGTACCCCGTCACGACGACGATCGACAGGAGGATCACGGCCCAGGCCAGCGTCAGGACGGCGGCGCTGGCCCAGTCGTCCGGGAGGGTGAGCAGCGCGGCAAGGCCGATCACGCTGACGAGCCCCACGAGCGGCCACCGCACCCGGCCCGTTCCGAGCGCGGGCAGCCGGTCCAGCAGCTCGCTGCGCAGCGGGAGGCCGCGCCCGCTGGCCACCAGGACCGCGATGATGATGAGGAACGCCGCCGAGCGCGAGACCGACTGGGGCGAGAACTGGCCGAACAGCAGGTTGTTGTCGCTCGTGACCGGCCCGAACACGCCCTTGTTCTCGATGAAGCGCTGCAGCAGCGCTTCCACCACGCCGATGGTGAGCGCGGCCACCAGGGTCTTGGTGAACGAGTGGAACCGTCCGACGAGCGCGGCGGTCAGTGCCCGGAGGACCACGAACGCCAGGGCCGCCGTCTGCAGCGACAGGATGGGCGCGATGAGGACGCCGGCCACGGCCGCCAGGGCGCCGCCGAGGGCCCAGTTCGCGGTGGCGATGACGTCCGGCGACAGGCCGAGGGCGCTCGCCGCCTGTGCGTTCTCGGCCACCGCCTCGGTCGCCTGCCCGAACCGCGTCCACCGGTAGAGGGCGGCGAGGACGAACGTGATGACCACGGCGATGACGATGATCCAGAAGCGATCCTCGGGCACCGTGATGGTGTCCGAGAACGGATGCTTGGGCCCGGACGGCAGCGGCGAATGCGCAATCGTGGCGGTGATCCCCCAGACCTGTTGCGCGATCGCGACGAGGAGGAAAAGAACACCCAGCGTCGCCACCAGCCGGATCAGCGGTGACGCCCGCCGCAGTCGCATCATGACCAGGACGTGGATGAGGCCCGACACGACCGCCGAGGCCGCGATGGCGACGGTCAGCGCGACCGCCGTCGACCACCCCCGCTCGGCGCCCACTCGGTAGTAGACGAAGGCGCCGAGCATCCCGACCGCGCCCTGGGCGAAGTTCAGGACGCCCGAGCCGCGGTAGATCAGGACCAACCCCTGGGCCGTGAGGGCGTACAGCGCACCCGTCCCCAGGCCCAGGAGCACGAACTGCCAGAACTGGCTCATCGAGGCTCCGTCGCGGGCCTACTTGGCCAGCGTGTTCAGGTCCACGTACTTCCCATCACCGCTCGTCGAGACGATCTTGCCGTCCTTCACCGACTGGTACTGAGCCGACATCGTGAAGATCCGGGGCAGCGGGAGGTAGGTGTCCTTCACGCCGAGGGCGAACGGCATGGAGACGCCGAGGTCGACCTTCCGGTTGTTGAGGGCGGCGGCGACTGACTTGGCGTCGATCGTCTTCACGTCGCCGAGCACGTCCGCCAGCAGGTGGACCGCCAGCCAGGAGTTGAGCGAGAACTCGCTCTTCGAGGCGTCCTTCTGGTACTTGTCCATCTCGGTGACGAACTGCTTGATCTTCGCGTTCGAGTCGTCGTTGACCGTGTCGTACAGGCCGGCGAGGACGATGCCCTCGGCGTCCGACCCGAGGTCCTTCAGCGCCTTGTCGGTCATGACCGTCGACGGGAAGCCGATCTTGCCCTGATAGCCGGCCTGTCGTAGCTGGGTGACGATCTTGACGGTGGCGTCGCTGGTGTCGGCGATGGCGACGCCGTCAGGATTCGAGTTGACCACCTGGGCGATGAACGAGCTGATGTCGGCCGATGGGTCGGTCGGGACATAGACGACGGTCCCGAGGTCCGACTCGTCCTCGAGCACCGGCTTCATGAAGCCGGGCAGCGGGCGGGACTGGGCCACGTCGATGTTGATCATCGCCAGCTTCTTCGCGCCGGCCTCCTGAAGGGCAGCGCCCGTGCCGGCCAGAGCGGCCAGTGAGCCGCCGTTGAGCGGGAAGGAGTGGTCCATGGTCAGGTCGTTGGCGTCGTACGGGTTGTTCCCGATCATGGCGATGCCGGCGTCGTTGAACGCCTTGGTGTCGTTGCCTCCGCCACCGAACTTGCCGACGTCCGCGACCACGCCAGCGTCGACGGCGGCCTTGGCGCAGTCGACCGGCGCATTGGGGTTCTGGAGGTTGGCCGCGTTGCACTCGACGAGCTTCAGTGGCCTGTTCTCCCCGCCCGCGGGATCCTTGATGCCCCCCGCGGCGTTGATGGCATCGACGGCGGCCCGAGAGCCGGCGACGACCTCCGGCTGCGCCGTGGGGCCGTCCTTCGGGTACATCTGCGAGACGAGGATCGGCTCGCCCTTAGGGGCGTTGGCCGGCGCCTCGGTCGTGTCCGAGCTGCCGCCCGACGACGCCTCGTCCTTGTTGTCGCTGCTGCACGCGGCGGCGAGAAGGAGGAAGGCGAGCACGACGCCCA
>DATFRN010000334.1:0-7271 GCA_035263165.1 Acidimicrobiales bacterium | reverse complement strand
GCGATGTGCATCTGCGCGAGCTGGTTGCCGATGCCACGCGACCCCGAGTGCAGCACGACCCACACCCGGTGGCGCTCGTCGATGCACAGCTCGAGGAAGTGGTTCCCGGAGCCGAGCGTCCCGAACTGCTTGAGGACCTTGGTGATGCGATCGGCGGCCAGCTCGGTCGCCGGCTTGTGGGCCGCCAGCCACCGATCGGCGTTGCCGCCGACCCGGTCGTGGCCCCGACCGACACCGGCCGGTATCGCCTTCTCGATGCGTCCGAGCAGCGGCTCGAGCGCATCAGGCAGCTGGCCCTCGGTGACATCGAGCTCTGCGGCGACCATGCCGCAACCGATGTCGACACCGACGGCGGACGGGATCACGGCGTTCCTGGTCGGGATCACCGAGCCGACCGTGGCCCCGATGCCGACGTGGGCGTCCGGCATGAGAGCGACATGGCCCTCGACGATCGGCAGGCGGGCTGCCTTCTCGGCCTGGCTGATCGTCCGATCGTCGATCTCCGACGCCCAGGAGATCAGCTTGGCGTTGACGGTGGTGGGCATATCACCCCCTCCTCGTTGGTCGTTGGTTGGTGTGGTCGGATGTTGCCTTTTCGTTCACTGAGTTACGGCGAGCTGAGTGTCGACGGCAGGGGTCGAACCTGCACTCTCCGGTTTCGTAGACCGGCGCCTTCTCCATTCGGCCACGTCGACGTGGCGCCACCGACGGGACTCGAACCCGTGACCTTCTGCTCGACAGGCAGTTGCTCTGGCCGGCTGAGCTACGGCGGCGTGGTGCGCGCGCCCTGGGCCTCGAACCCAGTGTCGGTGGACGACGCGCATGACGTCGTGCGCGTGATGCGGCGAGGCGCTGGAGATCAGACGGGAAGCGTCGGAGCTACCAGCGCACGACGGGCTTGCTGGCATTGGCAAGCTCCCGTCGACCCGGCCGATCCTCATGATCGAGGTGTTGGCCGGTTGTGCACGCGAGCACGCCAACGCCCGACAGGGATCGACCCTGGAGCGTTCGTTCGGCGATGCGGATGCGTGCCATAGGACGACGACTCTGCGCTGCGCGCGGCGACAAGTCAACAGCATTTCCCATCGATGTCAGCCGGTCGCCTTCGCACGGCCGGGCCCCTCGGCGGGCTTGCGGAGATCGAGGTCTGCCATCGCAAAGCCGAGGTGCCCGTAGATGTCGATCACGGCGGCTCGTAGGGCGTCGACTTGCTGCTGAAGGCCGTCGAGGTCGGCCTGCTGGTGGAGGACCGCCGGCGGATCGGCGGTACGGCCTGATGGAGGGAAGGGATGCCCGGCGATGATCGATGCAGCGACCAGGACATCAGCCGGCGGCATCGTCCGGCCCCGAATCCAGTTGCTGATGGCGGACTCGGAGTAGCGGTTCGTGTCCGGCGGCCCGATACCGAGCTCCTGCAGCCGCGCCGCCAGGCGCGACCCGCTCCCGGCGACCCGTCGCGCCTCGTCCAGGATCTCGCGGACGGTCGTTGCCGGTGGCGTCGAAGGCTCCTGGCCGCCGTCGGATGCGTTCACGGCCTGATCGTCCGTCATCGCTTGCGTCTCAGGCCCAGAGAAGCGGGGCCGGAGCGAGGATCGGGTTCGGCCGATGGGCCGAGGGCACGGCTGGCGACGGTGGATGGCGCGAGGTTCGAGGTGGCCACGATCGCGGCGTCGTACACCTTGTCGCCCACCTTGGCTCGGGCGGACTGCTCGAGCCGTTCGACGTAGGCCCGTTCGGCCGGGTCGCGAGCTGCGCCGGTCGTCCGGCGCACAGCCCTCGCCATGCCGAGCAGCTCGGCAGCGCGGGCGCCGTCGACTCGGGCGAGCTCGCAGTCAGCGAGGCCCTCGAGGCACTCGGCGAGGCCGGCGTCGTCCCCGAGCTCGTGGCGCAGGGCGAGCGCGTGCCGGAAACTCAGGGCGCCCGCCCGGTGGTCGCCGCGCCCGACCGCCAGGATGGCAAGGTTCTTGTGGGTCGACGCCGTACAGCGGCGGTCGCCGATGGCGCGGAAGCCGTCCATCGCTTGCCCATACAGGGCGGCAGCAGTTTCGGGGTCGCCGCGCTGGCGGGCGATGTCGGCTTCGGTGCTCAGGGCGTGCGCGATCGCCGTCTTGTCGTCGAGGTGGGTGAACAAGGAGTGCGCTTCGCAGCACGCCTCGGCCGCCGCGGTCAGGTTCCCGAGATGGAGCTGGCCGATGGCCATGCGGCGGAGGGCGCCGCCCTGCCCGAACCGGCTGCCCATCCGTCGCCACAACGCGAGTTCTTCGAGATGCCAGCGTTCGGCGGCCGCGTAATCGCCGCGGCGGAGACCGGTGACACCGAGAAGGTGGAGAGTGAGACCGATGCCTCGGTCGTCCTCGTGCCGTCGGAACACGTCGAGAGCCATGCCGAGGGCCTCGACCGCCGCATCGAGGGAGCCCTGGTTGGTGAGCACCTGCCCGAGCATGTGCCGTGCCCATCCGAGGCCGATCTCGTCGCCCAGCCCGGCGAAGGCCTCGAGCGCCTGCTCGGCCCACGCCATCGGCTGGCGGGCGTCGCCCTGCTGTCCGCCGAGTGCCGCCGCCACGACCAGCGCCCAGGCGCGCAGGTCGGCGGGCAGCGCGACCTCCGCAGTCAGGATCGGCGCGAGGTAGTCGACCGCGGCGCTCTCTCGCCAGGTGGCGTCCCAGTAGAACCACAAGGCGATGGCGAGCCGGGCGGCCATGGCGGGATCACCCGCGGCGGACCAGCGGAGCGCGGCGTCGAGGTTGTGGTCGTCGGCTCGGAGGCGCTCCCGCCACAGCGCCTCGTCCGGCCCGTAGAAGTGCGGCTCGGCCATGCCGGCGAGCTGGAGACAGAAGCCGGCGTGCGCAGCGCGCACACGCCGCTGCTCACCGCTGGCGTCGAGTTGTTCGCCGGCGAAGAGCCGGATCGTCTCGAGTAGCCGGTAGCGGGCGACGTTGGCCGGTCCGGGATCGCGGACGAGCAACGAGTGATCGACGAGTTCGGTGATGTGGCCGAGCACGTCTCGGGGAGCGATGCCGCCACCACTGCACACGGCTTCGGCGGCCTCGAGCGTGAACGAGCCAGGGAAGACCCCGACGCGGGCGAGGACCGTGCGTGTCGCCGACCCGAGGAGGTCGTGGGTCCAGGCGACCGTGTCCCGGAGCGTGCGATGGCGCGGCGGGGTGCCATGGGCGCGGACCAGCAGGCGGAACCGGTCATCGAGACGGTCCACGATCTCGCTGGGCTCCAGCACCCGGATCTGGCTGGCAGCCAGCTCGATGGCGAGCGGCAACCCGTCGAGGCGCCGGCACAGCTCGGCGACTGTGGGCCGGTTGTCGGGAGTCAGCCCGAAGCCGGGGGCCGCCCGACGGGCCCGGTCGGCGAACAGCTCGACCGCCTCGTTGCCCAGTCCGAGTACCGGCCAGAGCTCTTCGGTGCCGACATCGAGGGGGTGCCGGGTCGTGGCGAGGACGCGCACTGTCGGGCAGTGGGCGAGGACGGCGTCGGCAAAGGCGGCCGAGGCCTCCAGCAGGTGTTCGCAGTTGTCGAGCACGAGGAGCAGCTCGCCACATTGGGCGAGCGCGGTGAGCACGGTGTCGAGGAGGGGCTCGCCCGGCCGCTCGTCGATGCCCAAGGCGGCCGCGGCCGCCTGCGCGACACCGTCGCCTTCGGTCCGGACCGCCAGGTCGACGAACCATGCGCCCGCCGCGAGGCCGACCCGCTGGCGCGCCGCCGCCTCGATCGCCAGGCGGGTCTTGCCGACACCGGCCGGTCCGGTGAGCGTCACCAGGCGGCTGCGCTCCAACGCGGCACCGATCCCCGCCAGCTCGTCGAGGCGCCCGACGAAGGAGGTGACGGTCGCCGGAAGGTTCCCGGCCGCAGGTCCGCCCGCGGCGGGCCGCGGACGCACCGGGCTGCCACCGAGGATGCTGCGCTCGAGGGCGCGCAGGTGGGACGACGGTTCGAGGCCGAGCTCATCGGCGAGGAGCCGCCGGTACCGCTCGAAGGCACGCAGGGAGTCGACCTGCCGGCCGGAGGATGCCAGGGCGGTCATCAACAAGGCCCAGAGCCGCTCGCGAAACGGGTACTGCTCGAGGAGCTCGGCTGCTTCGGCCGCGGCCTCCGCGGCATGGCCGAGCGCAACCTCGCTGTCGAGGCAGTTCTCCAGCGCCGCGAGCCGAAGGTCATCCAGCCTTGCCCGCTCCGGCGCCGCGAACGACGCGTCGGGCAGGTCGGCGAGCACCTCGCCACGCCACAGCGCCAGCGCCTCGCGCCAGGCCGCAACGGCGCCGGCGTGGTCGCCCAGCGATCGCGTCTCGCCGGCTGCAGCCAGCAGGCGCTGAAAGCGGTGGGCGTCCAGCTCGGCCTCGCCCGGGTCGAGCTGGTAGCCGCCGCTCCGAGTGACAAGCACCTCCGGGTCGTGCAACGTCCGCCGCAGCTGCCACACATACCGCTGGAGGGTCTTCGCCGCGGTGGCGGGCGGCGCCCCCGCCCACACGTCGTCGATCAGCGTGCCCGTGGGCACGACACGACCCGCGTCGACCAACAGGCGGGCCAGCACGGCGCGCTGGCGCGGTCCCCCGAGCGGCTGGGCCCGGCCGGCGTGCACCACCTCGAGCGGGCCCAGCATCCGGAACTCAAGCGCGCCGATCACGCCCACCCCTCATGCCTACGTGTCGAGAAGCGTACGGCTTCTACCGCGCTTCTACCGCGCGCCTACCGGCGGGCGCGATCGTCGGGCCATGACCGTTACCGCAGCGGAGACCTCGAAAGGACAATGATGGCATTGACGATCGGCGACACGGCACCAGACTTCGAGGCGGACACGACGGAGGGCCGGATCTCGTTCCACGACTGGATCCGAGACTCGTGGGCGGTGCTGTTCTCGCACCCGAAGGACTTCACGCCGGTGTGCACGACGGAGCTGGGCTACATGGCCAGGCTGAAGCCCGAGTTCGACCGTCGGGGCGTGCGAGTGCTCGGCTTGTCGGTCGACGCGACCGCTGACCACGAGGCGTGGGCGAGCGACATCGAGCAGACGCAGGGCGCCCGGCCCAACTACCCGATCATCGGCGACGCCGACTTCAACGTCTCGAAGCTCTACGGGATGCTGCCGGCCAGCACGTCCGGCGACCCCAGGACCCGCACGCCGGCGGACAACCAGACCGTGCGCAACGTGTTCGTGATCGGGCCGGACAAGAAGATCAAGCTGATCCTCGTCTACCCCATGACCACGGGCCGCAATTTCGACGAGCTCCTGCGGGTCATCGACTCACTGCAGCTCACCGCCACGCACAAGGTCGCCACGCCGGTGAACTGGAAGCAAGGCGAGGACGTCATCATCGCTGGTTCGGTCTCCAACGACCAGGCCAGGGAGATCTTCGGCTCCTGGAAGGAGCCCAAGCCCTACATCCGGATCGTGCCCCAGCCCTGACGAGCCTGCCGGTCGACCTCGAGGGGAGCGGACGGATGATCCTCACGTCCGACCTGCTGGGCGGTTTCGCGGCGTGGGAGGCGGCCGGCCTTCCCGTGGTCCGCAACCCGCCCCGGGCGGCGCCAGATCCACCTCGGCACCGGCGTCCGCGCGTTCCCCCAGCACGTCGACCCGACCGTGGAACAGACCCGCTGCACTGAGCCGTCCAGGCGCCATGTCGCAGACCGAACTATGGGACGCGTGCGGGCAACGGCGAGCGACTCGATGGGCAAGAATCGTGCATGCGCTCGGTCGATCTCCGCACTCGCACGGGTGCCGATGTCCGTCCCGTCGATGCCGGCGAGTTCTTCGGGGACGAGCTGCCCGATCGCTGGGCGGCGAACGGGTCGATGGCCCTCGCGGGCGCTCGCCAGCTCGGCGTGCGTCCGTTCGGGTTCGACGTCGACGGCGGGGCGTGGACCGTGCGGCTCGACGGCGACGGCGATGGCGACGGCGATGGCCGCCTGGTGGTGGAGCCCGGCCTCGACGACGCCGGTGCTGTCGTCCGCCTCGATGCCGACGGCCTGCACGACCTCGTGAACGACCTGCGCACGCCCATGGGGTTCCTCACGGGCGGCGACCTCGACATGCCCCGCGGCCGGCTCGAGCACTTCCTGGACTGGTGGGTCGTGTTGCGGTCGGTGCTCGACGGGCGGCGTGCCCACGTGGCCGGCGACGTGTCGTTCGTCGACCCCGACGGCGGGCCGCTCGACCTGGGGCGCTCGTTCCGCCTGGACGACGACGCCGAGGAGATCTCGTGGTTCCTGGCCGAGGCCGGCTTCCTGCACCTGCGGGGCGTGTTCGACGATGCCGAGATGGCCCGGATCTCGGCCGAGATGGACGACGCCGCGCCCGGCTACGAGCGGGGCGACGGGCGGTCGTGGTGGGCCAGGACCCACGACGGCGCCGATCGGCTGGTGCGCATGCAGTACTTCCAGCAGGCCTCAGCGACCGCCGCCGCGCTGCTGGACGACGACCGTCTCCAGGCCATCGCCCGGTTCACCGCCGACGGCCACCGGCACGGCAAGCCCGGCGGGAACAGCAACCGGGCCGAGGCGCTGGTGAAACCGGTCGGCATCGTCGAGGGCATCTCGGACGTGCCGTGGCACAAGGACTGCTCGCTCGGCAGCCACTCGTACCGCTGCTGCTCGCTCACGGTGGGCATCTCGATCACCGGGGCCGGTGCCGGATCGGGGCAGCTTCGGGTGGTCGCCGGCTCGCACCGGGCCCTCGTCCAGCCGGCGTTCGTGCGCCGCGACCTCGACCTGCCGCAACTCGACCTGCCCACCGCGACCGGCGACGTGACCGTGCACTGCAGCTGCACGCTCCACATGAGCGAGCCGCCGGTGGAGCGGGAGCGGCGCGTCCTCTACACCGACTTCAGCCTGCCCACCGACGAGGGATCCCGATCGCCGAACGAGGCCGTGCTGCGCCGCATCCGCGAGGGCGCGCCGACGACCGTCTCGCAGCTCCCGGGCCACCGGCCGGCTCGCTGACCCGTGACAGGATCGCCCGCATGACCGATGCGTCCGACCTCGGGGTGGTGGACGCGGCCGAGGCGCTGGCGCGGCGAGCGCTGTCCTCGCGAGAGCTCGTCGAGGCATGTCTCGCCCGCATCGATGCGCGCGACGGCCGACACAGCCACGACGGCGACCCGGGCTCGGTGAACGCGTGGGTGCGGGTCTACGAGGAAGACGCGATCGCCGCGGCCGACCGTGCCGACGAGCGGCTGGCGGCGGGCGACGCGCCCGAGCTCTGCGGGATCCCGATCGGGCTCAAGGACCTCTACGCGGTGGCCGGCAAGCCGCTCACCGCG
>DATFRN010000333.1:0-2474 GCA_035263165.1 Acidimicrobiales bacterium | reverse complement strand
CACGTCGTCCTCACCCGCCGCACCTGGGGCCTGCGCACCCACCAGGGCGAGGTCAGCTTCCCCGGCGGCCGCATCGAGCCCGGCGAGTCGCCGGTCGACGGCGCCCGCCGCGAGGCGCAGGAGGAGATCGACCTCGACCCCACGACGGTCGAGATCGTCGGCGAGCTCGACCATCTGGCCACCGTCTCCAGCGGCTCGTTCATCGTCCCCTACGTGGGCGTGCTCCCCGACCGGCCCGACACCCGCCCCAACCCGGCCGAGGTCGAGGCGGTCCTCCACGTCCCGCTGGCCGAGCTGGCCGACCCCGCCATCTTCCGCGAGGAGCGCTGGACGTTCCCCGGCGACCGGGTCCAGCCCATCACGTTCTTCGAGCTGATCGGCGACACCGTCTGGGGCGCGACCGCCTCCCTGCTGCGCCAGCTGATCGGCATCGCCACCGGCACGCTCGGCCGGGGCGACCTCGACCACCCCTGAGCGACAGCTACCAGCTCCCGTAGTTGGGCGCTTCCTTGGTGATCGTGATGTCGTGGGGGTGCGACTCGCGCAGGCCGGCGTTGGTGATGCGGACGAACCGGGCGTGGGTCTGGAGGTCGGAGATCGTCGGCGCACCGCAGTAGCCCATCGCCGCTCGCAAGCCCCCCACCAGCTGGTGGATCACGTTCGACACCGGCCCCTTGTAGGCCACCCGGCCCTCGATGCCCTCGGGCACCAGCTTGTCGGTGTCGATGACGTCGCCCTGGAAGTAGCGGTCCTTGGAGTACGACCGGGTCTTCATGGCGCCCATCGACCCCATGCCCCGGTACTCCTTGTACCGCTCGCCCTGGTGGAGCACGACCTCGCCCGGCGACTCGTCGACCCCGGCCAGCAGGCTGCCCAGCATCACGGCCGCGGCCCCGCCGGCCAGCGCCTTGGCGATGTCGCCCGACGACTGGATGCCGCCGTCGGCGACCACGCTGATGCCCCGCTGGGCGGCGGCCACGGCCCCGTCGTAGACCGCGGTCAGCTGGGGCACGCCCACGCCGGCCACCACCCGGGTCGTGCAGATCGACCCGGGGCCGACCCCGACCTTCACCGCGTCGGCCCCCACGCCGGCCAGGGCCTCGACCCCCTCGGCGGTGGCGACGTTGCCGGCCAGCACCTCGACCTCGAACGCCCCCTTGATCTGCTTGACGACGTCGAGCACGGCGTGGCTGTGGCCGTGGGCGGTGTCGACGACCAGCAGGTCGACCCCGGCGTCGACCAGCCGCTCGGCCCGCTCGACGGCGTCGGGGCCCACGCCCACGGCGGCGCCCACCCGCAGCCGACCCTTCTCGTCCTGGGTGGCGAAGGGGTGGTCGATCTGCTTCTTGATGTCCTTGACCGTGATGAGGCCCCGCAACGTGCCGTCGTCGCCGACGATCGGCAGCTTCTCGATGCGGTTCTTCCAGAGGATGTCCTTGGCCTGCTCGAGCGTGGTGCCGAGCGGGGCGGTCACCAGCGGCGGGCGCCGCATGACGTTGGCGATGGGCTGGTTGACCTCGTCGATGAACCGCAGGTCGCGGTTGGTGAGCAGCCCGACCAGGTGCCCCTCGCCGTCGGTGACCGGCACGCCGGAGATGTGGTAGCGCTCCATGACCGCCAGGGCGTCGGCCACCAGGGCCTCGGCCGGCAGGGTCACGGGCTCGACGATCATGCCGGACTGGCTGCGCTTGACCTTGTCGACCTCGCCCACCTGGTCGTCGATCGACAGGTTGCGGTGGACGATGCCCAGGCCGCCGGCCCGGGCCAGGGCGATGGCCAGCCGGGCCTCGGTGACCGTGTCCATGGCCGCGGACACGATGGGGATGGCCAGCTCGATGCCGGGGGTCAGCCGGCTGGCGGTCGAGACCTCGGCGGGCAGCACGGAGGACTCGGCGGGGACGAGCAGGACGTCATCGAAGGTGAGGGCCTGCTTGGCGAACCGGGGCGGGAGCTCGTTCGGGTCTGCCATGGAGGGAGTCTAGTGGCGTCCCCCACCCCATTCCGTGGACGGAAATGGTTGACTCCCAACCAGATGCGTCCACGGAACTACCACATGCAGCCGGATGAGTTCCGGCGCTGGGGCCACGAGGTGGTCGACTGGGTGGCCGACTACTGGGCGTCCCTGGAGGACCACCCGGTGGTGCCGCCGGTGGCCCCCGGCGAGGTCCGCTCGTGGCTGCCGGCGCAGCCGCCCGAGGCCCCCGAGGACTTCGCCGCCGTCCTGGCCGACCTCGACCGGGTCGTCGTGCCCGGCACCACCCACTGGCAGCACCCGGGGTTCCACGCCTACTTCCCGGCCAACACCTCGGGGCCGGCGGTGCTGGCCGACCTGGTGTCCTCCGGGCTCGGCACCCAGGGGATGCTGTGGCAGACCGGCCCGGCCTGCACCGAGCTCGAGACGCTGGTGCTCGACTGGATGGTCGACCTGCTGGGGCTGCCCGACCGCTTCCGGTCGGCGGGCGCCGGCGGCGGGG
>DATFRN010000332.1:0-14462 GCA_035263165.1 Acidimicrobiales bacterium | reverse complement strand
GCGGGGGCGGCTGGCCGGGCTGACCGGGCTGCCCACGTTCGTCGACAACGACGCCAAGGCGCTGGCGCTCGGGGAGGGGTGGGCCGGCGCCGCCCGGGGGGCGCGCGACTACATCGCCATGGTGGTGTCGACCGGGGTGGGCGGGGGGATCGTGGTCGACGGGCGGCTGCTCGACGGGGCGGGGGGCAACGCCGGCCACATCGGGCACGTGATCGTGGAGCCGGACGGGCGGCCGTGCGCCTGCGGCGGGCGGGGCTGCCTGGAGGCGGAGGCGTCGGGGCCGTCGATCGCCGCCGTGACCGGCCGGGACCCCGCGCTGGCGCCGGAGCCCGTGCGGCGGCGGACGGGGATGCTGGTGGGCCGGGCGGTGGCGTCGGTGGTCAACCTGCTGGACCTGCGGCTGGCGGTGGTGGCCGGGTCGGTGGCGCTCGGCTACGGGGACGTGTTCTTCGCCGCCGCCCAGGCCGAGCTGGACACCCGGGCCCGCATCGAGTTCGCCCGCGGCGCCCGCATCGTGCCGGCCGGCCTGGGCGACGAGGGCCCCCTGGTGGGCGCGGCGGCGGTCGGCTGGCGCGGCCTCGGCCGCCTGGACGACCTGGCGCTGCCGGGATGACGGGCGCGTAGGCGGACGGTCACACCGGCAGCAGGCCGAGCTGGGCGAGCAGGCCCGCCATGTCCTCGACATGCCAGGCCTCGACCACCTTCCCTCCCTCCACCCGGAAGATGTCGACGTAGGAGAACCCGGCTCGGCGCCCGGTCGGCGGCGCGCCGAGCAGCGGCCCGTTGTGGGTCCCCACGGCCCGCCCGTGGACCGCGACGGTGTCGCCCTCCGCGAAGACGTGCTCGATCGTCGTCTCCAGGTCGGGGAACGCCTGCTGGAACATCGCCACCGCGTCGTGCAGGCCGACCCGGCCGGGCTCGGCACCGGGCGGCGCGTCGTGGTCGACGATGCCTTCGGCGGCGACCTCGTCGAGCACGGCGAAGTCGCCGGCCACGAAGGCGAGGGTGAACCGGCGGCCAATCTCCTTGAGCGTGTCGGTCATGGTGCCTCCTCGGGTCGGAACGGTCGCTGCGCCCGGACGATCCAGGCGGCCGCGGGGCGCAGCACGGCGCCGTCCCCGGCCCCACCGGCGAGGACGGCCGCCAGCCGATCGAGCGCCCGGGCCCGGCCGGCCGGGTCGAGCGCGGCGATCAGGGGGCGGGCGAAGCCGAGGCCGGCGACGACGGCGACAGCCTCCCCGGGGCTGTCGCCGAGGCGCACGGGCGCCTGCACCGGCTCGAACGTGACCCCGGCGAGCCCCGCCGCCACCAGCAACGGCACCGCCCGCTCCGGGTCCGCCAGCGACCCTGGAGGGTCCACGCCAGCGGGCCCGTCGCCCCCGAGCGCGGCGACGACCTCGCCTACCCACGGGTTGCGGTCGAGCGACTGCCAGGACAGGGCGACGAGCCGACCCCCCGGGCGCAGGGCCCGGGCCACATTGCCGAACCCGGCGACGGCGTCGCCGAAGAAGATGGCGCCCATGCGGCTCACGGCCACGTCCCACGCGCCGGGAGCGAAGCGATGGATCTGAGCGTCGGCCTGGATGACGTCGACCGTGGTGAGCCTGGCGATCTGGGCCCGCGCCCGGGCGCGCGCGACCAGGTGGGCCGACAGGTCGAGGCCGAGCACCCCGCCGCGGGGCCCAGCGGCCCGGGCGACGGCCAGGGTCGTGGCGCCGGCCCCGCAGCCGATGTCGAGCACCCGCTGCCCAGGAGCGATGGCGGCAGCGGCCAGGAAGGGTGGGTCGAAGGCCTCGAGGCTGCGATCGAACGCCGCCTCGTGGTCCGCCCAGTGGTGACCATCGGGGCCGTTCCACGCCCGGAACGCCTCGGCATTCGTGGGATCCACCAGCATGTCGTCGTCGGTCACCCGCATGGTCGCCCCGTCCCGGTATTCTCCCTTTGGGAGAATAGTTTACTCCCAAAGGGAGAAAGGGGTCAACGGTGCCTGCGATGACGAAGACCTCCTACGCCATTCTCGGCCTGCTGGCCATCAAGCCGTGGACGACGCACGAGCTGGTCCGCCAGGTCGACCGGAGTATGCGGCGCGTCTGGCCCCGGGCCCAGAGCAAGCTCTACGAGGAGCCCAAGAAGCTCGTCGCCCACGGCTATGCCCGGGCAGACGACGACCCGGTCGGCCGGCGCCGCCGGACGCGCTACACCATCACGCCGGCGGGACGGCGGGCGCTGGCCACCTGGCTGTCCGAGCCGGGCGAGGGCCCGGTGCTTGAGTTCGAGGCCCTGGTGAAGATCGGCCTCGCCGACAGCGGCACGACGCGGGACATCCGCGCCCACCTGGCCGCGACGCGGCGGTGGGTCCACGAGCAGAACGAGGAGAACCTGGCCGCAGGCCGCGCCTACCTCGCCGGGCAGGGGCCGTTTCCCGAGCGGGCGGCGATCAACTCCCTGGGTGGGCGCTTCCTCACCGACTACTACCTGATGATCGCCCGGTGGGCCGCGTGGGCCACCGGTGTCGTCGAGTCCTGGCCCGAGGATGCCCGCCGGGCGGTGCCCGACCCGGTCGACATGGAGGAGACCGTGGCCCGCGCCGAGGCGATCGCCGAGCTGGCGGGGTCCCGGTGAGCGTTGGCGGCGGGGCGCCGCACGACGGCCTGGACGCCCGGTGGGCGTGGGCCGTAGTGGGGGCGGTGGGGCGGCACCCGTCGCTGTGGGGGACCGCCGTGCGGCAGGCCAAGGTGCTGGCGGCGCCCGGGTGGTGGCGGCGGGCGCCGTTCCTCCCGCTGCCGGCGCCGGGCTACCTGCGGTTCCGGATCCAGACCGCCTACGGGGGTGCTGGCGACCGCCCGCCGGAGCCGGCCGACCTGGTCACCTACCTGCGATGGTGCCGGTCGGTCCGCTCTGTGACAACCCGTTGAAAGGGCCGACCGAAGCGGTCCGCGGACCTGTACCGTTTGCCGCCATGACCCGGGCGCTGGTGCTCAACGCCACGTTCGAACCGCTCTGCGTCGTCAGCGACCGGCGGGCGGTCGTGCTCGTCCTGGCGCAGACCGCCGAGATGCTGCACGCCAGCGACGCGACCATGCACTCGGCCCACCTGGCCGTGATCGTGCCCTCGGTGGTGCGGCTCCGGCGGTTCGTCCGGGTCCCCTACCGGTGGAACACACCCCTCAACCGCCGCTCGGTGTTCGCCCGCGACGGCCACCGCTGCCAGTACTGCGACGGCCCCGCCGAGAGCATCGACCACGTCGTGCCCCGCAGCCGGGGCGGCGGCCACACGTGGGACAACGTGGTGGCGGCGTGCCGGCCCTGCAACGTGCGCAAGCGCGACCGGATGCTGCACGAGACGTCGATGCGCCTGCGGCGCCAGCCGTGCGCGCCCCGGGGCACGAGCTGGCTCACCTTCGCGGTCGGGCCGGTGCCCGACACGTGGACGCCGTACCTGCAGATCGCGGCCTGACCGGCCCGGCCGCGCCGCCGGGCTGGGACCTGCGCCGCCTCCGGGGCCCGGCGGCGGACCTGCACGCCGAGCCGGTGCCGCCCGCCCCCGGCCGGGCGGTGTGGGTCCTGGACGCGTCGGCACCGGCGCTGGTGCTCGGGTCGACCCAGGCCGACGACCTGGTCGACCGGGCCGCCGCGGGGCGGCTGGGCGTCGAGGTGGCGCGCCGCCGCTCGGGCGGGGGCGTCGTGCTGGTCGAGCCGGGGGCGACCCTGTGGGTCGACCTCCTCCTGCCGGCCGGCGACCCGCTGTGGGACGACGACGTGGGCCGGGCCGCGGTGTGGGTGGGCCGGGCCTGGCAGGCGGCGCTGGCCGAGGTGGGCGTGGCCCCGACCGAGGTCCACGAGGGGGCGCTGGCGTGCGGCCCGCTGGGCCGGCTGGTGTGCTTCGCCACCGTCGGCGCCGGCGAGGTGACCCTGCCCGACCGGCGCAAGCTCGTCGGCGTGAGCCAGCGCCGCACCCGCGAGGCGGCCCGCTTCCAGTGCGCCGCCTACACCCGCTGGCATCCCGAGCCGCTCACGCCCCTCCTCCGCCTCGACGCCGCGGGCACCCGGGCGGTGGCCGACGCGGCCGCCGGCACCGGCGTGGCCCCGGCCGACCTGCTGGCCGCGCTGATGCGCCATCTCCCGGCCCGCTGACCCGGCACTAGCGTCACCCGGATGGCGACCCCCGAACCGGCCCGCCCGGGCGCGCAGCGGAAGTCCGACCTCCTGGCCCGGCTGGCAGCCGACATCGACCTCTGGCTGGCCACCGCGTCAGCGGCCGGCGGCGGCGAGCCCCACCTGGTGCCCCTGTCGTTCGTGTGGCACGAGGAGCGGATCGTGATGTCCACCGGCGGGGGGAGCGCGACGGTGGCCAACCTGCGGGCCCAGCCGCGGGCGCGGGTGGCGCTGGACGGGACCCGCGACGTGGTGCTGATCGAGGGGATCGTCGACGGCATCCTCGACCAGGGGGTCGACCCGGCGGCCGAGGCGGCCTTCGCCGCCCACACCGGGTGGGATGCGGCGGCCAGCCCGGGGTACGTCTTCCTCTTCCTGCGGCCGGAGCGGATCCAGTCGTGGCGGGAGGAGAACGAACTGGTCGGGCGGACCCTCATGCGCGGCGGCGCCTGGCTCGTCTGACCGCCCGTCGGGTGCCCTCCGGCGGTCGCGCGCGCCCACGCTCAACGAACGCCAGTTCGTGTCGTGTGCCCTCTGACGTGGGCATATGCCTTGTACCGGGGGGCATGGTGGGTTAATTTCCCACGAAGTGGAGAGCAGTGGCACGCCCGAGGGCACCCGGCCGGGTGCCGGTACCACCGCCGTCGGGGCGGTCGACACACCGGCGCGCCCGGCCGGCCCCCGCCTCCTCACCGGCTCGTTCGACCACTCGATCGACGACAAGAGCCGCCTGGTCCTGCCGGCCCCCTTCCGCCCCCGGCTGGCGGCCGGCGCCTACCTCGGGCCGCTCGACGGCTGCCTCGGCCTGTGGCCCGACGACCAGATCGAGGCCGTGTTCGCCCGGTGGGACGACGGCGTGGCCCTCGGGCTCGTGTCCGAGGAGGCCGCCGAGGCCTTCGCCGCCGGCACCTTCCCCGTCCAGCCCGACGCCCAGGGCCGCATCGTCGTGCACCGCAGCCTGCGGGCCTTCGCCGACCTGGCCGGCCCGGTCATGGTCGTCGGCGCCCGCACCCGGCTCGGCGTGTGGGCCCGCGATCGCTGGGACCAGCGCATGGCCACCATCCCGGAGGGGCCCGACGCGGCCCTCCGCCAGGCGGCGAGGGACCTGAAGCTGTGACCCGCCGCCCGACCCCCGTCCACCCCTCGCCCCCGGAACCGGCCGCGTCGCCAGCGACGCCGGCGCGGCCGGCCCCTCACGGTGCGGTCCTGCTCGCCGCCCGGCCCCCGGCCGGCGCGGTGGGAGGCCCCATCTCCGCTACCGACCCGTCGAGCCCGTCCCGGGGAGACATCCCGGCGGGCGCCGCCGACCGGGGAGGCCGGCGGTGAGCGGGACCGCACCCGACTTCGCCCACCGGCCGGTCATGGTCGACCTGGTCGTCGAGCTGCTCGCGCCCGTGCCGCCGGGCGTCGTCGTCGACGCCACCGTCGGCGGGGGCGGCCATGCCGCCGCGCTGCTGGCGGCCCACCCCCACCTGTCGGTGGTCGGGCTCGACCAGGACCCCGACGCCGTCGCCGCCGCCCGGGCCCGGCTGGCCCCCTTCGGCGACCGGGCCAGCGTCCACCGCACCC
Source organism: Acidimicrobiales bacterium (assembly GCA_035263165.1). Taxonomy (GTDB): domain Bacteria; phylum Actinomycetota; class Acidimicrobiia; order Acidimicrobiales; family VFJN01; genus ZC4RG19. The sequence continues at coordinate 8,738 of DATFRN010000332.1, read as the reverse complement.
GCTTCGACCGGCTGGCCGACGTGCTGGCCGAGCTGGGCCTGGCCGGCGCCAGCGGCGCCCTGTTCGACCTGGGCGTCAGCTCGCCCCAGCTCGACCGGCCCGAGCGGGGGTTCAGCTACCGCGCCCCCGGCCCGCTCGACATGCGCATGGACCCCGGCCGGGCGCCCACGGCCGCCGACCTGGTCAACGGCGCCGACGAGGCCGAGCTGGCCCGCCTGCTCCGGGCCTACGGCGACGAGCGCTACGCCCGCCGCATCGCCCGGGCCATCGTCGCCCACCGCCCGGTGGCCACCACCGCCGAGCTGGCCGACGTCGTGCGCGACGCCATCCCGGCCCCCGCCCGCCGCCGGGGCGGCCACCCGGCCCGGCGCACGTTCCAGGCCATCCGCATCGCGGTCAACGACGAGCTGGCCGTGCTGGGCGGCTCGCTCGACGACGCCATCGACGCGCTGGTCCCCGGCGGCCGCTGCGTCGCCATCGCCTACCACTCGGGCGAGGACCGCATCGTCAAGGACCGGTTCCGCCACGCCGAGACCGGCGGCTGGACCGGGCCGTCCCACCTGCCCGTGCCCCCCGACGTCCGGCCGGCTGCCCGGCTGGTCCGCCGGGGCGCCTGGCGCCCGAGCGACGACGAGGTCGCTGCCAACCCCCGCGCCGAGGCGGCCCGCCTCCGCGCCCTCGAGAAGCTCGACCTCCAGGAGGTGGCGTGATGGCCGGAGTCCGCGTCGTGCGCCTGCCCAGCGCGCTGCCCCGGCGGCGCGACGACGACGCCGAGCGGCGCCACCTGCGGGTGGTCGGCCCGATCGGCGGCCGCTTCGGCCTGCGCCTCAGCCCCCGGGCCGGCGTGGTGCTCACCGTGCTGGCCTTCGTGGCCCTGTTCGGCGTGGCCGTGTGCCACGCGCTGCTCATCCAGGGCCAGGCCCGGGTGGACGCCCTCGACCAGCGCGTGGCCACGGCCCAGGCCCGCTACGAGCGGCTGCGCCTCCAGGTGGCCGAGCTGGAGTCGCCCCAGCGCATCGCCAAGGAGGCCCGGGAGAAGCTGGGCATGGTCCCGCCCGGCAACACCGTGTGGCTGACGCCCGCTGACCCCGCCCCGGCCGACCCCCCGGCCGACGACCAGCCCGATCAGACCGACACCAGCGCGGCGCGCGTCAAGCCGTATCTCGAGGCCGCGCCGTGACGGCCCGGGGCGGCCCGCCGGGCGCGACGGCGAGCCGGTCCCGGAGCGGGGCGAAGACACGGAGTGCCCGCACGACCACGTCCACCCGCGGCCGCGGCGCGTCCCGGACCACGTCCCGGCCGGCGTCCCGGACCACCACCGGCGCCCCCCGGCGCCCCGCCGCCCCCGCCCCCGACCGCGCCCGGCGCGGCGAGCGGACCCGCCCCCGCCGCCCGCCGGCGGGGGGTGGGGGCGGCAGGGGCCGGGCCCGGGCCGGCGACCCCCGCACCCGCGCCCTCGGGCTGCTGGTCGCCATCGTCGTCCTGTTCGGCGCGGTCGTCGTCCGCCTGGCCTACGTCCAGGTCGTCGGCGCCGAGCGCTACGTCGCCTACGGCGACGAGCAGCGCATCCGTCCCATCGACGTGGCCGGTGGCCGGGGGTCGATCTTCGACCGCAACGGCGAGGACCTGGCCATCTCCATCCCGCGCACCACCATCGCCGCCGACCCCAGCGTGATCACCCAGCCGACCGCCACCGCCCACCGGCTGGCCCCGGTCCTCCACCAGGACGAGGCCAAGCTGCGGGCCAAGCTCCGCAGCCAGGGCCGCTTCGTCTACCTGGCCCGCCAGGTCGACGACCGCACGGCCCACGCCGTCAAGGCGCTCCACATCCCCGGCGTGCTCACCTTCGCCGAGCAGGCCCGCTTCAACCCGGCCGGCGACGTCGGCCGGGCCCTGCTCGGCGAGGTCGGGGTCGACAACACCGGCCTGTCCGGGGTCGAGAAGGCCTTCGACGGCGAGCTGTCCGGCCGCAACGGCAAGCTCATCGTCGAGCGCGACCTCGAGGGCCGCACCATCCCCGCCGGCCGCCACCAGATCGACCCGGCGGTGCCGGGCGACGACCTGGTGCTCACCATCGACGGCGGCCTCCAGTACACGGTCGAGGGGATCCTGGCCAACCAGATCAACACCACCGGGGCCCGGGGCGGCATCGCCATCGTCTCCAACCCGGAGACCGGCGAGGTGCTGGCCATGGCCAACGAGCAGCGCGACCCCAGGACGAACGGCGTCGGCAACTCGAGCAACGACCTGGCCGTCACCGCCAACTACGAGCCCGGGTCCGTGAACAAGCTGATCACGCTGTCGGCCGCCATCGAGGAGGGCGTGGTCACGCCGGACACGGTGATCAACGTGCCCTCGGCCCTGCGGGTGGCGGACCACACCTACTACGACAGCCACGCCGGCAACCTGACCGTGACCGACGTGCTCGCCAAGTCGTCCAACGTGGGGACCATCGAGATCGCCCAGCAACTGGGGCCGAAGCGGCTGGAGGAGTACCTTCGCCGGTTCGGGTTCGGCCACACGACCGGGCTCGGGCTGCCGCACGAGGAGAAGGGCCAGCTGTTGCCCCTGGACGAGTGGTCCGGGACGTCGATCGGCTCGATCCCCATCGGCCAGGGAATCTCCGTCACCGCCATGCAGATGCTCTACGCCTACAACGTGATCGCCAACGACGGCGTCTACGTCCCGCCCACGCTGGTGCGGGCCACCGTCGACGAGCACGGCAAGCGGCACGCCACCGCCCCCCGCGCCCAGCGCCGGGTGGTGTCGCCGACCACGGCGGCCGAGATGCGTGCCATGCTCACCCAGGTGATCGCGTCCGGGACCGGCAGGGCCGCCGCCATCGAGGGCTACGACGCCGCCGGCAAGACCGGCACCGCCCGCAAGCCCCAGCCCGGCGGCGGCTACAAGGACGCGGCGGGGCGGTTCCACTACATCTCGACCTTCGCCGGGTTCCTGCCGGCCGAGGACCCCAAGCTGTCGGTCATCATCGTGATCGACGAGCCCACCACCTCGCCCTACGCGGCCCAGGTGGCGGCGCCCGCCTTCGCCGACATCGGCCGCAACGCCCTGCGCCTGCTGGGGGTGGCGCCCACCGCCCGGCCCCCGGCGCCGCTGGCCATCGACGGCCCCCGGGTCCGGGCCACCGCCGCGCCCACGCCGACCACCGTGCCCCCGTCGACCACCACGACCCGCCCGGGGGCGACCACCGCCACCACCGCTCGGGGGGCGACCACCACGACCGCGCCCCGGGCCAAGACGACCGCCACCACCGTTCGGGCCGGGCCCCCGCCCGGGGACTGACGGAGTGCTGCTCCGCCGCCTCGCCGCCGCCGTCGAGGGTGCCCGCCTCCGGGAGGCCGGGCCCGATCGCGACCCCGACATCACCGCCGTGGTCCACGACACGCGCGCCGTCGCGCCCGGGGCGCTGTTCTGCTGCGTGCGGGGCAGCCGGGCCGACGGCCACGACCTGGCGCCCGCCGCCGTGGCCGCCGGGGCGGCCGCGCTGGTGGTCGACCACGAACTGGCGGTCGACGCGCCCCAGCTGGTCGTCGAGGACGTGCGGGCCGCGCTGGGGCCGGTGTCGGCCGCGTTCTGGGACCACCCCTCCCGCCACCTGGCCGTCGTCGGCGTGACCGGCACGGCCGGCAAGACCACGCTCACCCACCTGCTGGCCGCCGTGCTCGGCGCCGCCGGGCGGCCGTGCGGGGTGATCGGCACGCTGTCGGGCGCCCGGACCACGCCCGAGGCGCCCGAGCTCCAGGCGCTGCTGGCCGGGCACCGCCGGCGGGGCGACGCCGCGGTGGCCATGGAGGTGTCGTCCCACGCCCTCGACCAGGGCCGGGTCGACGCCACCCGGTTCGCCGCCGCGGTGTTCACCAACCTGTCGCCCGAGCACCTCGACTACCACGGGACGATGGACGCCTACTTCGCCGCCAAGGCCCGGCTGTTCACGCCCGGCTTCACCGGCACCGCCATCGTGTGCCGGGACGACGCCTGGGGCCGGCGGCTGGCGGGGTCCGTGCTCGAGGCCGGCCGGCTGGACCTGGTCACCTACGGGCTCGACGACGCCGCCGACGTGCGCCTCACGCCCCAGGGCGCGTCGTTCACCTGGCGCGGCCGGGCGGTCGCGCTGGCGCTGGCCGGGCGGTTCAACGTCGGCAACGCGCTCGGCGCCGCCGCCGCGGCGTCGGTCCTCGGCGTCGACGACGACGCCATCGCCCGGGGCCTCGGAACCGCCCCGCCGGTGGCGGGCCGGTTCGAACCCGTCGAGCTGGGTCAGCCGTTCACGGTCGTGGTGGACTACTCGCACAAGCCCGACGCGCTGGAGCAGGCCCTGGCCGCGGCCCGCGAGCTGGTGGCCCCGGGGGCCCGGCTGGCGGTGGTGTTCGGGGCGGGCGGCGACCGGGACGCGGCCAAGAGGCCGCTCATGGGCGAGGTGGCGGCCCGGCTGGCCGACCGGGTGGTGATCACGTCCGACAACCCCCGCTCGGAGGACCCGGCGGCGATCATCGCGGCCATCGAGGCGGGCGTCCCCGCCGGGGCGGCCGCCGAGGTCGAGGTCGACGCCGACCGGCGCCGGGCCATCACGGGGGTCGTCCGGGCCGCCGGGCCCGGCGACGTGGTGGTGATCGCGGGCAAGGGGCACGAGACGACGCAGGTGATCGGCGACCGCGCCCTTCCCTTCGACGACCGCGAGGTCGCCCGGGAGGCGCTGCGGGCCGCCGTGGCGACGAAAGGCAGCACCGACTAGTGGTCTCCCTGTTCCTGGCGGGCGCGGTCGCGCTCGTGCTGTCGCTGGTCGGCACGCGCTACCTGATCGACTGGCTCAAGGCCCACCACGTGGGCCAGCCCATCCACGAGGACGTGCCCGACGGCCACGTCACCAAGGCCGGCACGCCCACCATGGGCGGGGTGGCCATCGTGGTGGCCGCCGTCGCCGGCTACGCCGCGGCCCACCTGCGGGGCGGGCTGGCGTTCACCCCCAACGGCGTGCTGGTCATGCTGGCCATCGCCGGCGCCGGTGTGGTGGGGGCGTTCGACGACTGGATCAAGGTCTCGAACGAGCGCAACCTCGGGCTGTCCAAGCGGGCGAAGATGGGCGGCCTGCTGGTGGTGGCCGTCGGCTTCGCGGTGGCCTGCGTGGCCTGGACCGACGTCGAGACCACGCTCAGCTTCACCCGCTGGAACTACCCGGGCTGGAACCTCACCGACGTCGGCTGGATCATCCTGGCCGTCCTGCTCATCGCCGCGACCACCAACGCCGTCAACCTCACCGACGGCCTCGACGGTCTGGCCGCGGGGTCGTCGATCTACGCCTTCATCACGCTGACCGTGGTGGCGTTCTGGGCCTTCCGGCACCCGGCCGACTACCAGATCACCGGGGCCCTCGACGTGGCCGTGTCGTCGGCGGCGATGGTGGGCGCCATCCTCGGCTTCCTGTGGTGGAACGCGCCGCCGGCCCAGGTGTTCATGGGCGACACCGGGTCGCTGGCCATCGGGGCCGGCATGGCCTGCCTGGCGCTCACGCTCAACGTCCAGCTGCTGCTGCCCATCGTCGGCGCGCTGTTCGTGTTCGAGACGCTGTCGGTCATCGTCCAGGTGGGCAGCTTCCGGCTGACCGGCAAGCGGGTGTTCCGCATGGCGCCGGTGCACCACCACTTCGAGCTGGGCGGCTGGCCCGAGACGACCGTCATCATCCGGTTCTGGATCCTGGCCATCATGGCCATGGCCGTGGCGCTCGGCCTGTTCTTCGCCGACTCGATCTCCGCCGGGGTGGTGGGCTCGTGAGGATGCCCCACCCGCGCCGGCCCGTGGGGGAGGCTGGTGGTCGATGAGCCCGGCCGCCACCACCGTCGACGACGCGCGCCGCCGCCACCCCACGGCCCGCAGGCCGCGGGCCCGGGCCCAGTCGTCCGGGCTGTTCGTGGCGCTCGCCTTCCTGGTCGCCGTGTTCAACCTGCTCGGCCTGGTGATGGTGATGTCGGCCTCGTCGGTCATCGCGCTCGACCAGTTCGGCTCGTCCTGGTACTTCGTCGTGCGCCAGGCGGCGTGGGCCGCGGGCGGGGCCGTGGCGCTGATCGCGGTGGCCCGGATCGACTACCACGCCTGGCGCCGGCTGGCGGGACCGTTCCTGCTGGTGTCGCTGGGCCTGCTGGCGCTGGTGCTGGTGCCCGGGGTGGGCGCCGGCCCGGTCAACGGCGCCAACCGCTGGCTGGGCGTCGGCCCCCTGACCGTGCAGCCGGCCGAGCTGGTCAAGCTGGCCATGCTCGTCTGGGTGGCCGATCTGCTGGCCCGGCGGGCGGCCTACATGCACAACACCCGGGCCACGCTGCGGCCGGTGATCGTCGCGCTGGCCGTGGCCTCCGCGCTGGTCATGCTCCAGCCCAACCTGGGCACCACGATCGTGCTGGCCGCCATCGCCCTGGTGCTGTGCTTCGTGGCCGGGGCGCCGGGGGTGCCGCTGGCCGGCTGGTCGACGCTGGGCGTGGGGGCGGCCACCGCCCTGGCGCTCGCCGCCCCCTACCGCCGGGCCCGGGTGCTGACGTTCCTCAACCCGTGGGCCGACCCCACCGACAAGGGCTACCAGAACATCCAGGCGCTGGTCGGCCTGGCCTCGGGCGGCATCGCCGGCAAGGGCCTGGGGGCGGGCACGGCCAAGTGGGGCTTCCTGCCCGAGGCCCACTCCGACTTCATCTTCGCGGTGATCGGCGAGGAGCTGGGCCTGGTCGGGGCGGTGGCGGTCGTCGGCCTGTTCGTGCTGCTCGGGATCATCGGCATCCGCATCGCCCTGCACGCCCCCGACCGCTTCGGGCTGCTGCTGGCGGTCGGCGTGACCACCTGGTTCTGCGTGCAGGCGTTCGTCAACATCGGGGCGGTGATCGGGATCCTGCCCATCACCGGCGTGCCGCTGCCGTTCGTGAGCGCCGGCGGGTCGTCGCTGGTGTTCGGCATGGCCGGGGCCGGGCTGCTGCTGTCGGTGGCCCGCCAGGCGACGGAGCGGCGCCTGGGGGCCCGGCCGGCGAGGCGGGCCGGGTGAGGGAGGGCGCGCACACCCGCCGCTGCTTCGCCCTGATCGCCGGGGGCGGGACGGCCGGCCACGTGCAGCCGGCGCTGGCCATCGCCCGGGCGCTGGTCGAGCGGGGCCACGACCGGGCGTCGGTCGAGCTGGTGGGCAGCGAGCGGGGGATCGAGGCCCGGCTGGTGCCCGAGGCCGGCTTCGCGCTGACCCTGCTGCCCGGCCGGGGCCTGGAGCGCAAGCTCAGCCTGCAGAACCTGCGGTCGCTCGGCGCCCTGGCCGTGGCGCTGGTGCGGGCCTGGCGGCTGGTGGGCCGGCGCAGGCCCCGGGTGGTCGTGTCGGTCGGCGGCTACGCCAGCGTGCCCTGCGCCCTGGCCGCGGCCGTGCGCCGGGTCCCGATCGTGGTGGCCGAGCAGAACGCCGGGCCCGGCGCGGCCAACCGGCTGGTGGCCCGGTTCGCCAGGGCGTGCGCGGTGTCGTTCCCGGGCACGCCGCTGCCGCGGGCGGTCGTCACCGGCAACCCGGTCCGGGCCGAGGTGCTGGCGATCGACCGGGCCCGCGACGCGGTCGGCGCCCGGGCCAAGCTCGACGTCGAGCCGGGCCGGCGGATGGTGCTGATCTTCGGCGGCTCCCTGGGGGCCCTGCGCATCAACCGGGCCGCGGTCGAGGCCAGCCGGGGCTGGGCGGACCGGGCCGACCTCCACGTCCGCCACGTGATCGGCGCCCGGGACTGGGACGAGATCACCGGCGCCGGCCCGCCGGTGCCGCCCGGGGCGGCGCTGGCCTACCAGGCCATCCGCTACGACGACGACATGCCGACCTCGCTGGCCGCCGCCGACGTGGCCGTGTGCCGGGCGGGGTCGAGCACCAGCTTCGAGCTGCTGGCCGCCGGCCTGCCCGCCGTCGTCGTGCCGTCGCCCTACGTCACGGCCGACCACCAGACCGCCAACGCCCGCCACCTGGTGGAGGCGGGCGCCGCCGTGCTGGTGCCCGACGCCGAGCTGGACGGCGCCCGGCTGGCCGCCGAGGTCGACGGCCTGCTGGCCGACCCGGCCCACCTGGCGCAGATGGCCGCCGCCGCCAAGGCCGCGGCCCGCCCCCATGCGGCGGCCGACATCGCCGCGCTGGTCGAGGAGCACGCCCGTGCCTGAACCCGCGGCGCCCCTCGACCTGTCGACCCGCCGCCGCGTGCACGTCACCAACGTCGGCGGGGCGGGGATGAGCGCGGTGGCCACGCTGCTGGCCGAGAGCGGCCACGAGGTGAGCGGCCACGACCCGGCGCCCACCACGCCGTTCCTGCCCATGCTGGGCGCGGCCGGCGTGGTCGTGACCACCGGGCCCGACCGCCCGCCGCTGCCCGGCGACCTCGACGCGGTGGTCACCTCCACCGCCACCCGCGACGACGACCCCGACGTGGTGGCGGCCCGGGCGGGCGGCGTGTCCGTGGTCCACCGGTCGGGGGCGCTGGCCGGCCTGACCCGCGAGCGCACGACCGTGGCCGTGGCCGGCACCCACGGCAAGACCACCACCTCGGCGCTCGTCACGACGATCCTGGCCGGCACCGGCCGCCGGCCCGGCTGGGTGGTGGGCGCCGCCATCGACCACCTGGGCCGCAGCGCGGCGTGGGGCGGCGACGGGCCGCTGGTGGTCGAGGCCGACGAGAGCGACGGGACGTTCCTGGCCCTCGGGGCCGCCACCGCCATCGTGACCAACGTCGAGC
>DATFRN010000331.1:0-10595 GCA_035263165.1 Acidimicrobiales bacterium | reverse complement strand
CGCAGCCCGCACCGGCCTGCTCCTCGTGGACAACTGCGAGCACGTACGGGCCCCGATCGCCGCGTTGTGTGAACAGATCCTCCAGCGAGCCCCGAACGTCCGCATCCTCGCCACCAGCAGGGTGCCGCTCGGGATCGACGGCGAGGTCCTGCTCCCGGTCCCGCCGCTGACGACTCCCCGCGACGACGCGCCCGAGACGATCGCCGCGGCGCACGCCGTTCAGCTGTTCGTCGAGCGGGCGCAGAGCTACAGCCCGGACTTCCGGCTCGACGGTGACAACGCGGTGGCGGTCGCCGAGCTGTGTCGTGCGCTCGACGGACTGCCCCTGGCGATCGAGCTGGCTGCAGCACGCATCCCGACCATGGCGCCCGAGGAGATCGTCTCCCGCCTGGATCAGCTGTTCCGCGTGCTCGGACACCGCTCGGACCACATCGATCATCATCGGACCCTCCGTGCGACGCTGGACTGGAGCTACGAGCTCCTCGATCCGGACGAGAGGGAGCTGCTGTCGAGACTTGCGATCTTCGCCCCGGGCTTCTCGCTGGCCGCCGTCGAGGCCGTGAGCGAGGGCACCTCTCCGGACCGATATGTCCTGGACGTGTTGTCCGGTCTGGTCGCGAAGTCGATGGTCGTGGCCGACACCAAGGCCGGGGTGACGCGGCTGCGCCTGCTCGAGACCGTGCGCGCCTACGGGACGGAGAAGGCGAGCGAGACAGGCGTGGAGGACGTCGCCCGCCGGCGGCACGTCGAGTTCTATGCCACGTTGGCCGAGGAGCTCGTCGGCGCCGCCGTGATCGCCGATGTCGACGTCCGCAGCCAGCGGTTGTCGGAGGAGTCGTCCAACCTCCGCCTGGCGCTCAACTATGCGGTGGAAGCGAACAACTGTGGGGCCGTGGCCGATCTCACGGCGGCACTGGTCGACACGTGGTGCTTGTGGGGTTGGGGAGGCACCATCATGAACGCTCTCGAGGCGGTGCTCGACGACGGCGAGCTCGACGCGTCGCGCCCGGATGCGCTGGCGAACGGGGCGTGGAGTGCGTGGTCCCAGGGGCGCCACGGCCTGGCCGTCCGCTGGTGCGAGGAGAGCGCGGCGTGCTCGGCATCCGCCGGCGTCCCGCCTGTCGCACGCGCCCACATCGTCCTCGGCTTGGTCCGGCTGGTGGACGAGGGAGATCGTCTTGGGGGCATGGCGCTGTGCGAGCGCGGTCTCGAACAACTGCGCGAGTCGGGGCAGCTCCGCCGCTACGCGCACGACCTGGCGTCGTACGCGGCCTACCTTGCCGTCGTCGACGAGAGCGACCGGTGTGCCGACGCGTCCACCGAGGCGATGGCCCTCGCTCGACAGCTCGGAGATCAACGGACCCTCGCCCTCGCCCTCAATGCCTGTGGCTACCTCTCGATCGCCACCGATCAGGAGCGGGCTCGCGAGCACTTCAGCGACGTGCTCGCGATCGCGGACAGCTGGTGCATGGCGTCCGCCATGTGGGGCCTTGCCTGGCTCGACGACCTTGCGGGACGCGACACGGAGGCGACGCGCGGCTACCGGGACGCACTCAAGCTGTGGCGTGACACCGGGGACAGGCGGGGGATGGTCTACGCCGTCGAGGGCATCGCCATCGTCCTGACCCGCACCGGGAACCACGTCTCGGCTGCGCAGCTCTTCGCCGGTGCCGGCGAGACCGCTGCGGACGTCGGATCGAGCAGCATGGTTCGATGGAACACCTGGCGAGGCCGGCATCTGAGCCTGCTGCGGGAGGCGCTCAGCCCGGCCGAGTTCTCCATCCATTGGGCCGCTGGTCGGCGGCTGGATCTGGACGTCCTCGCCAAGGAGGCACTCGCCAACTCGTAGGGTCAGGGCTTCCGGCCGAGCCCGCCGAAGATGGGAGGGACCCGTCGTCCCGCCGGTGGCGGGTTGCCGCCGTCCGGTCGCCATTCGTCGATCGGGACCAGGCCGGGGTCGACCATGTCGAGGCCGTCGAAGAACCGGGCGATCTCGTCGCGGCTGCGCACGACCCACGGGACGTTCAGCGTCTGGTTCAGTCGGGCCGACGCCTCGGGCATGCCCTCGGCCGCGATGTCGAAGCTGGGGTGGGCCACGAGCAGGTGGCTGCCCGGGGCGAGCGCCCGCACGAGTCGGGCCACGGTCGCGTGGGGGTCGCTCTCGTCCGGCACGAAGTTCAGGGTCGTCACCAGCAGGACGGCGACCGGCTTGGCCAGGTCGAGCGTGTCGGCCGTCTGCTCGAGGACCCTGGGGAGGTCGGCCAGGCCGCCGTGGACGTACGCGGCCACGCCCTCGGAGGAGCAACGGCGCAGCGCGTGAGACTCCGCCAGCACCACCGGGTCGTCGCTGACGTGGACGAAGCGGGCGTCCGGCATGGCCTCCTGGGCCACATCGTGGACCTGCTTCTCGCCGGGCGGCGCAGCCCCGATGTTGAGGAACTGCCCGATGCCGGCCTCGCCCGCCAGGTAGCGCACGCTGCGGCCGACGAAGGCGCCCAGGGCCCGGATCACGCTGCGGGCGGTGTCGATGCCGCTGGGCAACGCCGCCGCCATCTCCTCGGCGGCCTCCCGATCGGCGGCGAAGTAGCTCTCGCCGCCGGACAGGAAGCTCTGGAGGCGGGCCGGATGGGCGACGCTGAAGTCGATCGCGAACGGGGGCTCACCCGCGTTCGTCGATTGATCTGATCCGTCCGGCACGGCGCTCCCTCTCCCAACCCGCCGCGACTGCGACCCAGAGACTAGGCGAGCGGACGGCCGCGGCCCAGAGCATGTTGCGCTCAGCCGATCAGCGTCCTCTTCGGCCGGAGGATGCAGAACTCGTTGCCCTCCGGATCGGCCAGCACGGTCCAGGACTCGTCGCCGGTCTGGCCGATGTCGACTCGCCGGGCACCCAGGGCGAGGATGCGCCTGATCTCGGCGTCCCGGTCCTCGGGCCCGGCGTCCCCCCCCGGGTTGAGATCGAGGTGGACACGGTTCTTCACCGACTTCGTGTCGCCGGCGGGCATCAGGCAGATCCCGACGGAGGCGTCCACGTCGCTGCCGATGACGACCTCTCGTTCCCGTTCGGAGAGGACCTTCCAGCCGAGAACCTCACTCCAGAATCGAGCCAACCCCGGCAGGTCGTGGGCGTCGATGACGATGTGATGCAGCGACACGGTCATGGGAGAAGTGTGGACGCGCCGCGGGCGGCGGCGGGCCGAGCCGGATCCACGAGGTGCGTCGGGCTACCGCTTCTGGTAGGCCCGGACGGCGAGGGGCACGAACACCGCGAGCAGGGCGGCGATCCACAGGAGGGCGTGGACCGTGGCCGTGCCGGCCGGGTCGCCCAGCAGCAGCGCCCGCACCGCGTCGGCCACGCTGGTGACCGGGTTGAGCCGGGCCAGCGGCCGGATGGCGGCGGGCATCGAGTCGACCGTCACCAGGGCGGAGCTGGCGAAGGTGAGCGGGATCACCCACACGAAGCCGGCGTCGTGCACGGCCTCGGCGTGGCGGACGTTGAGGCCGATGAAGGCGGACAGCCACCCGAAGGCGAAGGCGAAGCCGGTGGCCAGCCCGACCGCCAGCGCCAGCTGGGCGGGCCCGGTGTCCGGTCGGAAGCCGATGACCAGCCCGGCCACGAGGACCGTGCCGACCAGCACGAGGTTGCGGGCGGTGTCGACCAGGACCCGCCCCGCGACCACCGCCGAGCGGGAGATGGGCAGCGCCTGGAAGCGGTCGGCGATGCCCTGCCCGACATCGGTCGCGAGGCCGACCCCGGTCTGGGTGGCGCCGAAGGTGATGGACTGCACGATGATCCCGGGGACCAGGAAGTCGACGTAGCTGACGCCGGGGATGACGATCGACCCGCCGAGGATGTAGCGGAACAGCAGCAGGAAGATCATCGGCGTGACCAGCGGGAACACGATGAGGCTGGGGACCCGCAGGTGGTGGATGTAGGTGCGCCGGGCCAGCAGGAGCGCGTCCCGCACCGGGCGGGGCCGCGGGCCCGCCGTCGGGGACGGGCCGGGGCCGGGCGCCGCCGGCGACGGCGCGGCGGCGGGCGACAGCGGGGCGGGGGTGGACAGGCTCATGCGTGGCTCCTCTGGTGGCCGTGGGCCCGCGGGCGGGCATCGGGGGTGGGGTCGTCGCCGGCGGGGGCGTGCCCGGTGAGGGCGAGGAAGACGTCGTCGAGGTCGGGGCGGCGGATCTCGGCCGCGGTCACGGCGATGCCGCGGCCGTCGAGCCGGCGGAGGGCGTCGGGCAGGACGGCGGCGCCGTCGGGGACCCGGACGTCGACGGACTCGCGGTCGTGGTCGAGCCCGCCGGCGGGGACGGCCGCCCGGAGCGTGTCGACCGCGTCGTGCATCCGGGCGGGGTCCGCCAGGCGGATCCGGATCGTGTCGCCCAGCAGGCGGCGCTTGAGCTGGCCGGGCGTCCCGGTGGCGATCAGGCGGCCCTGGTCGATCACCGCCACGCCGTCCGCCAGCCGGTCGGCCTCCTCCAGGTACTGCGTGGTCAGCAGGACCGTCGTGCCGCCGGCGCTGAGCCGCTCGACCAGCGTCCAGACCTCGCGGCGGCTGGCCGGGTCCAGGCCGGTGGTCGGCTCGTCCAGGAAGACCACCTCGGGCTGCGTCAGGAGCGTGGCGGCGATGTCGAGCCGGCGCCGCATCCCGCCGGAGTAGCCGGCCACGGGGGCGTCGGCGGCGTCGCTCAGCCCGAAGGCGTCGAGCGCCTCGCCGGCCCGGGCGTCCGCGGCGGCCCGGCCCATCCGCAACAGCCGGGCCACCAGGGTGAGGTTCTCCCGGCCGCTCAGGTAGTCGTCGACCGCCGTGTGCTGGCCCACCAGGCCGATGGCGCGCCGGACCCGGGCGGCGTCGGCCACCACGTCGCGGCCGGCCACCAGCGCCCGGCCCCGGTCGGGTCGGATCAACGTCGTGAGGATCCGGACCAGCGTCGTCTTGCCGGAACCGTTCGGCCCCAACAGCCCGAGCACCGTCCCGGGGGGCACCTCGAGAGAGACGTCGTCGAGGGCGGTGCGGGCGCCGTAGCGCTTGGTGATCCCCTCGACGACGATCCCCGCGTTAGCGGACACTTGTGTTGAATCGAACAGCATGTCCGATTCTTGGCTACGATCCGGAGATGCTGTCAACAACCAATCGCGGCCGGTTCGTCCGCTACCGAACGGCGGCGGCCCGGTTGTCCGGGAACGGGGGCGGCTGATGGGCCCGTCGCCGACCGACCGGCGTGTGCGGCGCACCCGCGAGCTGCTCCGCAACGCCTTCGTCTCGCTCGTCCACGAGAAGGGCTACGACCGCGTCACGGTCCAGGACATCCTCGACCGGGCGGACGTCGGGCGGTCGACCTTCTACGCCCACTACCGGGACAAGGAGGATCTCCTCCGGAGCGGGTTCGAGGACGTCCACGCCGCCCTGGCCGCCGAGAAGGAGGCCGCCGAGCGGCAGGCCGGGGCGGACACCCCGTTCCTCGAGCCGCTGGTCGCGGTGTTCCGGCACGTCGAGCGCTACCGGGAGACCTGGGGCCCCGAGCCCGGCAGGGGCAACCACGAGCTGATCGTCCGCATCCTCCAGGAGGGCATCGACGACCTCGTCCGGGCCCACGTCCGGTCCCAGTTCCCCGAGGCGGACCTCGACCGGCCCGAGCTCGCCGCCGCCATGCGGTTCGTCGCCAGCGCCTGCATGGGGGTGCTCGTCTGGTGGCTCGACGACGGCGTCGCCTGGTCGGCCGAGGAGGTGCACTCGGCCTTCCGGCGGATGGCGACGCAGGGCGTCAGGCGCTACGTCGCCACCGCCTGAGCGTGGATCGGGCGCCGTCAGCGGGCGGCGGCCCGGACGACCTCGGCGTCGGCCGCGGCCACGTCCTTGTGGAACCGGCGGTGCACGTACATCTTCTTGCCGGTGATCCGTGTCTTGCCGAAGATGCCCGACATCCGGCCGATCTCCGTGTTCCGCGGCAGCCGGGCGATGACGCCGTCGGGCTTGCCGCGCATCTTCGGGATGGAGAGCACCACGACCGCCCGGTCGGTCACGCACACGATGCGGTAGCGCTGGAAGAGGGCGCCGAGCAGCCAGGGCGAGGGGCCCTCCTGCGCCTGGAAGACGTAGCGGACCTGTTCACCGGGTTCGAGGAAGGGCGCGGCCCGCTCGGCGAGCTTGTCTCGGAGAGCCATGAGGGCGGACGCTACGCACGGCGCGCCGCGCCACCGTCTCAGGCCGCGTCGCGGCCCCGCCTCGCCTCTTGAGACCGGCTAGCCGAACGCCACGTGCCAGTCGTCGGCGAACTGCTGGCCGGTCCGGACGGCGAACGTCGGGGGTCCACCCACCGGGGTGACGAGGGTCGAGGAGGCGTCCTCGAGCACGACGTGGTTGCTGCCCGACGGCGAGGGGACGCCCGCGACCGCGTCGACGGCCGCATCGAGCGAGCCGTCGACGCCGCACCCCGTCGCGCCCGGCACCGCGAACGCGTCGTCCCGCTGGACCGCCCCCGTGACCGTCAGCGCCTGCTCGGGGCCGGCCGGATCGGGTACGCCGCTGCTGTCGAGGTTGAAGAAGCCGCCGACGGCCCTGGCGTTCGACAGGTCGCTGTTCTGCGGGCTCAGCAGGATCGGGTCCGCGTCCGACCCGATCGAGCAGTCCGGGCCCAGCAACGGGTTGCCCTCGAGCCGGATCTTCATCGGGATCGTGATGATCGGCTGACCGGTGGAGATCCCCGCGATCAGGTCGAAGTTCGAGGGCGTGCCGGCCGACACCGGCACCGCGGTCACCGGGCCGACCGGTGTGGTGAGCTGCACCGGATCGGCGACGAGCGCCCCACCGGCCGGCTCGACCGGCGAGAACGTGAAGTCGGTCTGGTCGAGCACGATCCCGACCTGGAGGTTGGTGTTCCCGGTCGTGTTCGTGAGGTTGCCGATCGTGATGCTCCCGTGCGTCGAGTTCGACCCGAGGCAGAACGACTCGGCGCCCACGCCGTCGGTGGCGAGCATCGCAGGGTCGTCGACCGGGCAGCGGAACAGGCCCGCCCAGGCGCCGGGGCCGGCCTGGAACTCCTGGTCGTCGCCGGTGGTGGTGCCGGCGGGGCCGGTCGCGACCACGCGGAAGTGGTAGACGCTGCCGGTCGTCAGCCCGCTCAGGTCGGCGCTGGCCGCCCGGTAGGCGACGCCGGCGGCGAGCTTGGCGGGCGCGCACGGGACCGTCGTCGCGTCGGTGTAGCCGGCGGCGTTGAAGTCGGCGTAGCCGACGTACTGGAACCGGCAGGTGGTGTCGTGGCCGAGCGGGACGATCCCGGCCGCCAGCGTCGCCGTCGTCCTACCGGTCTGCCGGGACGACTCGGCGGTGATCAGCGGCGCCCCGGTCGTGGCCGGCGGGGCGTAGACCGTCACGGTGTCGTCGCCGGCGTCCGCCACGTACAGGGCCTGCTTGCCGCCGGGGCTGCCGGGCCGCCGCGAGCGGACGGCGAGGCCCTGCGAGCTGTCCGCCGAGCCGAGCGGGAGGTCGTCGAGAGGGATTCCCGTGCGGTCGTAGACCGTGACGTCGCTCGCCGGGTCGGCGTTGTGGTCGACGTAGAGGTTCCCGGTGCCCGTGTCGAGCGCCAGCGCCGAGGCGGTCGGGCCGGCGAACCCCTCCGACCCGAGGAAGACCGGGCGGTCGACCTCACCGGTCGGCCGGCCGGTCGAGGTCCACCGCTCCGTGATGCCGTTCGTGATCAGGTACACGGCGCCGTCGGCGGAGTCGACCGCGATCGCGCTCGGGCTGCCGTGCGTGTCGGTCCACTCCTGGACGACGTGGCGCCCGCCGTCGAACTCGTCGACATTGCTGGTGCCGCCGTCGGCGGTCCACAGGTGGCCGTCCTGGTCGACCGCCACGCCGGCGAGGCTCTGGAAGCGGCCCTGCGGGGTGCCGGTGCCGTCGATCGTGGCCACGAACGTGCCGTCGGCGTCGAACTCCTCGACCGTGTTGTTGCCCGCGTCGGCGACGAACACCTTGCTGGTCGACGCCCATCCCTTCGCGTTGCCGAACGCGATGCCCGCCGGACGCGAGAACTGCCCCGGCCCCGAGCCGGCGATCCCGGCCCGGCAGGTCGAGGTGCAGACCTCGGCCCTGGCCTGGCCGTCGGCGACGCCCCACCCGAAGGCACGGATGAAGGCGCCGTCGGGGCCGAACACGTCGACGCGGGCGTTCCCGGCGTCGGCCACGTACACCTTGCCGCTGGTCTGCTGGATCGCCACCCCCTGCGGGCCGTCGAGCTGGCCGGCGCCCGAGCCGGCGCTGCCGAACGTGCTCACCGGGCTCACCAGCGCCGCGTGCGCGGCGGGAGCGCCGAGCGGGACGGCCATCGCCGCCACGATCGCCGCGAGCGAGGCCAACCCCGCGACCCGGCGCCGGCCGGTCGACGACCGCGTTGGGCGCATGTGAACCGCCTCCCCTCGATCCCCCGCCGGGATGGGACGCTACCCGGGGAGCAGGAACCCTGCCTCGATCAGCTCCCGGACCACGCCGGCGCCGGAGCGGACGACGGCGTCGGTGGGCACGCCGGCGGCCGCCGCCGCCTCGGCCAGCAGCTCGCGCAACGGCCGGGTGCCGTCGCAGGCGACCAGGAGGTTCGCCAGCTGCGTGTCGACCGAGGGCTCGAAGGGAAGCCCTCCGTCCCGGCGCAGGCGACCCTCGCCAGGCGCCCAGCCGTCGGGCGCCGGCGTGAAGCGCTGCTCCAGCCGGGTCTCGGGCGCCAGGCGCGGGCGCAGCTCCAGCTGGGCGTCGGGGCCGAGCCCGGCCAGCGCCTCGCGGGCCTCGAAGCAGCGCAGGAGGTGGTCGCCGACAGGGGCGTGGATCCCGGTCGGCACCTCGTCCAGCGCGAGCCAGGTGTCCGGCCCCGGCGCTCGGCGCATGGTCACCACGCACCAGCTGATCCCCGTGATGCCCTCGCGGTCGTAGTAGCGCATCCACTCGTCCAGGGCGTCGCCGACCGCGGAGGCGGTCCTCACCTCGTGGCGGATCCACAGGCTGGCGTAGACGTCCGGCTCGGCCCGTTGCAGTGCCAGCACCCAGGCGTTGCAGCCGCAGCCGGCGAAGGCCTGCTCGATGCGCTCCCGCCAGTCGACCCCGTCGATGTGGGCCCAGTTCATCAGCAGCTGGCAGAACCCGCGCTCGTTCAACAGCCCGGCGGCGCCCTCGATGATCCGCCGCGCGATCCCCTCGCCCCCCGAGTCGCTGTCCCGGAACAGGAAGCTGGCGTCGGGCGAGATCACGAACGGGGGGTTAGACACGACCAGGTCGAACCGCCGGCCGCGCACGGGCTCCAACAGGTCGCCTTCGACGCAGTCGATGTCGGCGTCGTTGAGCGCCGCGTTGAACGAAGCGATCTCGACGGCCCGCCGGTTCAGGTCGGTGGCCACCACGCGGTCGGCGTGGCGATCGGCGAGCAGCGCCTGGATCCCGCATCCGGTCCCGAGGTCCAGCACGGTGCCGACCTGCGGCCTGACCGTGACGTCGGCGAGCAGCGCGGCGGACGGGTTCGGCCCCAGCACGTGGTCGGGCCGGAGCGGCCGGCTCGGGGAGCGCGGCCGGTCGCTGAGCAGCAGCAGGCCGTCGTGCGGCACCACCCGGTAGTCGGCGCGCACGACATCGCCGTCGAGCGTCACCAGGCCCAGCCTCTCGCACTCCTCCAACGCCAGCGGGCGCAGGGCGGCGCGCGCGGCGTCGCGCCCGACGTCGCCCCCGAGGAGAAGGAGCCGGGCGAGCACGTCGAGCCGATCGGCATCGCCGAGCCGGCGGGCCAGCACGTGCGCCGACAACCGGTCGAGCGCCGGGACGTCCTCGACCCCGAGGGTCTCGGCGATCCGCCGGTCCGAGTAGCCGGCCCGATCGAGGACCTCGCGCAGCCGCCGGGCCCCCTCGCCGTCGAGCGACGGGAGGCGGCGGCCGTCCGCCAGGAGCCTGCTCACTCGACGGCGACCTCGTTGGAGTCGGCCTTGAGGCCGACACCGGTGTACTTCTTCGGCCACGAGTCGACGATGCTGACGAGCCGGTAGTCGTAGGAGGGGAAGTCGCCCGACTCCACGCGCATCGTGGCCGGGGTGGTGTGCGAGTCGACGCCCTCGCCGCGGCGCGACGGGCCTCCGTCGGGGGAGGCCGGGGCGGCGAGCACGAGGGCGACCGCCGCGGCGGTGGCGGCGGTCGCGGTCGCTCCGAGGGTGAGAAGGGTCTTGCGCATCGTCGGTCTCCTGGCGGGCGTGGACGGTCCTCCACCGGTACTCCGAGGCCGAGCGGGGACCTGGATGAGCGGCGGAGGGGTGACATTCCCCCGCTCGCATGTGAAGCTGTTCACGAGCACGGAGGGCGTCATGACCGGACGGAAGCCACCCGGGGTGTCCTGGGAGACGTGGATCGACCGCCAGATCCGCCAGGCGATGGAGAACGGCGACTTCGACAACCTGCCCGGTCACGGCCGGCCCCTCCCCGACGTGGACGAGACGCATGACGAGATGTGGTGGGTCCGCAAGAAGCTGCAGCGCGAGCAGGTGTCGTTCCTGCCGCCGACGCTCGCCATCCGCAAGGAGCTCGACGACACCCTGACGGCCGTGGCGGCCGCAGCCACCGAGGCGG
>DATFRN010000330.1:0-2328 GCA_035263165.1 Acidimicrobiales bacterium | reverse complement strand
CGGGGCACGATCGCGGTGCGCGACAACCCGGACGGGGCATCGGCCTACACCGTGTCGACGACCATGACCCGGCTCCGGGCCTTCGCGCTGTCCGGCGGGATGGCGGCGCTCGGCGGCACCCTGCTGGCCGCCAACGTGCAGGCGATCCCGAGCGACCGCCTGTTCACGGTGGGCGACTCGCTGCTGCTGGTGTCGATCGTCGTGATCGGGGGCCTCGGCTCGGTGACCGGGGCAGTGTTCGGCGCGGTGTGGATCATCGGGCTGCCCGCGTTCTTCCCCGGCAACGACCTCGTGCCCCTGCTGACGTCGAGCCTCGGCCTGCTCGTGCTGCTCCTGTACTTCCCGGGCGGCCTGGTCCAGATCGGCCATGCCGCCCGGAACGCCGTCATCGAGTGGGCCGAGCGGCGGGCCGGACCGGCGCCGCCCGCCCGCCGGCCGGCCGTCCCCGTCCGCCGGGCCGCCGAGCCGGCGCCCCTGCCGGCCGGGGCCCCGGCCCTGCGGGCCACCGACGTGGTCGTCGCCTTCGGCGGGATCACCGCCGTCGACCGCGCCTCGATCGAGGTGGCCGCCGGCGAGGTCGTCGGGCTGATCGGCACCAACGGCGCCGGCAAGTCCACGCTGATGAACGCCGTCGGCGGCCTCGTCCCCGCCCGCGGCACCGTCGACCTGCTGGGCCGGCCCGCCCCGCGCACGGCGGCCGGCCGGGCCCGGGCCGGCCTGGGGCGGAGCTTCCAGGCGGCGACCCTCTTCCCCGAGCTGACCGTGGCCGAGACCGTGCTCGTCGCCTGCGAGGCCCGCCGCCGGACCGGCTTCGTCGCCAGCGCCCTGTGCCTGCCGCCGTCGGTCCGCCTGGAGCGGGCGCGGCGGTCCGACGTGCACGACCTGCTCGACTTCCTGGGCCTCGGCCCCTACGCCGACGCCTACGTCGGCGACCTGTCGACCGGGACCCGGCGCATCGTCGAGCTGGCCGGCCTGCTGGCGCACGACGCCCGGGTGCTGTGCCTGGACGAGCCGACCGCCGGCGTGGCCCAGCGGGAGACCGAGGCGTTCGGCCCGCTCATCCTGGAGGTGCGGCGCGAGCTCGGGGCCTCGCTGCTGGTGATCGAGCACGACATGCCGCTGATCATGGGCATCAGCGACCGCGTCTACTGCCTGGAGCTCGGCCGGGTGATCGCCGAGGGCGACCCCGCCACGATCCGTCACGACCCGGCCGTCGTGGCCAGCTACCTCGGCACCGACGAGCGGGCGATCGCCCGCAGCGGCGCCCGACCGGAGGAGTGACCCCCATGACCCTGTGGCCCGACGAGTACGAGGAGCTGCGGGCCGAGGCCCGCGCCCTCACCCCGAGCGTGGTCGAGGCGATGCAGCTCAGCGGACCGCCCGGCGAGGACCGTGCCGCCCGGCTCGCCCGCATCCGGCAGGGGATCGCCGAGCTGGTGCCCGCCTCGCCCGACGGTGTCGACGAGAACGTGGGCGGCGTGCCCTGCCGCGTGTTCCACCACCCCGAGCCGCGGGCCACCTACCTCCAGATCCACGGCGGGGCGATGATGTTCGGCGCCGCCCGCATGGACGATGTCGCCAACCTGGCGATCAGCAAGGACGTCGGCGTGACCGTCGTGTCGGTCGACTACCGGCTGGCGCCGGAGGACCCGTTCCCGGCCGGCGCGGACGACTGCCTGGCCGTCGCGGCCGCGCTGCTCGACGGCGGCGCGGACCGGCTGCTGATCGGGGGCGAGTCGGCCGGCGGAACCCACGCGGCCACGACCGTTCTGCGGATCCGCGACGAGCTGGGCCGCATCGACCGGGTGGCCGGGGTCAACTTCGAGTACGGCCTGTTCGACTTCGGCCGGACCCCGTCGATGCGCGGCGTCCGGCCGAGCGACCTCGGCGACGTCATCGGCCGCGACCACGACGAGGTGGTCGACGCCTACCTCCCGGGCCGCAGCCTGGCCGACCTGTCCGACCCGGCGTGCTCGCCGCTCTACGCCGACTTGACCGGACTGCCGCCGGCGCTGTTCACGGTCGGCCACGCCGACCACCTGCTGGACGACAACCTGTTCATGGCCGCCCGCTGGCGGGCCTGGGGCAACCAGGCGGAGCTGGCCGTGTACCCCGACTGCATCCACGGGTTCCTGCGCTTCCCGATGGCGCTGGCCGAGCGGGCGCGGGACCGGATCACCGCCTTCCTGGACCGCTGCGTCTAGAGGCTGCGCCGTACGGCGTAGCCGTGGCCCGAGCGGCCCGCTGCGGAGCAGCAGGAGCGGGAAGCACTGACCGCGGTGGCTATGACGGCGTGCCTGTTTCCGCACCCTGCTAGCGCACGACCAC